>CABSLJ010000007.1 GCA_902478455.1 uncultured Oscillospiraceae bacterium | reverse complement strand
ACTCCTATTCGCTATTTATTTCTTTGATTTGTTACACATCATTGTAACACCTACAGTCGTCCTTTAAGATCCGTCTGGCCAGATAAAACATTTTCTGAAGATAAAGCTCATATATTTGATCAAACTTGGACTTTTGGCCCGACCCCTCGGCCACAGACGGCATCAAGTGCATTTACATCCCCCCTCTGCGCAAAAGTTTTTCCTCATCCCGCAAAAGCGCGCAAGACCGGAATTTCTCCTGCCGGGCTGCCGCGCGTTTTGCCAGGACTACGCTGCTGCGTTTCTATTTTGGGGTTCTATAAATGCCCTTCCAACTATTAAGACAAATCAGAACGCCAAAATAGGACACCAAATCAAAAAAAATTTTAAAAACACCCAAAAAATTTTTATTTTCTACTCTTTACAGCCTTTTCCGCGCGAAAACCGCCGGCTGGACAGTCTCCATACCGGCGGTTGGCCTTGCGGTCTCCCTGTTCTGAAGCCGTTTGCTCCAGGGAAACGTTCCCAGCCTCTTTATTCAAACTGGGCATCGCGCACTGCACCCCCAGCGCCCGCGGGAGGAAAGGCAAATCGGCAGGGCTTCTAAAGGCTAACGGTCAGAGCCGTGTCTATCCCGGTTTTTCTTATGTATGATGATACAGAAGCCGGAGCGGCTTTAGTCAGGCGTGCGCCAGCGCCGCCTGGCGAATCAGGTCCAGCGCGTGGGAGGAGGCGAGATAGCGAATCAGTTCCCGCTCCCTGGGCTGTCCGCGGGAAAGCCTGAGCTCCAAAACGCGGGAGAAGTCCTCGCTGTCCACCGCAACGTAGCATAATCCCACCGGCTTCTCCGGCGTTCCGCCGTCCGGCCCGGCGATTCCCGTGGTGGCTACGCCGATGTCCGCCCCCGACAGACGGCGCACGCCGCGCGCCATCTCCCGCGCCGTTTGTTCGGAAACCGCGCCGAAGCGCTCGAGCGTTCCGTCCGAGACGCCCAGAACCCCTTCTTTTATTTCGTTTGCATAGGAGCAAACGCCGCAGCCGAAGACTCTGGACGCTCCCGGCACCTCAGTGATGCGCTTGGAGACAAGGCCTCCCGTGCAGCTTTCGGCCGTGGCCGCCGTGAGTCCGCGCGCGGCGAGCGCCTGAACGGCCGCCGCCTGCAGGGACCCGACGTCGATTCCATAGATCACCGGGCCGAGCGCCTTACGGATGTCCGCAATCACCGGGTCAATCCGTGCGAGCGCCTCCGCACGGTCTCTGGCCTTGGCTGTCACGCGCAGCAGCACCTCTCCCTCCTTGGCGTAGGGCGCGACCGTCGGGTTGGTCAGACGTTCCATCATGGGGCGCAGGATGTCCTCCACCTGGGATTCTCCCATTCCGAAGATATGGATGTTGCGGGAAACCAGCACGCTCCCCGAACGCCCGCACAGATAGGGCAGAACCTCCTTTTGGAACATCGGCTGCATTTCGCGCGGCGGGCCGGGCAGAAGAACCAGGGTCCTCCCGTCCTCCTCCAGCAGGATGCCGGGGGCGGTGCCGTTGTCGTTGGGAAGCACCCGCGCGCCGCGGGGGATCATCGCCTGCTTGCGGTTGTTTTCGGTCATCGGACGGTCAATTTTCCTGAAAAAGGCTTCTATCCGTTCCAGAGAAGGGAGATTCAGCTCCATCTCCCGGTGAAACAGTCTGGCCGCCGTCTCCTTGGTCAGATCGTCGTAGGTCGGTCCCAGCCCCCCTGTGGTGATCACCAGGTCGCAGCGGGAAAGGGCTCCGGTTAGTTCGGCTTCCAGCCGCTGCGGATTGTCTCCGATGACCGATTGATGATATACATCGATCCCCGCAGCCGCCAGCTCTTTGGCCAGATAGGCCGCGTTGGTATTGACGATGTCCCCCAGCAAAAGCTCGGTACCTACGCAAACAATTTCTGCTTTCATGATAACGCCTCGTTCCTTTATATCTGTCATTTTTAGGGAAGTTTATTTCAATATACAAGAGGCAGAGCCTGTGCAGCCTTTTAAAAAACTGCGGCCGGTCCGTATTGACGCAAAAAGTCCGCTCTCCGTCCAGGAAGTCTGCTATGGCGGATCAGGGAAGAAGGGCCACTCTGACAGCATTCTGCGCCGTGTCGCACGCTTTTGGCGGCGCGGCGGTTCCAAAATATCTACCTGCGGTTTTCGGAAACTGCTACCGAAAGTAAACCTTTCAAGCTTCCTGCTGCTCTCGCCCCAAACTTATCCAAGCGCTTTTTCCTGCACAGCGTTTGAGAAAACAACCATTCCGCCGTCTTTGGCGGCCGCCGGAAGATGGGACTTTGTTCCGTTTTGACCAAGGCGGACGCCTTCTTCACTCCCCCGACGAAAGAGAGGCTGTTACCTCCTTCCGTAAGGCCTGCAGTCTATAACCGGTCTCATTATATCATGAAAATTAACCGGTCCCAAGCGGTAATTTCCTTTAAAATTCCGGCGCCCGAATCCAGCCGGCCCACCGGACGCATTCACACGGTCCGCGTCATACAACAGGCGTGTGCCCTCCCCAAAAAGCCGATGCTATTATACCTCATTTTTCTTGAAAAGCCAAAACGATTCCCCACTTTCTAAAATTCACGATTTATTCACAAACAGGGCTCTGAAGCTGTTATAATAAAATCAATGAAGTTAGACGGCTAACTATTAGCCAGCTAACAAAACGGTTGAAAAAGGGGGGCGTGCTCTTGGAAAATATTTTTTCCGACGAATACACCCAGCTGATGTTCAACGCCTTTAAAATGATCAGCGACAGCTGCCATCAGCAGGACAAAAAGCTGCAGTCGGCGCTTTCCTCGCTCGACGTTCACCCCGCGCAGTACACCAGCCTTTTCATCATCTGCACAAATGAGGGCCTGAATCTGCGCGAGCTGGCGGAAAAAATGCATGTGGAAAACTCCACCGCCTCGGTCACCGTCCGCAGGATGGAAAAATCCGGCCTGATAAAACGACAGGCCGATGCAGAAGATAATCGTATGGTGCGGCTTTTTGTCACAGAACTGGGCTGGCAGCAGTTTGCCAAGGCCAAGGAGATTGTCTCCGCGCATGTGCTTCACAGCTTCAGCCAGTTCAGTGAGGAGGAGCTCTCCACCATCATCCGGCTGCTGCGCAAACTTTCGGGCGCGGGGAGCGCGCCGCAGCAAAGCATCCGGGCCTTTGCCTGACGCCGGAGGTTCCGGCCGACCGGCCGGCAGCGCCCCTTTACCGAGTTGATTTACAAAATACTAAAGAGGAGGAACTTAGAATGCTTCGGAACACCACCACATTGCAGGCCGTGCTGATCAATGTTCTGCTCATGGCTTTGTGGCACTTTTCCATGTTTATCGCCTGCATCACTGCTTCCAAGTCTCTGTTCCGCCCCAATCGCCCTTTGTATCAGCAGCGATCCTGGGAACGGAACGGCAGATGGTACAGCGACAAGCTGCACATCAAGAAATGGAAGGACCATCTGCCCATCCACACCGGCAAGGGCGGCTTTGATAAATCCCATATGGACGGCAAAACCATCGAATATGTGGACGAATTCATTTTTGAAACCTGCCGCGGCGAATGGGACCACTGGATGAACTGTCTGTTTGTGATTGTGGCGCTGATCATCAATCCCCTGTTTCTGGGGCTGATTGTCGCCGCCGTCACCCTGCTGTGCAACCTGCCCTTTATCGCCATCCAGCGCTACAACCGCTTCCGCCTGCAGACCCTGCGCAAGCACATCCTGCGGGAAATGGAGCGTGCGGGCGCGGCCCACGAGCAGGTGATGGCGTAACAACGGCGCGATTGCGCCTCCCGCAGCAAAACGGATGACCGAAAAGATAACGGCGGTATGCTCCCGAACGGGTCAGCATACCGCCGTTTTGTCGTCATATTTTTTCACAGCGGCAGGACTTCCGGTCATCGAGAAGCCCTGTCCTTACAGCAATCGCATTCTCTTCCGTGCGCGTTGAGAATGCCGATTGCCTGCAGAAAAGAATAGACGATGGTGGAGCCCACAAAGGTCATGCCCCGTTTTTTCAAATCCGCGGAAATCTGATCGGACAGCGGCGAGGTGGTCCGGACGTCATAAGGCTCCACGATTGTCTTTCCCTTTGTGAAGCCCCAGATATAGGCGTCGAACGAGCCGTATTCTTTTTGAATCTGCAGGAAGACGCGGCTATTGTTTACGCCGGCCCGAATCTTCCGCCTGTTGCGGACGATGCCGGAGTCGGACAACAGCTGCGCGCATTTTTCCTCGTCGTAGCGGCTGATTTTCTGCGCGTCGAACCCATCAAAGGCCCGGCGGAAGCCCTCCCGTTTGTTTAAGATGCACTCCCAGGATAAGCCCGCCTGAAAGCATTCCAACAGCAGCAGCTCAAACAGCTTTTCATCCCGGTGCTGCGGAACGCCCCATTCCGTATCGTGATATCGTATGTAAAGGGGATTTTTCAGGTTCACCCATGCACAGCGGCTGACGTTGTTATCCTGTTCTCTCATATTTTTCCTCTTTCTTTTGATTCCCGGAAGCCGCTTCCGTGCTCCGGCGGATCATGAAAGCCGTTGCCGCGCAGCGATGCAAAAAGACGGATAGTTCCCGCTATCCGTCTTTTTATCCTGTTTCCGGAATACGCGCCGTTTTGCGACTATCTAAGCTTGTTCATCACCAGACCGGTGATCAGCTTGGGATAGAAATAAGTGGATTTCTGGGGCATCTTTTCCCCGGCGGCGGCTACATCGCGGATTTCCTGCACACGGGTGGGATTCAGCAGGAAGGCGCACTGGGAGGCTCCGCTTTGGACCGAGTCAATCGCCTCGCCGAAATCGCGGGTATAGGTCAGATTGATCTGCTGGGCCATGTTTTCAGCGTCGATGCCGAAGAGCTTTTCCAGCACCAGGGTATGCAGGACGGTGACGTCCAGTCCCTGGCTGGCGGCGCTCTTCCCGGGCAGCAGGGAGGGGAGAATCTCCTTGTCCTTCAGGACGAGCAGAGTCCAGTCGTCCCCGCCGGCATAGAGGGCAAAGGCCTTTTCCCCCTTCTGATAGAGCGCGTCGAGCCTGGAGCCGATGGTGGAGACGCCCTGCTCGGACGTGACGTCAAAGTATTGCCTGCAGGCTTCGACAACGCGGTTCAAATCGAGATTTTCCAGGTTCCGCACCAGGCGGTGGGTGGGGAAGACCACCAGACCCTCGTGCTCCATATCCACGAGCATCATCATCACATAGTCGGTGTCGTCGCCCTCCCCCGAGAGGCCCTGTTCCCGGCACCAGTTGCGGAAGTTTAAGGAGGTCTCATAGCGGTGGTGGCCGTCGGCGATGTAGAGCTTTCTCTCGGCGAAGTCGCCGCAGATATCGGAAACGGCCTTTTCGTCGGATACAATCCACATGCGATGGGTGACGCCGTCGGCGTCGGTCATCTCGACGTCGGGCTTTCCGGCCGAAAGGACGTCAATCCGCTTCTGGGTGCTGTGCGCCGGGTCCATGTAGAGGGAATAGATCTGGCTGAAGTTGCAGAAGCAGCTCTTCATCAGATTGAAGCGGTCGGTCTTTGCCTTGGAGAGGGTCTCCTCGTGCGGCAGCACGACGCCCTTGTCAAACGGCTCGATCTTCACGCGGCAGATGAAGCCCTTCATGCTCTTTCTCTGGCCGTGGGCGGTGAATTCCTCTTCGTAAATATAGAGGCTTTCCTTTTCATCCTGTTTTAAGACGCCCTCCGATTCCCAGGCGCGCAGGGTTTTGCCCGCCTCCTCGTAGGGATTCTCCCCCCGGGGCAGCTCCAGACGGATGACGTTGTGCTCGTTTTCCTTCAGATATGCCTGGCGCTGTTCCTCGCTGATAATGTCATACGGAGGACAGGTCAGCTCCTCGATTGCTCCCGCCTTCTCGGTGCAGAAACGCAGTCCGCGGAAGGGTCTGATTTCGGCCATGGTCGCACGCTCCTCTTTTTTTATTTTACCATAGCTTCTATTGTATCCGCATCCGCCTTTTGCGTCAAGGTTTGACTTTTGCTGTGCACGCGGGGAAACGCGATTCGCCGCGCCTTTGTCTCTACGGCTGCGCCGCGCCCGCACACTGTGCGCTCCTACCGAAAGAGGCAAGCGTGCGCCTGCGGTTTTTCGGCAATCTTTACGCGCTTGCTACTTGGCTGTTTTCTACTTTTATGTTATAATAATTCATAATCTGATTCGACGTTTTTCGCCCTGGAGGAAACCCAACATGCCCGAGATCATCGATTTTCACGCTCATATTTATCCAGACAAGATCGCCCTCAAAGCGGCGGAGAGCATCGGCCGCTTCTACTCCATCCCCATGGGGCACAGCGGGACGGTCGATTCGCTCATCGAAAGCGGGAAGCGCGCCGGCATCGGCAGGTTCGTGGTCCAGTCGGTGGCCACAAGCCCCAAGCAGGTCCACAGCATCAACGACTTCATTTCCGAATCGGTCCAAGCCCATCCCCGGCAGCTGGTCGGCCTCGGTACGCTGCACCCCGGCATGGAGGACCCCAAATCCGAGATCGAACGCATCCAGGCGCTGGGGCTGCACGGCGTCAAAATTCATCCCGACGTGCAGCAGTTCCTGCTCGACGACGAACGCATGATGCCCATCTACGCCACGCTTGCGGAGAAGAAGCTCCCCATGCTCATCCACTGCGGAGATTACCGCTACCCCTACTCTCACCCTGAACGCCTCGCCCGCGTGCTCGACCGTTTCCCGGGTCTTACTGTGGTGGCGGCCCATTTCGGCGGCTGGTCGCTGTGGGATTTGGCGATGGAATATCTGCTGTCCCGCCGCTGTTATCTGGATACCTCCAGCTCCCTGGCCTTCTTAGGCAGCGTGCGCGGCCGGGAGATCGTCCGGGCCTATGGGGCGGAGCGCCTTGTCTTCGGTGTGGACTTTCCCATGTGGGATCACGACGAAGAACTGGAGCGATTTATGGCCCTCGGCCTTTCCGAAGAGGAAAACCAAAGGATCCTGCACGACAACGCCCTGAAAATTCTGGGGCTTTCCAAATAAAATGCGGCCTTCCGGCAAGTCGGCCGGGACGCGCGCATATCTGTATTTTGTAGGAGAACGGCGTTTGCATCCCGCATAGAGAAAAAACGCCGTTTCGCGGGTCCGGCCTTCCGGCGGTCTCCCGCGCTATTCAGACTTTTCCCGGCGGCCGTTTTTGCGCCGCCTGCCGAAAGGAGGAGCGCCCATCAGAGTCGCAAATTCCGCACACCCGGTACATCATTTCAAGAAAGAGGGATAGCTATGAAAAGATTCAATTTCAACCACTTTATCGTTTTTGGCCTGTGTTTTCTGATCCTGATTTTTATGTTCCTGCCGTACGTTGTTGTAGATTATGGCTACGGAACCTCGGCGGCTTCGGGCTTTGAAATAATCTTCAGCTCGATGAACGGCGCGCTCAGCTTCGCTTACTTCCTTCAGTATCTCCTTCCCATCTTTGCGATGGCCGGCCTGACCGGCTTCCTCAAGGGGAAAACCCGCAGCATCACCATGGTCAACATCGCTTCCTTCGGCGTACTGATCCAGATCATTTCCATGTGCTCGACTCTGGGAAGCGCTGTCGGCGCGGGCCTCATTCTCGCGCTGATCTTCTGGATTTTCATCCTCACCTTCTCCATCTTTGATCTGCTGAATCTGGACGTCGTCGCCAAGATCAAAGCGGCGAGCGCCCGTTCGGCCACCCTGCTGGTCGTGTGTCCCTCCTGTGGCACGACCCAGTCGGGCCAGACCCGCTTTTGCGCCAACTGCGGCGCCACGCTTCCGCAGATTGTGCAGCAGCCGGTGTATCAGCAGCCCGTCTACCAGCAGCCGGTGCAGCCCGCAGCGCCTGCCGCCCCTGTAACGCCTCAGCCCCAGCAGGTCCAGCAGCCCGCTCCCTCGGCGTATGCCCCCGCACCCCAGGCCGCGGCTGAAACGCCTGCGCAGAATACCTGCCCGAGCTGCGGCGCGTCCTGTGTGCCCGGCGCCGCCTTCTGCCCCCGCTGCGGCGGCAAGCTGCGCTGATTTCTTCGCTCCGTCACCTCATTCTAAACGCCCGGCCTGCCGTTTGAAAACGGCAGGCCGGTTTTTGTGTGCAATTCCATTTTTGCGCGCGGGGGAGAGAGCACATTTTACGTGCGCCCTTTTCCGACGGACCGCCGCCCCCCTGCGCTCGGCGCGTTCCGCAGAAAAAACAGCCCGGTTTTCTCTTGACAACCGCACCTGGGCGTGCTAGGATATAGTCGATATATAAATGATATCATTATGATATCAGAAGGAGACAACTATGGAAAACAAGAAAATATCCCACGAAGAAAGAGAGAAGAAGGCCCTTTCCGGCGGACTCATGCTTTTTTTGATTCTGGTGCTCGCGCTCGCCTCGCTGGCCGCGATGATTTTTGGCGGCTTCCGACTGGCAGAGGGGGCCTCCTTTCCGGGGGGCGCGCTTCTGGCGGCGGGGATTGCAGCTCTGATCCTTGCCTTTGTATTGTGCTTCGGCTTTAAAATCATCAATCCCAAAGAGGCGCTGGTGCTCGTGCTTTTCGGTAAGTACTACGGCAGCCTCAAGCAAGAGGGCTTCTACTGGGTCAATCCCTTCTGCACGGCGGTCAATCCCACCGTGTCCCCCACCACGGTCACGCCCAGCGGCAGCGTCTCTTTCGGCGGAAGCCGGAAGCTTTCCCTCAAGGCGCTGACCCTTAACAACGAAAAGCAGGTGGTCAACGACCAGCTCGGCAATCCCATCATCATCGGCACCATTGTGGTCTGGCGCGTGGTCAACACGGCCAAAGCGGTCTTTGACGTCAACAACTACAAAACCTTCCTTTCCATCCAGTGCGATTCAGCCATCCGCAATGTGTCCAGAATGTACCCCTACGACATCGCCGACGGCGACGGCGCCGACGAGAAGTCCCTGCGCGGCAGCAGCCAGGAGGTGGCCGACCGTCTCAAGCAGGATTTACAGGCGCGGGTGGACATCGCCGGACTGGAAATTCTGGAGGTGCGCATCACCCATCTCTCCTATGCGCCTGAAATCGCCGCCGCCATGCTGCAGCGCCAGCAGGCCGAGGCCATCATCGCCGCGCGGCAGAAGATTGTGGAGGGCGCGGTCGGCATGGTAGAGATGGCTCTCAACAATCTCAGCAAAAACAACGTCGTCGAGCTGGACGAGGAACGCAAGGCGGCAATGGTCAGCAATCTGCTGGTGGTCCTCTGCGGCAACCGCGACGCCCAGCCGATTGTAAACAGCGGATCGATCTATTGATGAAAGAGACAACAACCGGAACGGGGGAAGCCCATGGAAAACAAGGACAAAGAGAAAAAACAGGTGCTTCTGCGGCTGTCCCCGACCCTGTGGCGTGATCTGGCCGCCTGGGCGGAGGACGATTTCCGCTCCATCAACGGCCAGATCGAATATCTGCTGACCGAATGCGTCAAGCGGCGCAAGAAGTCGGGCGGCGACAAAGAGGAATAGCAAAAGATAAATGCGTGCCGAAGCCGGGTGATGACCCGCCGCCGCGCTCCTTTGTCGGAAAATTTTTTTAAAACTTCGAGTGAAAAATTCTCCGTTTTTTGCTATCATAAGAACAGGGATACCCCTTTTCACAAGCGGCCGCTGCGCGCGGCCGACTGCAAAACAGCAAGGGAGGAGCTCTTATGAACAAACAGACCGTCATCACCATCGGCCGGGAATTCGGCAGTGGAGGCCGGGAAATCGGCGAACGGCTGGCCAGGGATCTCGGCATTCCCTTCTACGACAAGGAACTCATCGCACTCGCCGCAGAGAAAAGCGGCATGAGCCAGGAATATCTGAAAGAAGCGGACGAAAAACCGACCAATAGCCTGCTTTATTCCCTTTCCACCGGTTTTTCCCTCTTGGGACGGGCGGCCTCGCCCGCCTACAGCATGCCCATTACCGACAAGCTTTTCATCCTGCAATCCGACCTCATCAAGCAGGCGGCCGAGCAGGGCTCCTGCGTCATTGTGGGGCGCTGCGCCGACTATATTTTGAGCGATCATCCTTCCTGCGTCCACATCTTTCTGCGGGCGGAGCTGCCCTTGCGCATCGTCCGCTGCATGAAGCTCTATGATCTGACAAAGGAAAAGGCCGAGGAACTCATCACCAAGACGGACAAAAAACGCGCGAGCTACTACAATTACTACTCGGGCAACAAGTGGGGAGACCTCAAGAACTATCACCTGTGCATCGACACCGGCGCCGTCGGCATCGAAAATACCGTCCGGCTCATTGAGAGCTTTCTTGAGATGAAGGCCGCAAATGAGGCCGCCAAAGGTTAACAAACGCCGCCCGGGAGTGATCATCTTTCCGGGCGGCGTTTTGTGTAAATTCCATTATCTTTTCAGGAGATGATAAGCATGCCGGGACATATTGAAATCCTCTCCCCGGACGATTTTGAACAATGCGGTTCCATCTGGGATATCCATGCGCATGAGGATCTTGCAAAACGATTCTATAAACAGCTGGTTTCCAAACAGCGCATTACCTTTGTCTACCGGCAAGACGGTATCTTAATCGGTGAGGTGAGCCTGGTTTTTGAGACCGACGATCCGGATTACACGGTTCCGAACAGGCGGGCGTATTTTTCCCGGTTTCTCGTGGTTGAAGGATTCCGAAACCGCGGCATCGGCAGCGCATTGGCGCAGCATGTCTTTCATTATGCCGGACAGTTGGGTTACAACGAGCTTTCGGTCGGCGTGGACTTGGTCAATTTTGATGCGCTGCGGCTGTATCACAGACTGGGATTTGACCGGATTTTAAACGTGGAAGGGGATGAAGGTGGAAAATACTTAAAGCTGCTGCGCCAGCTTTGACCCGCGCGGTCTATCTCCGGCAAAGCATGGCTTTTTCACTTCTTTTGCAAAAATACGAAAAGACGATGTTCTCCGCCCGAAAACTTTCTGTTTTCCGGGCGGCTTCTTTACAGAAGGGAATAGCGCCTGTCCACCGTTTTCCTCACTCGATTCGGCTTGTTCCTTCCTGCTTTTCGGTGGAAATTCCCTGCGCAGACTCGGGCAGAAAGGCATCCATATTGTGGATTCCCAGCCGGACGCTGAGCAGAAAGGCCAGCACGGCGATCACCGCCACCGAGGCGCCCGCCATCACGGTGGCCGCAAGCGCGCCCGCTACACCGCAGACGGAGGTGGCGAGTACCGAACCGGCCGGTTCGATTGCCTGCCCCAAAAAGGTGTTTGCCCCGTTGACACGGGAGAGCTTCTCCTCCGGCGTCAGCAGCGTCATGGCGTTGCTCGCCGTGATGTTGATCACCGCGAGGCCGATCCCGCCGAGCGGCGCCAGACAGATGGTCAGCCAGATGTTGATATTAAATAACAGCGCAAGAGAGATTCCCACAAAGAACAGAATGCCGCACATCACCCGGAAATACTTCATGCGCCGGTGGCCGATCTTGCTCATGAGCACAGAGCCGGCGATCATGCCGATCATAAAGGCGGAGGAGATAAAACCGAAAAAGAAGGTGTACTGTCCCGGCATCCACTCGCGCAGCCGCAGCGGCAGGGTGATCCCCACATAGGGCAGCATAAAGACGTTGACGGCCATTACGCCGATGATAGTCACCCGCAACGGCTTGACGGCGAAGATGGTTTTGATCCCCTCCATCGAATCGCGCAGGAAGCGGCGAGGTTCGCCCTCCTTCTTAGGCTGTGACCAGCAGCCCTCCAGGTCGTCAAAATAGTAGATGGGAATCATCAAAAGCAGATAGCAGAAAAGATCAAAGAGCACAAATCCCATGAAGCCCTTCCAGGCAAAAAAGAAGGCGGCAGTCACGCTGCCCAGGAGCTGCACAAGGGTCTGCACCAGCACAATCTTGGCATTGTACGCCTCATATTCCGTTTTGCCGATTTTAATCACACTGTATACGTAGATGGTGGAAAAATGCAGGTTTTGAAAAACCTCGTGAAAAACATACAGCGCTACACAAAGGAAAAAGGTCCAGTGCAGGCCGACCACCAGACTGAAAAGCAGCTGCACTAAGACCATGCCCGCGCAGGAAATCAGCAACAGCGTCCGCTTGTTGTGGTATTCGATGTAGGTTCCCAGAGGAATGCCCACAAACTTCATCGCTCCCTCCAAAAAGGAGATCATCCCCACGAAAAGGGTGCCGTTGATGGGGTCGGTCAGGACATACCAAATGATGCCCATATAGAAAAAGCTGTTGCCGAAGGTGCCGACCGCGCGGCAGAATAATCCTATTTTCTGGAAGCCGATCCGCTTCATCAAATGTTCCATTTTTTTCTCCAGTTCCCTGATTTATGTCTTGGACGGCGGCCTTTACCTCCCTTTTCTTGGGCTCCTTCCAGTGTAACGTGTGGAGTACCGTCACCCCGGTCTCCGGCCGGGGTCAAAGCGTGGAGATGTCACAAGCCTGAAAGCATTATAATCATCTCTCAGCTGTCTGTCAAGAAGGCGACGCTGCATGGTGTTATTATAAAAAACCACGTTTGTCAAAATGGTTATGGCTGTCTCTATATCTCTAGGGTTGCCGTTTCCTTTTACAAAAAGCCACGGGGGCGCCCCTCCGTGGCTTTTTACTTGCCTTCCATTGTTTTTCCGGCTTTATTCCTCGTCTTCTTCGTCCGCCTCGGTGGTCTGCGCGCCGGTTACCTCATCGTCGTCCTCTTCCTCGTCCTCCTCTTCGTGAGGCGCGCGGGCGAGGGTGACGACCTTGCTGTCCTCCGTCAAGCGCATGACGCGCACGCCCTTGGAGGGACGCGAGCACTCACGGACGGAGTTCGCCTGAATGCGGATGATCACGCCGTCGGACGAGATGATGATGATATCGTCCTCGAGGTCGACCACCTTGATGGCGGCGACGTCCCCGAAGCGGTCGACGTGGTAGTTGATCACGCCTTTACCGCCGCGCGACTGCATCCGGTAATCCTCAATGGGGGAGAGGCGGCCGTAGCCAGTCTCGGACACGGTCAGCACCAGTCCGCCCTCGCGCAGGGTGGACATGCCCACGACCTCGTCGCCCTCGGCGAGCGTCAGCGCCTTCACGCCGCGGGCCTGGCGGCCCATGGCGCGCACGTCGGTCTCCTGAAACCGAATGGCCATACCCTTTTTCGTGGCGACCAGCAGCTCGGTTTCGCCGTCTGTCAGGCGAACCCAGGCCAGCTCGTCGCCCTCATCGAGCTCCAGGGCGATGAGCCCTCCCTTGCGGGCGGTGTGGAAGGCCGAAAGGCCGGTGCGCTTGATCACGCCATGGCGGGTGACCATCACGAGGTACTTGTCCTCCTCAAATTCGGAGACGCGGATCATCGAAGTAACCTTTTCGTCGGCGGCGATGGGGAGGAGGTTGGCGATGTTCATGCCCTTCGAGGTACGGGAGCCCTCGGGAATTTCATAGCATTTGAGCCGGTAGACGCGGCCTAGGTTGGTAAAGAAGAGGACGTAATCATGGCTGTTTATCACAAACATCTCAGAGGCAACGTCCTCCTCCCTGCGGGTCATGCCGGAGATGCCGCGTCCGCCGCGCCGCTGGGTGCGGTAGGTGTCCACCTTCTGGCGCTTGACGTAGCCGAACTGGGTCAGCGTCAGCACGCATTCCTCCTCGGGGATAAGGTCTTCGATGTCCACCTCGCCGCTGATGGCCATGATCTCAGTGCGGCGTTCGTCATTGTATTTGTTCTTGATGACGAGGGCTTCCTCCTTGACGATGGCAAGGCGGCGGCCTTCGCTCGCGAGGATGTCCTTGAAGTCGGCGATCTTAAGGGCCAGCGCCATGAGTTCATCCTCAATCTTCTGCCGCTCGAGGCCGGTCAGCTGGCCGAGGCGCATTTGCACGATAGCCTGAGCCTGCACGTCGTCCAGGCCGAAGCGGTCCATGAGGGCCGTCTTGCCCTCTGCAATCGACTTGGAGGCGCGCAGAATAGCGATGACTTCGTCAATAAAATCGAGGGCGATTTTGAGGCCCTCCAGAATGTGGGCGCGCTCCTCCGCCTTGCGCAGCTCGAAGATGGTACGGCGGGTGACGACGTCCACCTGGAAATCGATGTAATTGCGCAGCATTTCCTTGAGCGTCAGGATTTTCGGCTCGCCGTTTACAATGGCCAGCATGATGACGCCGAAGGTGGTCTGCATCTGGGTGTAGGTGTAAAGCTGATTGAGGATAATCTGGGGCGAGGCGTCGCGCTTGATATCGATGACGATCTGCATGCCCTCGCGGTCGGAGTGGTCCTCTATGTTGGAGATGCCCTCGATGCGCTTGTCCTTGACCATGTCGGCGATGGTCTCGATGAGCTTGGCCTTATTGACCTGATAGGGCAGCTCGGTGACGATGATCTTGAAGCGGCCGTTCTTTTCCTCGCTGATCTCGGCGCAGGCGCGCACGATGATGCGGCCGCGGCCGGTGGCGTAGGCGGCGCGGATGCCGCTGCGCCCCATGATCTTGGCGCCGGTGGGGAAGTCGGGCCCTTTGATATGCTCCATGAGCTCGGGGAGTTCGGCGTCGGGATTGTCAATCAGGCAGCACATGCCGTCGATCACCTCGCCGAGGTTGTGGGGCGGGATGTTGGTCGCCATGCCGACGGCGATGCCCGTCGACCCGTTGACCAGCAGATTGGGGAAGCGGGAGGGGAGCACCAGGGGCTCCTTTAAGCGGTCGTCGTAGTTGGGGCCGAAGTCGACCGTCTCCTTGTCGATATCGGTGAGCATTTCGACGGAAATCTTGCTCATGCGGGACTCGGTGTAACGATAGGCGGCCGGGGGGTCGCCGTCCACCGAACCGAAGTTGCCGTGGCCGTCGACGAGCATATAGCGCATGGAGAAATCCTGCGCCAGGCGGACGAGGGCGTCATAGACCGACGCGTCGCCGTGCGGATGATAGCGGCCGAGCACCGAGCCGACCGTGTCGGCGCACTTGCGGTAGGCCTTGTCCGGCCCCAGACCGTTTTCATAGAGGGTATAGAGGATTCTCCGGTGCACCGGCTTCAAGCCGTCCCTCACGTCAGGGAGGGCTCGTCCCACAATGACCGACATAGAGTAGTCCAGATACGATTTGCGCATCTCCTTCTCTATGTCCACATTGATTATCTTGTTCTCCTCAGGATTCATCAATCAGGCACCTTCTTCGTTCAGGATAAACGGGCGCTAGCCCCGTAATCTTCTCAGGAAAAGGGGGGAGCCGTGCTCAGCCCTTCAGTTCCAGATACCGGTCCCCCATTTTTTTGCGCAACAGGGCGCGCAGGCTTTCACACTCGGCGGGGCTCATCGCCCGCTTGGGCACGAACCGGACCTCCTCCATGCCGGTGTAGAAGAGGAAGACCTTTCCGTCCTCGGCGCAGGCGTAAAGCAGATCATAGGGGAGCTCGGCTTCATAGCGGTCGGTGGAGACATGCATCCTCTCCTCGTAGAAAAAGATGGTCTGCGCCACCAGCCGGTTTTTCATCACCGGATACTCGTTTTTGCCCTGGAGCTTGAGCACATAGGGCTCGATGTAGTCGGAATAAAAGGCGGCAATCAGCCCGAGCAGGACCAAAAGCATCCAGGAAAGGCTTTTGAGAAAGCTGCCGCCGCCCGCAAGCAGGCTTCCCACTCCGCCGCCGATGACCATAAGGAAGCCGACGACCCGCAGGATGGACACCTCCGTCCGGTTGAGCTTCCCCTTGTGTACGGCCAGCCTGAAGTGGATGTAATCCTCTTCGGTGGTCAGATAGCTGGCGGTGACCAGCGCGTCCTTTTTTTCCATGCCGGCCGCCTCCTTACTTTTTCAGCTGATGGTATTTGTTGACGTAAACGGATGAAAAATGACCCGAGAGCACGGCGATCTTCTCCGGGGGAAGGTCCTCCTTATCGATGACCAGGAGAGTGCGGTCCCAGCCCTGCAGGAGCACAAACAGTCCCGGCGTCTCCAGGCATTCGCTGAAATCGGTCCAGTGACCCGAAAGGCTCTCGTATTCATTTTGCACAAGGAAGCTGTCCCGGTAAATCTCCACCCTGTCGGGCAGTCCAAGCAGCCTGTTGGAACGGAATACCTCCTGCGCGTGGCTTTTGACCGCGCGCGGCATGAGAAACAGATAGTAACCGCACAGCACCAGGCAGATCACAATCCCGCAGACGGGCAGCCAGAAGGTGGTAAAGTGAGAGCGGTAAACCGGAATCCAGATGGCGATGAGCGCGGCGGCGGCGAACAGGAAAAAACACTTGATCTCCCGGCCGCGCAGCACGCCCTTGCGCGTTTGGTATACCTCCCAGGCGCGCACATACTGCTCTTCGGAAATTTCATTTTCAAAATTCACGATGGGCGCTCCCTCGTAATAGGTGGGCAATTCCGGTTCCTCCTTTTTGCCGCGTTCTTTTGCGCGCGGTTTTATCCCGCGCGGCGGCGTTCTATGTTCTCCGCCCGGCTTTCAGTCCTCTTCCTTCGGTCGGGAACCCGCAAAAAGCATGGCTTCCACCTCGGGGAGCACGGCCGGTTCTATCGACCGCAGCGGGATGCAGAGCATCCGGTCTCCCTTTGCAAAGAGGACGAGCATGTTGTCAAACTCTTCGATTTCGCTTGTGCCGTCGAGCGGGATTTCCCAGGCTCCAGCCCCTTCCCCGATGACGACTTCGTCGGGGTAAATGGAGACGTGGATATTTTTCCCGTCGGCAAGCGCGCGGGCGCGCATCTTCATGCCCTGCCGGGGGACAAGCCAGATGACCCCGATCAGCAGGAAGGACAGAATGCCGAGCGTCAGGCTGTTGTAGCCGCCTGAGAGGAAGAAAAAGGAGACGAAGAAAAGGATTCCAACCGCGCACAGCAGAATCGTCTCCACCACGGCGCGCCTGCCGCTGGTTTTGCAGAAACCGCTGCGCTTGAGGCAGGAGAAGACCTCTTCCGTCCGAAGCTGGTAGCTGAGCTTGATGCCGGTCTGCTGCTCCTCATATTCGGCGGCGTCCTCATCCTCCACGAATTCGGCCTCGGAGCCGTCCCAAAGGCTTTCCTCTTCTGAGAGTTCGTCCTCCTCGCCGGGCAGATACCGGCTACTTCGCGGCTCGGGCTGGTCGTCCTCCGACCGCTCTTTCGTTTGGATCGTTTCCTTTTCCCGCAAGGGTACCTTATCCGCACTGTAGTCTTCCATGATCGAACTCCTTTGTTGACGCCGCGCGGTCGGCAGGTTCCGGCCGCTGCGGCGAAAAAAATGAAAAATGGCGGTTTTTGTCTTCAGATGTCCAGATTCTGGACATAACGGGCGTTCTTTTCGATGAATTCCCTTCTCGGCTCGACCTTGTCTCCCATAAGGATGGTAAAGATTTCATCGGCGGCGGCCGCGTCCTCGAGTTCCACGCGGAGCATGGTGCGGGTTTCGGGATTCATGGTCGTCTCCCAGAGCTGCTCGGAATCCATCTCGCCAAGACCTTTGTACCGCTGCACGTCTGTGCTTCCGCCCAGCTCAGCCAGAATGGCGTCGCGCTCCGGGTCGGAAAAGGCGTACTGATGGTTTTTGCCCTTGCTGATGCGGTAAAGCGGGGGCTGTGCGAGGTAAATATGCCCCTCTTCCACCAGCGGACGCATGAAGCGGAAAAAGAAGGTCAGCAGCAGGGTGCGGATGTGGGAGCCGTCGACGTCGGCATCGGCCATGATGATGACCTTGCCGTAACGCAGCTTGCTGATGTCAAATTCGTCGCCCAGACCGCAGCCCAGGGCCGTGACCACCGGCATGAGCTTATCGTTGCCGTAGACGCGGTCAAGGCGCGCCTTTTCCACGTTGAGCATCTTGCCCCAGAGGGGAAGAATGGCCTGGAACTTTCTGTCCCGTCCGCCTTTGGCGGAGCCTCCGGCCGAGTCGCCCTCGACGATGTAAATCTCGGTCTCCTCCGGGTCTCTCGACTGGCAGTCGGCCAGCTTGCCGGGCAGGGCGGCCGATTCGAGCGCCGACTTCCGGCGCACAAGGTCGCGGGCCTTTCTGGCGGCGTCCCTGGCGCGGGCGGCGGCGAGCGCCTTTTCAAAGATGGCCTTGGCCGTAGCGGGGTTTTCCTCCAGGTAAGTGGAGAGCTTGTCGCTGATCAGGCCGTCGACCAGGGTGCGAATTTCGGTGTTGCCCAGGCGGGCCTTGGTCTGCCCCTCAAACTGCGCCTCGCGCAGCTTGACGCTGATGACCGCCGTCAGTCCCTCTCGAACGTCCTCGCCCGAAAGGTTCTTGTCGTTTTCCTTCAGGATATTATATTTGCGGGCGTAGTCGTTCATCACGCGCGTGAGAGCTCTTTTGAAGCCCTCCTCATGGGTGCCGCCGTCGGTCGTGTGGATGTTGTTGGCAAAGGAGAGGAGGAGTTCGTTGTAGCTGTCATTGTACTGCATGGCGATTTCGACCGCGGCCGAATCATCCGGCATGGAGCCGATGAAGTGCATCACGTCCTCATGGACGACCTCCAGCCCCCTCTTTTTGTGAATATATTCCACAAAACTGCTCACGCCGCCCTCATAGAGGAAGTTTTTCTGCACGATATTCTCTTCGTCGCGCTCGTCGCGCAGCTCGATGTGAATGCCGGCGTTGAGAAAGGCCTGCTCGCGCAGACGAGTTTCGAGCGTCTCGTAATCAAACGCGACCGTCTCGGTGAAAATTTCGGCGTCCGGCTTGAAGACGACGAGAGAACCCCTTAGGTCGGTGTCTCCCACGACTTCTAGCTCGGTGACCGCCTTTCCGCGCTCAAAGCGCTGACGGTATTTGTGCTCTCCGTCATGCACCGTGACTTCCAGCCATTCGGACAGGGCGTTTACCACCGAGGCGCCCACGCCGTGCAGACCGCCGGACACCTTGTAGCCGCCGCCGCCGAACTTGCCGCCGGCGTGCAGAATGGTAAAGACCACCGTGACGGCCGGAATGCCCATCTTGGGATGCAGGCCGATCGGGATGCCGCGGCCGTTGTCCCAGACGCTGATCACATTGTCCGGCAGGATTTTGACGTCGATCTTGTCGCAATAGCCGGCCAGCGCTTCGTCGATGGCGTTGTCCACGATCTCATAGACCAGATGATGCAGGCCGCGCGGGCCTGTGGAGCCGATGTACATACCGGGGCGTTTGCGCACGGCCTCCAGCCCTTCGAGCACCTGTATTTCACTTGCTCCGTATTCCTGCGTCTCCTGAGTTCTCTCTGTGTTGTCCAAAATAGAACCCTCCATTTGTTCGTCCTGCAAAAAGGTTTCTGATGGCGGCCGGAAGCCTTTCCGGCGCATAAAGCCCGCGTTTATTTTCCGGCGGGCGTCCTTTCGCGTGGGCTCGGAGATGTGTATAAGAGACAGGTCAAGCGCCTGATAGCGCACGGCGCAGGGGGTAAGCAGCCAGGCAGCCAGCAAAATCAGCAGTGTGGCGAAAAGCAGCACCGGCATGGTTAAAAAGGGAATCCAATACATCAAGAGCACGTTGCAGGCGACGGCCAGCACGGCGGCCACGCCGTACAGCACGGCGCGCGGTCTCCTGCTTTTGATCAGAAAGGTCTTGTGGCAATAGGGGCATTCCATCCGCCCCTCTTTCCTGTTTTTTGCGACCTCTCTGTAAAAAAAACGCGCTTTGCAGTAGGGGCAGAGCGGAAGTCTCAGCATAGGCTTCCTCCTCATCTATCGCAAAAGGCTCCCTTGCGCGGCGGAAACGGACGGCTTAGTCCTTTTGTCCCTTTCCACGGGTGAGCTCTTTTGTTTTCAGTTCTCAAAGAAATCTTCCAGGATATTTTCAAGCTCCCTGTCCCGTCCGCTTTTGGGCGCTGTTCTGCGCGCGGGTGGAGCGGAAGGGCGGTTCGCGGCGGGATTTCCTGCCGGCCCGCGGACCTGAGCAGGTCTTGTCTCCCGGCCCTGCTGCGGATGCACCGGTCTGCTTGCGGCCGACGGAGCCTGCCTTCTCTGCGGCGGGACTCCCTGCCTTCCCGGCTGGGAGGGCCTTGCGGTTTGCGTGGAACGCGGCGGTTTTGCCGCCGGCTGACGCGTCCTAACCGCCTGAGACGGATGCGTTCCGCGCGGCGCGGCGGTTCCCGTCTGCGGGCGCGGCCGGCGGTCTCCTGCGGGAGGCGGGGAACGGCGGGCGGTCCCCGGCGCGGCGGCCGTCGACTGCCTGTTTCCCCCCAGGCGCGTAAAGTGCATCATAAAGGGTACGGCCGCATAGAAGGCCAGGAAGGGCAGCAGCACAAACAGCATGCCGTACCAGCTGTCTCCCCGGAGGATAAAATACTGAATCAAATAGATCACGACGCCCATCGCCGCGGTCAGTCCCGCGACCGCGTAAATGATGGGATCGTAAATGATATCCACGTCGTGCTTGCAGTGTTCGCAGCGGTATTCCCCCTGCGTGTGCTGCATCCACGCCTCAGGAAAGCCGACCTGTCTGCCGCAGTACGGACAGCGGGGCAGCTTGAATCGTTTCATAGGCTATTCTCCCTGTGTAAAGCGTTTGCCGACCGGTCAAAACGTCTCCGCTTTGATTCAGGTCAGACGTTGCTGATATCGTCGATGTAGCTGGTGCGCTTAAGCAGGGTGCTCGACGAAATCTGACTGATGTACACCTTGATTTTTCCTTCCGAAGAACACACCACAAAGGATTTCGGCAGTTCCATGGAGACGTTGATCACCCTGCCGGCCTTTTCGGCCAGCGCAAGGTAGTTGCGCGTATTCTTGGAAATCGTGGAGGTATCGAGATCAAAGATGCCCAGAATCTCATCGGTTTTGATGACGGTGTCTTGGCCCAGATGCAGATACAAGGTGTTTCCTCCGTTCGCCGCTCGGTGATTTCAGAATGGAAAAAATGTTACAGCCGCCCCGTCTCTCTTTGTTGGACGAGGCCGTTCCTTACCTCAAAGGCCGCGCCCTTTTTCTGGCGCATGACCGAGACAGGATCGCAGCAGGTGATAAAAACCTGCCAACCGTCGACGCTGTGCAGCAGATAATCCTGCCGGTCGACGTCAAGCTCGCTTAACACGTCGTCGAGCAGGACGACGGGTTTTTCCCCGTGGCTTTCGAGCAGAAGCTGCGCTTCGGACAGCTTCAGCGCGAGCACCACCGAACGCTGTTGCCCCTGGGAACCGAACGACCGCGCCGAAATTCCGCTGATGGAAAGGGAGAGGTCGTCCCGGTGGGGGCCGACGCTGGTAAAACCGGCGTAGACGTCGTTCCTGCGGGCCTCCTTCAAAGCCTCCATCAGCCTTCCGGCCAGCGAGGCGGGGTCCTCTGCGCACCCTTCCAGATAATCGGGCGCGTATTCGGCCCGGAGGGTTTCCTTTCCCCCCGAAATTCCATTATACCGCTCTTCGGCGCATTTGGAAAGCCCCCTGACGTACCGCAGTCGTTCGGCCGCGACGGCCCCGCCGTAGCGCGCGAGCTTTTCCTCCCAGATTTCCAGGGTGTCGATCAGCTCGGAATGGCGGGGAATATCCTTGAGCAGAGCGTTCCTCTGCGAAAGGGTGTGATTGTACCGCGCGAGCAGTCCGATGTAGGCGGGCTTCATCTGGCAGATGGCCCCGTCCAAGAACTTTCTCCGCCCGGCGGGTCCCTCCTTGACGAGGGAGAGATGTTCGGGAGAAAAGACCACGGCGCAAAAGCTGCCCACAAGCTGGGAAGCCGCTCCCTTATGCACGCCGTTGAGCTCGCCCGCGCGCCGTCCTCCGGCAAAAAACAGGCGGGCCGTCTGCTCCCGTTCCTCGGAAAAGAAATCAAGGGACAGGGAAGCGTTTTCCTCCCCGAAGGCCACAAGCTCGGCGTCCCTGGCGCCGCGGAAGGATTTTCCCCCCGTAAACAGCCAGACGGCCTCGAGCAGATTGGTCTTTCCCTGCGCGTTGGCCCCATAGATGACGTTTGTCTCCGGGTCGGGGTGGATTTCCCCCTCGCGCAGATTGCGGAATTTTTGGAAGCTAAGGCGCTCGACCTTCATTCGGCGCACACCTCATACGTTTTTTCCAGAAAGAGGACCTGATCCCCCGGCCGCAGTTTTTTTCCGCGCTGGGTGCAGCAGGCGCCGTTTACCTCTACCTTGCCCATCTGAATGAGCACCTTGGCCTGGCCGCCGGTCTCCACCGCGCCGCAGAATTTTAGCAGCGCGTCGAGCCGGATGTATTCGGTATCAATCGTTATTTTCTCAGCCTTCATTTTTGAGCCTCACGGGCAGCACGAGGAAGAGGAAGGAATCCCCCTCCTTGGGCAGCACCTTCATGGGGCTTAACGCCCCGTTGAGCTGGATTTTGACCTCGTCGCCGTCGGTGTTGCGCAGCGCGTCGAGCAGATAGCGGTTGTTGAAGCCGATTTCGACGCTGTCCCCTTCGATGGCGGCGGTGAATTCGTCGCTCGCCTTGCCGATGGAGGTGGCGCAGGAGATTTTGACCTCCCCATCCTCGAAGATGCAGCGCACCGGGCTCTTGAGCCGGTCGGTGATCAGCAGGGAGACGCGCTCGACGCTGTCGATAAAGCTTCTCGTCTGGGCCGTGACCTCGGTGGTGTAGGCGGCCGGGATGGCCGCGTTGTAATCGAGAAATTCACCCTCGAGCAGACGGGAGACCAGGGAGTAATTGTCAATCTGGAAAATGATGTGCCTCCGCCCGACCGAAAGGTTTACCTCCTTGTCCTCCTCGGACAGGAGCTTCAAGACCTCGGAAAGGGTCTTGCCGGGCACCACGAAATGCAGCTCCTCCTCGCAGTCGGTGCGCTCGGTGCGCATGGCGAGACGGTAGCCGTCGACCGATACCAGCTTGAGCACGCCGTCGCGCGCGTCGAAGAGGGTGCCGGTGTGGATGGGCTTGGAGTCGGTGTCCGCCACGGCGAAGAGAGTCTGGCGGATCATGCTGCGCAGCACCCCTTCGGGAAGCTTGACCCCGACCGCGCCGGTGACGGCGGGCAGTTCGGGATATTCCGACGCCGGGATGGCCACGATGGAGAAGTCGGAAAGGCCGCTTTTGATGTTGGTCATCAGCTTTTCGTCGGCTGAGATGGAGACGACGTCGTCGGGCAGTCGGCGCACAATGTCGCCGAACAGGCGGGCGGAAAGGACGATCTGCCCCGCTTCCTCGATGTTGGCCGGGATGACCGTTGTAATGCCGAGCTCGAGGTCATAGCCGCACAGCTCGATCTGATTGTCCTTTGTTTTCAGCAAAATGCCTTCGAGCGCCGGCAGGGAGGATTTGGAGGAAACCGCCCTCTGAACGTTGGTGACCGCCTCTTGGAGCTCCTGGCGGCTGCAGGTTATTTTCATAACATCACCCTTTTCGCAAAAATAGAAGAGCAAGGAAAGGTATTATTTTCGTATTAGCAGTAGGGGGCGCGCAAAAGTGGAAAACAGGATTTTTTCCCTTCCGGCCGGTTTTTAATGGGACAGCCTCCGTGTGAAAAGACGGTTTGTCCCGGGTGCAGAAAAAAGTGGACACCTTTTATTTTAAACCAAGCGGGGAAAACTTTCTGTTGAATGTTGAGGAAAGGTGGAAAAAACTTACCGCTTTTTCTGCCGGCTTTTGGTCTTCGGCGGCGCATTGCGTCGAAGGAGGGAGCCGCCTCCTCCCAAGAGCGGAAAGCGCCGTCCTATCAGCGGTCTCGGATGTTTTTGATGATATCCTGCACCATGCCGCGCATCTTGGAATCGCGCTTCATATTGCGCTCCACCTGCTGAATGGCGTAGACCACGGTGGAGTGGTCGCGTCCGCCGAATTCCTCTCCGATGGTCGCCATGGAGAGCTGGGTGACGTCCCGGACCACATAGATGGCCACCTGGCGGGCGCTCGAGATATTGGCCGAGCGCTTGGAGGAGCGGATGTCGTCGGCGCCGACGCCGAAGGTGCGGGCGACCTCGTCGATGATCTTCTCCACGGTAAGCGGGGGCGGCTGATCGTTGTTGAGGATATCGCTGATGGCCGACTGCGCCGTGCTCAGACCGGGATTTTCCCCGGCGAGCAGGTAATAGGCCTTGAGCTTTTTGACCGCCCCTTCGAGCTGACGAATGTTGGTTTTCAGGCGGGTGGCGATGTATTCGCAGACGTCGTCCGGAATATTGATCTCCAGAAGCTCGGCCTTTCTTTTGATGATGGCGATGCGGGTTTCAAAATCGGGGGGCTGAATGTCGGCGATGAGTCCCCATTCAAAGCGGGTGCGCAGCCGGTCCTCCAGGGTCTGGATTTCCTTGGGCGGCCGGTCGGAGGTCAGCACAATCTGCTTTTTGGCCTCGTAGAGGGTATTAAAGGTGTGGAAGAATTCCTCCTGGGTGGAATCCTTGCCGGCGATGAACTGAATGTCGTCCACCAAGAGCACGTCCACCTTGCGGTATTTCTGACGGAATTCGCTCGTTGTGCCGCGGCGGATGCTGTCGATCAGCTCGTTTGTGAACTCGTCCCCCTTGATGTAGAGAAGGTTGCGGTCGGGATAGTTCTTCTTGATGTCGTTGGAAATGGCGTAAAGCAGATGGGTTTTGCCCAGACCGGAGTTTCCGTAGATGAAAAGCGGGTTGTACGCCCCGGCGGGATTTGCGGCCACGGCCAGCGAGGCGGCGTGGGCGAATTTGTTCGAGGAGCCGACGATGTAGGTGTCAAAGGTGAATTCATAGTCGGCGTCGGCGGAAGAGACCTCCTTTTTTTCGGGCTCGGGCTCGCTTGCCGATTCCTCCGGAACGGTCAGGCAGATGTGAATGCCCTCTCCAAAGACTTCGGCGAAGGCGTCCTGCAACAGGGAGGTATAGCAGCGGTTGAGGGTCTGGCGGTGGAATTCATTGGGCACCTTGAGAATGGCGTTGCCCTCGGCGAAATCCAGCTTGACCGGCTCAATCCTGCTGATCCAGGTTTTATAGGCGACGTCCGTGATGCGCGTTTTGCAGTAGTCACAGATCAGCTCCCACGCTTCGTGAAAGGATTCCATAAATAACCTCCGAAAGCTTGTATTTTCCCCAGAATGTGTCATAATAGGTTTGTTGAAAAAACCGGACGGCATAAGTGCCGACTTTAACTTTAATATTATAGCATAAAGACCTTTCCTTTTCAAATGTTTTCACGGGTTTTGCACGGTTCCTTGTGGAAAGACGGCGGTTTTCCACAGGGGAATCGTCCGGGTGAAGACGGGCGGCGGCGCTGGCGGAAAAAAATATTTTTTTCGGTCAAAAACCGGCCAAAAGACCAAGAAAACAGGATATCTTGTGGCAAAAAATCAGGCGGGTACTAAATTTTTGGAAAAAGTCGCTTTCTATGGCGTGTGACGCCCCGAAGAAAGCCGGTTCTGCGCCAAACTTTTAGTTGACATGCCGGCTCAAATTACGATATAATGCTAAATTGCAAGGTTTATACCCCGAAAGGAGGGTTTTTAGATGCTGAGAACCTATCAGCCCAAGAAGCTCCATCGGAAAAAGGAGCATGGATTCAGAAAGAGAATGTCCGACCGCAACGGCCGCAAGGTGCTCTCGCGCCGCAGAGCAAAGGGAAGAAAGCGCTTGACTCACTAATTGCGTAAGGCCACTTTTTTGAGTGGCCTTTCTTTGTCGCAGCCGGGAGGACTTCGGGAAGGCCAGGAAAAGCGCGAAGGAAAGCGCGGCGGGAGCATCGGGATGAAATCAGGGGAATGGGACGTACTCAAAGAGAATCGGGATTTCCGCAGGCTTTATGCCAGGGGAAAGTCGTACGTATCTCCGGTCGTCGTGACCTATGTGCTCAAAAACCGCGCGGGAACGGTGCGCGTGGGCATCACCACCAGTAAAAAGATCGGCGGCGCGGTGCAGCGCAACCGGGCGCGCAGAGTCATCAGAGAGGCCTTCCGGCAGCTTGCTCCCTCCATGAAGGGGAGAAGCGTTGACCTGGTGTTTGTCGCCCGGGGCAAGACCCCTTATGTCAAAAGCACCGATCTGATCCGTGCAATGGAGAAACAGCTGAAGGAGGCGGGAGTTTTGCGATGAAGCGCCCGCTTATTTGGCTTATTAAAAAATATCAGCGGCATCTGTCCCCTTTAAAGCCCTCCTGCTGCCGGTTTATTCCCACCTGCTCGAATTACGGCCTGGAGGCAATTGAACGCTTTGGCGCCTTCAAAGGCGGCATGCTTACCTTGTTTCGCATATTACGCTGCAATCCTTTTTGTAAGGGCGGGTACGATCCCGTTCCGCAAAAGAAGGAGAAGCGCTCTCATAAATAGAAGGTCCACGCGGGCTTTTACTTGTGGAAAAGCCGCTTTTTCGTCCCAAAGCGGGACAGGTTTTGACGAGAAGAAGGAGAATACCGGAGCATGCAGATTTTTAATTTCATCGGCAATATCTTCGGCTATGTACTGTGGTTCTTTTATTGGCTGACCTCCAATTACGGCGTCGCCATCATCCTGTTTACCATAGCCGTCAAGGTATTGATGTTCCCGATGACCATCAAGCAGCAGAAATCCATGGCGGCCAACGCCCGCCTTTCCAGCAAGCAGGCCGAGCTCAAGAAAAAATACGGGAACGACAAGCAGCGCCTGCAGCAGGAGACGGCCAAGCTTTATGAAAAGGAAGGGGTCAATCCGGCCGGCGGCTGCCTGACGAGCTTTCTCCCCCTGCTGATTATGCTCGGCATTTATTATTCGGTTTTGAATCCTCTTCAGAATACCCTGCACATCTCTTGGGATAAAATCAGCCAGGCTCTGGAATTTATGAAGGGGCTTCCCGGCATCGGCTCCGCCTTTGGCAGCGGCATGTACGGGGAATTGGAGATCATCAAGCATTTCCCGGCGCTTCAGGATCATCTGACGGGAATCTTCAGCGGCGGAGAAATCAATAACATAGCCTTCTTTAACCAGGGCTTTAATTTCTTGGGCCTCGACCTGCTCGCCACGCCCAACGGGAGCAGCTTTTCCTCCATGCTGTGGCTCATTCCCGTGCTCTGCCTGGTCACCACGATTTTGAGCCAGTTCCTCACGCAGAAGATGAATTCAATGCCGATGCAGGGCGGCGGCTGTATGAAGGTCATGATGTACGGCATGCCTCTCATCAGCGCCTGGTTTGCCTATATTGTGCCCGCGGCCGTCGGTTTTTACTGGATTGTCAATACCGTGTTCACCTTTGCGCAGACCTGCATCACAAGCAAGTTTTACAGCCCCGCCATCATGGGGGCGAAGGCCGAAGCCCAGCGCGTCGCGCTGAGAAGGCAGGAAGAAGGAAATATGCCGCTGGTAGCGGCGGCCAATCCGAAAAAGTTTTCGGCGAGCGCGCCCTCCGCGCCCCAGCAGAAGGCGCAGAGCGCGACTTCCTCTTCGGCGCAGAAGACTTCCGGCCAGAAGAAAAAGGGCAAGGGCGGCTCTCAGGACAATTATAGGGGCAGAAAAAAGGGATGATAAAAATCCCTCCGGATTGCCGGCGGAACCATTCAAAGAGGAGACATTAATCGGGTGAAAGCCCTGGAGGTGCGTTACATTGATCAAAGAAGCGATTGGTACAGGCGCGACCGTGGAACAGGCGATGGAAGCCGCCTGCGCTGAGCTGGGACTCGAATCCCACGAAGTGGAATTTGAGATTCTGGAGATGCCCACCAAAAAGACCTTCGGCTTTTTCGGAAAAGCCAATCCCGCCAAGGTGCGGGTGTATGTGCAGTCCTCGCCCGCGGACGTCGCTGCGCAGTATCTCAAGGGTATTCTTGCCGGGATGGGTCTTTCGGCCATTGAGGTGGACGTCAAAACCGTGGAAAGCGGGGCGGAGCTCAATCTTTCCGGGGAGGATGTGGGTTACGTCATCGGCCGCCGGGGAGAAACGCTCGACGCGCTGCAGTACTTAACCGGCCTTGTGGCCAACCATGTGGACAATTCCTACTACCGCATCACTATCAACACGGGCAACTACCGTGAAAAGAGGGAGAAGACCCTCGAAGCCTTAGGCCGGAAGATGGCCCTCAAGGCGGTCAAGACGGGCCGCAATTCCTCTCTGGAGCCGATGAATCCCTATGAACGCCGCATCATCCACACGGCTGTGCAGGAGATCCGCGGCGCGACCTCCTGGTCGGAGGGGGAAGATCAGAACCGTCATGTCGTGATCGGGCCCGATCCCAAGAATCCCGTTCCACGTTCGGGCGGCGCCCCGCGCCGGGACAATTACGACAGAAAGCCCTACGGTCAGAGAAGACCGGGCGGCGACCGGCCCCGCTCCCAGCAGAGCCGGATCGAAAAGCAGCCTGACCGCGCGCCCAGAAAGGAAAACGAGGTCACGCCGCTGTATGGAAAGATTGAACCCAAGAAATAGGAAGATGGATTAGCGTCCGGCCTTTTGGCGTGCACTATGCGAAGGAACTTCGCGTTGACAGCGGCTTCCTGTGGCCGGTCGGCAATCGGTAAATTTTTTCAGATACGGATGTATGGATAAGCAACGGGGGCGGTTCGGCAGGAATCGGCCCCCGTTTCATTGAGAAAAGGGAAGGAGGGCTTGTCATGGAGGGAACAACCGTCGCCGCCGTTTCCACGCCACAGGGGGTGGGGGGCATCGGCGTGGTGAGAATTTCCGGGCCGGACGCCCTCGGCATAGCCGACCGCGTCTTCTTTTCCACAAAAGGGAAGAAACTTGTGGAAACGCCGGGCTATACCGCTCGCCACGGGCGCATCATGGAGGGCAATGAACCCATAGACGAGGGAATCGCCCTCGTTTTCCGCGCCCCTCACAGCTACACGGGGGAGGATGTGGTGGAGCTCTCCTGCCACGGGGGAAGCTATCTTGTCCGCCGGGTGCTGCGCGCCGTGTTGGACGCGGGGGCCTCGCCCGCCGGGGCGGGGGAATTTACCAAGCGCGCCTTTTTAAACGGCAAGTTGGGTCTGACCGAGGCCGAGGCGGTCATGGACCTCATCGGCGCAAAAGGAAAGCAGGCCGCGCGCGCCGCGCTGGCCGGCAGAGACGGCGCGCTTCACCGCCGCCTGCAGGGAATCAAGGACGGTCTGCTGCACGCGGCGGCCCATCTGTGCGCCTGGGCAGACTACCCGGAGGAGGAGATTCCCGAGGTCGAGGAGACCGCCCTGCGGGAGACGATTGACGGCGCGCTCTCTTCCTTGGATGCGCTGCTTTCCCATTACGACGCCGGCCGCGTGCTGCGGGAGGGACTCAATACTGTCATCGCCGGCCGCCCCAATGTGGGCAAGTCGACCCTGATGAACCTGCTTTCGGGCTGTGAGCGCTCCATCGTGACCGATATCCCCGGCACCACGCGCGACGTGGTGGAGGAAACGGTGCTGCTGGGGGATATCCTCCTGCGTCTGGCCGACACCGCCGGCCTGCGCGCAACCGACGATCCCGTGGAGAGCATCGGCGTAGGCCGCGCCATGGAGCGCGTGAGAGCCGCCGATCTGGTCCTCGCTGTGTTTGACGCCTCCTCTCCCCTAGACGGCGAGGACAAGCGCCTGCTGGAAACGCTTGCCGGACTGCCCGCTGTGGCGGTGGTCAACAAGACCGATCTGCCGAATCAAATAGACGTTTCGTATATTCAAAAATATGTAAAACAGATAGTATACACTTCCGCCCGTTCCGGGCAGGGCCTAGAGGCGCTCAGGGAGGCCGTCTCCGAGCTGGCGGGCGTCAACGCGCTCGACCCATCGGCCGGGCTTTTGATGAACGAGCGCCAACGCGCCGCCGCGTCACGCGCCGCCGCCTGTCTGCGGGAAGCCCGGCAAGCGCTGGATGCCGGTATGACGCTCGACGCCGTGACCGTCTCCATCGAAGGAGCCGTCGACGAGCTGCTTGCCCTCACCGGCGAGCGGGCGAGCGAGGCTGTGGTGGACGAGGTGTTCGCCCACTTCTGCGTGGGGAAATAGAAACGCACATAGGGAGCTTGGCGCTCTGTCCGTTCCGTCCATCGTTTTCCGGCATCCGGCGGGGTCATCGGGCAAGAGAAGAATTTTTCCACCGTCATCGGATGCATCGTGGAAAACAAAGCGTTCATCGGAAGAAAAGCGGCGAGGATATCCTCAAAATAATACAATTAAAAATATTTATAACTAAATATACAATATGGATTTATTCATGGACGCGAAAAGCGCGTCCATCCA
>CABSLJ010000006.1 GCA_902478455.1 uncultured Oscillospiraceae bacterium | reverse complement strand
AGCATGACGGCGGCTTCTTCCTCGCGGTCGAATTTCTGGCCCAGCCCTTCAATCGAAGCGTACATTCCTTCCACGCTTTTCAGGTCCAAAAACAGGGATTTCTCTCCAATGGAGGCGTATTTGGGCTGTAAATCGTTTTGCAAAGAGCTGGGGGACAGGATGTAGTCGGGATCGAGGGATTTGATGATCTCCAAGTCCGGATTCATCGCCATGCCCACCGTGGTGACGCCGTCATACCGTTCCGGCAGGTCGCTGCTGGATGCGCAGATTCCTACCAAATCCAAATTCAACCGGTTGCAGATCTGCGCCACCGCCGGGGAGGTGGCCACAAGGCGCAGCTCTCCGCTTTCATTCGCGCTGCCGGTTTCCTCGGGGTGCTGGTTGACGCAGCCGGTGACGGACAGCGCCAGCACCCCGGCAAGGATAAGGGACAGGAGCTTTTTCATTTTTGCTCCCCCTTTATTTCTTTCTGCGGAAGAATCCGAAGTACCACACGCAGCCACCGGCAATCGCCACAACGACAATGCCGCCGATCACCCACCAGATGATGGTGCTGCCGCCGCTGCTGGTTTCCTCCGCTTCGGCGGAAGTATCGGTCACTGCATTTCCAGATTCGTCAAATTCCACCAGGCCGCCGACGGTCAAGGAACTGTCTTCACTGGAGAAATCTTCAGAAGAAGATGATTCACCGCTGGAAGAAGGTGCAGAAGACGCCTCACTGCCGGAAGCCTTCGAAGAGGAAGGAGAAGCGGAGCTTGGGGTCTGGCTGCTTGGCGTCTGGCTGGAGGGGGGCTGGGTCTGCGGGGTTGTGGCCGCAGGCTGCTCCACCGTCACGCTGGTGACGAAATCGCCCGAACCGGACTGGAGATTGCCGACTGTTATGTAAAAGACAACGTCCCGCCCCATGGGGATCACGTACATATTGCAGCGAATGATAGCGTTTTCACTTGGCACCTGCATCCGGAAGTCGGTGGTATTCTCTGTGTAATCCTCCTGCATCACTGTGGCGGAAACCGCGGAAAAAGAACCGTTCCGGCTGCCATCCACTTGAAACTGAGGGGATTGGATATTATCCATCAGGTTGAGCCGGATGGTGACATAGGTATTGCCCTGCGGGTCCACCTCGACAAGGGCGGCCTTATTGAGGGCGCTGTCGGTCATGGATTGGCCCAGCACATATGAGCTTTCGCCACCGGAATCTTCAATCTTTCCGGTGGTTGGGTGCTTGTAATGGGAAGTTGCTGTGGCGGTATAGACGCCGTTAGATGCTGCTAATGCTGGTACAGCAATAATGCCCGCCATGAGGGCGAGCATTACCACCATACTGCACACCGCCCGCATGAGCTTTGTTGCAGTATTCGTCATATCTGGATCTCCTTCTTAGGATTCTTTGGATTTACGCCTCCGGGTGACAAGAGTCGTACCCATCATCCCGGCAGCTGACAGAACCAATAGGGCGAAGACTCCTGCATTACTGGCATCACCGGTCTGCGGAGTGTTGGTATTGCCCATGTTCTCGTTGTTCTCCGCATCGGTGACAATGCTGCCTTTTTCCACCAACGCATAGTTTCCGGCGGTCTTTGTGATAACGGTATAGTAATCATCCTCCACCGCACCTCTCACCAGAATCTTGCTGCCGTCGCTCAGCCGGTAGGCTGCTACATTCGCGGAATCATATCCCGCCGTGATCGGGAGGCTGATGCTCACCGTGCCGTTGGGAGCCACTTCATTGCCGTCCGCATCAAGGAATTTCACGTCGTACAGCTTGAATTTCTTGCCCACATCGCTGAGGGAAGAGACTGCCGCGTCATAATCTGCGCCGGAGGTGATTTCCAAAACCACGATCCGCACGCCTTCCTCAAACACGCCCTTATCGGCATAAACCTTTACGCCGGTCTTGGAATCGGTGTAATCCACCGCCGGGGACTGCTCCACAGGCTCATCCGGCTCGAAGCCCGGATCGTCTTCGGTGGTTTTCTCCAGGGTGGACCAGTCAACTTTCAACAGCACATCCTGGGTACCAGTCCCAGCGGAAATATCTTCCATGACCGGCACAAACACACGCAACGGTACATAGCCGTCTTCGTCAGCCAGCGCGTCCGCTACCAGCGGGAATTTGATCTGGTCGGGATACAGCTTGCCTTCGTAGGAGCCGCCCGCCTGGTTGAACTCGTCAATCAGGTCACTGCCATCCGGATTCTTCTGGGTTGAGAGTACCTCGGCCGCTTTCAGCTCTCCCACAATTCCGCCGTACTGATCATAGGTATAACCATTGTCGTAGTAGGAGAGCTCGGCCAGATAGCCAAACTTGTTCAGGTATGCCAAACCATGGAAGTCCATAGTCAGGTAATACTTACCATCTTCCACCGTCAGCTTGATAGTGTGATTGATAGCGTCGTTGGACATGGATTTGTCGGTGCGATTAGTTTTAATCATTTCGCCGTAAATAGAGTAAACGCCGTCTTCCAGGTTGTTTTTGTCCAGAACCCCTTCCACAGCCAAGCCGTTCATAGCATTTTGGAGGTTCAGCATCTGGCCGCTGATGTCACTCTGCGAGAGGTTGGGATCGGCCAGCGCTTTTTCGGCAGAGACAATGGCGTCTTGCAGAGTGTTCCAGGATTCTTCGGTGTAGTTTCCTTGGGTGATTTCCTTCGCTTGGCTCACCAAAGCGGCCAGCTCGGCAGTGTCTGCCCGGAGAGTCAGGGCTTTCATGGCTTCCGTGAGAGCTTCTGCGGCTGCATTCACTCGGGAAACGCCGGCGTCCTCATCCGCCTGTACGGTTTTGGCGTTTTCCAAGCATTTCTGGAAGGCTGTCCAACTGTTGGGAGTGTAATCCTCCTCTACTTTTGTTTCCGCTTCTGCAATGACAGCGTTGAGATTGGTCTTATCGCCGATTGCCTCCAAGCCGTCAATCGCATCGTTGAGCTTTTGTACCATAGCGGCCTGTTCCTCCGCAGTGAATTCCTTCTGCTCCAAGACCGGCTGCTTGTTGGTACCGCTGCCTGCCAGGGAAAGGTGGCTGGAAGGCCAGATTTTCTCCATCTCCGCTGTTACTTCGCCGATGGCGTTCTGCAGGTTTTTATAGGACTCGCTGGTATAAGCGGCGCCGGAGATTTGTTTTGCGCTCCATAGACGGTACTGCAAATTATTTTCAGGATTTTCGATTCTTTCCACGCTGGTCCAATCCACCTTCATTCTGGCGTACTGGTCGCCGGAGGTGGGCAGAATAGAGTACATCACAGGGACGAAAACGTGAACATAGGCCGCGTTTTCCCAGGTGTATTCCGCCGCGGTGGTAGGCTTTGCGGTGTCTTCAAACTGCACCCAGATCGGAGTTACATCAACAGAAATAAGATGGGCATAGGGTTTGTCCTCAATATCCAGAGGGCGCTCATAGTCGTAGCCATATCCCGGCGGGCGCATAGTAGTCCCGTTATAGACGTATTTGGAATCCGGATCGTTGTAACTGTCGTAAGCCGTGGTTCCGGCCTGGGTCAAGTGGTAGGCGAGTACGTCCATAGCGGTGTAACTGGCGGCGTGGGGATCTCCCACCGTATCAAAAACCGCGCCGAATTGCGTCAGATACTTGGCGTCCACGCTTTCCAGCTCCATCATAAAGCCATATTGTCCAATGAAGCCCATGGGCATAAACTCCACAATAGCGGTGGCGGTGTTGTCCTTTACCACAATAATGGCACGGTAATCCGTATCCTCCGGATGGTTGGTTTCAAAGGTGGCGCTGCCTCTCAGAGCTGCATTGCCCATGGAGGACTGGTTACTCGTAGCGTGCCACAGGTCGATGTCTGCGTAATAGACGCCATCCTCCACAGGCACATCAATTTTCTCGATAGGCGTGGTAGGTTCCAATGTAGCGGCAAAGACATCCGTAGTACCAATGGAAAACAGGCCGCACAGAAGCGCCAGCGTCAGCAACAGGGAAAGGCCCCGGCTGCACCACGACTTTTTAGTAGTTGTCATTCTGCAGTTACCTCCAGTTTGTTTTTGTCTCCTAAGTTTGGGAAAAATCGATTTTGGAGTTAGTTTAAGCTAACTCAAGAACAATAAATTAAGCCGTTTCTACGGCGCACGGCTTGTTTGTATCTCGGACCCTCCTTTTCTATATAAAAGCTGGTCAGGGAACCAAGCTGGCACGCTTTTTTCCCTGATATTGAACGAACAAAGAATTTTTGATCGTAAAGTTAGTCATAGCTAACCAGCTGCGGAAAAATCGCTCCTCTTCGGCGTATTCTTGAGGTGTCCACCGAATCCATGTTCAGCGAAAAATCCCCTTTCCTGTCATAGATATACACAAGGCCAAGCTCGTCCGAACGGTAAACCAGCTTGTATACATACTTTCAGGCTTTAGGGAATCTCGTAAGTTAGTTTTTACTAACTTTGGCAATAATATAGCATACAAAATCCCATTTGTCAATGCTAATCCCGAATTCTTTCATCTTACTTTGTAGAAGTACAATACATCTTAGACGGCAGAAAAAAGAGATGAAGGATAAGGCCACATCGGTTATAGTTGAGGTGAGAGACAACAACTAGCCGAAAGGAGGCCATATCCTTCATGGTCAATATAACACAAAACATGAAATGCCGGCAATCTCTAATATCGGCTTCATAATGCCTAAAAGTTATTTCTAATGATAAAATATGAGTATTTTACATATACGACAACACGCGTTACAATAAAGGTGTTCCAAGACGGAACACCTTTATTGTTGTTGAACAAGGTATTCGAGGTGAAAAAATGACGATTCAGGAAGCAAGTGAACACTACAATATCCCCATTGAGATTCTTAAAGAGTACGAAAGTTGGGGATTATGCGGCGCAGTCAAAAAAGTGATGGGCGCATGGCAGTACGATGATGAAGATATCCATCGCCTGAGTACCATTATGACGCTTCACGACGTAGGCTTCTCCAATGAAGAAGTGGAGATCTACATGCGGCTGCTGCTGGAAGGGGAAAATACGGAACAGGAACGGGTGGCGATTATCAGTCGGCACCGCAACAGCACATTGGATGAAATCCACTTCAAACAGACCCAATTAGACCGTCTGGATTACCTGCGGTACAAAATCCAGAAAGCAGGTCAAGCGAAAAACGAGTGAATAAACAGGAGGTATATCCGTTATGAAAAAAGATTTAGGCAGTGTATTGGCCCTCTATCCCACACCGCTGACGGTAGTGGGCGCTATGGTGAACGGCAAGCCCAACTGGGTGCTGGTGGGTCATGTGGGCATCATGGGCCATGACCACATTATGGTCAGCCTGGCAAAACCCCATTACACCAATCAGGGCATTCGCGGTACGCAGGTGCTGTCGGTCAACATTGTGGACGAGGCCATACTCCCCAAAGCGGACTATGTGGGCTGCGTCAGCGGCGGCAAAACGGATAAATCTGAAGTATTCCGCTACAGCATCGGGCAAAACAGCGCTCCGCTGGTCGACGAGGCAAAGCTTTCCATGGAATGTACGGTGGAGGATATTTATGAAACCAAAGGATTTGACAATTTCATCCTGAAAATCGACCACACCTATGCAGAGGAAAACATCCTCAATGAAGCCGGAAAAATTGACTATGGCGTTTTCAAGCCCATTCTGTTTGAGATGCCCGGTTACACTTATCTCAAAACCGGCGACACTGCCGCAAAGTGCATGACGCTGGGTAAAGAAAAGCAATAGAAAAGGTTGGGTGGCAAACGGAACAATTCTGTTGCGCAGCAGCCGGCCAAACAAAAGGAGATTACGAATATGAAAAAATTTCTTTCTCTTGTGTTGACACTCACAATGGTATTTACCCTTGCCTCCTGTGGGGACAGCGGCTCTACGGAGAGCAGTACCCCGGAAGCGTCCTCTGGATTGGAGAGTTCTGTCACATCAGAAGAGAACACCTCCTCTTCTGAGAGCACAACCCCCACCGAGAGCGCACCGCAGGCCGAAGAATCCTCTCAGACCGAAACGGAAGCGGGCTCCACTTCGTTGGTGGTGTATTTCTCCTGGTCCGGCAATACCGAGTCGGTAGCAAAGGAAATTCAAACCCAGACTGGCGCGGATATTTTTGAGATTATTCCCACAGAACCCTATACCGACGACTACGACACCCTGCTGGATATCGCTCAGGACGAACAGGCCACCGACGCCCGGCCTGCCATTGCAGAAATCGTGGAAAATTTCGAGCGGTACGATGTCGTGTATCTGGGCTACCCCAACTGGTGGGGGGATATGCCGATGATCCTCTATACCTTCCTGGATGAGTACGATTTCTCCGGGAAAACCATTGCTCCCTTTGTCACCTCCGGCGGCAGCGGTTTTTCCGGCACCATTGGAACCATTGAGAGTATGGAGCCGGATGCAACCGTAACCGAAGGGCTTTCCTTGGAAAGTTCTGAAGCCGCCGATCCTGCCGCCGCTGTGACTGAATGGCTTACCGGCATCGGTCTTTCCGAATAAGGAGGGAACGATATGAATTGAGCACTGATATTCCTACTGTCACTGCTGATGACGGCATCTCTTGCAGCCTGTTCATAAGAATCCACCCCGCAGACAGAATCGGAGAGCGCACCGGTAGGAAGCGACCCCGTCGCTTCCGAGACGTCTTCCACCGCCCCTCCTGTACTGGAGAGGCGCCGGAAGGGTTTGTCCTCATCGAGGGCGGCAGCTTTCAAATGGGCAGCCCAGATTCCGAGCCCTGGCGCAGCGAAGATGAAACACAGCACACCGTCACGGTCAGCGATTTCTATATCAGCCCATACGAGCTGACACAGGCGGAGTATGAGGCGGCAATGGGTGAAAACCCCAGCAATTTTTCCGGAGAAGACCTGCCGGTAGAAAATATATCCTGTCTGTATCATGCAAGCGCAGGCAAACAATGGACCGGCAATAGAGCAATAGATATTTAGGAGGAACAGAAAATGGCAGTGAAACAGACGGCAGGACGCCGGGATTTGGGCGAATTTGCCCCGAAATTTGCGGAACTGAATGACGATGTACTGTTTGGCGAAGTGTGGAGCCGGGAGGATAAGCTTTCTTTGAGGGATCGTTCCCTTGTCACCGTGGTGGCGCTGATGTCCCAAGGGCTTGTGGATTCGTCGTTCCAGTACCACTTGGAAACAGCAAAAAAGAATGGGATCACCAGAGAGGAAATTGCGGAAATCCTGACCCATGCGGCTTTCTATGCCGGATGGCCCAAGGCGTGGGCGGCTTTCCGCATGGCGAAGGAGGTTTGGAAGGAAGCGGGAACCGGAGAGGAACCCCGCGGCGGCTTATTTGGGCTTGGAGCGCCCAACGACGCCTTTGCCCGGTATTTTGTGGGGCAGAGCTACCTGAAAATGCTCACCACATCGGGAGTCCCCATCGCCAACGTAACCTTTGAGCCGGGGTGCCGCAACAACTGGCATATTCACAAGGCCGACAAAAATGGCGGGCAGATCCTGCTCTGTACCGAGGGTCGGGGCTGGTATCAGGAATGGGGCAAAAAAGCGCAGGAACTTCATCCCGGCGATGCTGTGGTGATTCCCACAGGCGTCAAGCACTGGCACGGCGCAGCAAAGGACAGCTGGTTCTCCCATCTGGCGGTAGAAGTTCCGGGGGAAAATGCATCCAATGAATGGCTGGAAGCCGTTGCCGTGGAAGCGTACAACCGTTTACCGTAAAAAGAGAGGATAAAACAATGAGCAAAATTTTAATCATTGAGAGCAGTCCCCATAAACATGGCTCATCCAACCTGTTGGCGGAGGAATTCATCCGGGGCGCGCAGGAAGCAGGCCATGAGATTACGGTGTTCGACGCCGGGCACGCCGACCTGCACCCCTGTCTGGGCTGCGGTGCCTGTGGAATGTCGGGACCTTGCGTGCAAAAGGACGATATGGCTGCGTTAAGAGAACAACTGTTGACCTGTGATATAGCGGTTTTCGTAACGCCCCTTTACTATTTCGGTTTTTCCACACAGCTGAAAACCGTCATCGATCGTTTTTACAGCTTTAACGGGCAACTGACAGCCAAAGGGTTGAAAACCGTTCTGATTGCTGCCGCCTGGGACAGCAACGACTGGACGATGCGGGATATGAAAGCGCACTATGAAACCCTGTGCCGCTACCTCAACTTTCAAAACCAGGGGGAAATTTTGGGCGTCGGCTGCGGTACGGCGCAGATGACAAAACAAACCCGTTTCCCACAAGAGGCATATTTGCTGGGGAAACAAATAGGAGGTTAGATGGATGAAGAAGGCCGCCGTCGCAAAAATCATCGTGGATGTGCTGATGACGCTGGCCCTGTTGTTTTTGATGGGTTACCAGCTTTGGGGTGAAGCCGCCCACGAATGGGCTGGCGCCGGAATGCTCGTTTTATTTCTTGCACATCACATCTTAAACCGAGGCTGGTATGCGAACCTGTTCAAAGGCAGGTTCACCCCTATGCGGGTGTTTCAAATCTGTGTGGATATGCTGCTCCTGATCGCTATGCTGGCACAGATGTACAGCGGCATTGTCATGTCCCGCCATGTATTCGCGTTTTTACCGATTGACGGAGGAATGGCGCTGGCCAGAAGGCTGCATCTCCTGGGCGCCTATTGGGGCTTTATTTTGATGAGCGTTCACTTGGGGCTGCACTGGAATCTGTTTTTAGGTCTGGCAAAAAGAAAAACAGGTACATGGAAGCCTTCCAGAGTCCGCAGGTTGGCTCTGTTTCTGATCAGCCTGTTGATTGCAGCTTACGGCGCTTTTGTATTTATGAACCGGGATTTTCCCACTTATTTGTTCCTGCAGTCAGAATTCGTCTTTTTGGATTACGGGGAACCCCTTTGGTCATTCTATCTGGATTACATCAGCCTGATGGGGCTTGGAGCGTTCCTTGCCCACTACCTCTCCAAAGGATTGAGAAAACTGGGAGGAAACAGGAAGGCCGCCAATTCTCCTTTTTGGTCTAACCGATCATAGACCGTATCTGTTTCAAAAATATTTTAACCGCCGGTGAGAACGCCTGATATTTCTTAGTGACGATGTACAGATCAACGGAAAGCTCCGGGACAATAGGCCGGAGTGTCAGGTTCCTCCCCTGCGTATTTACCAACCGGTCCAGGCAGAGCGCGTACCCGATTCCATGTTCCACCAGAAAAGTCGCATTATAAATCAGGTTATATGTGGCAACCACGTTCATGACCGAATAATCCGAACCGAACCATTCCAGTTCCTGATGGCCGGAGAAGGTCTGTTCGGCAATAATCATGGGCAGGGACTTCAACTGGTCGATATTGATGGCCTCCTGGCGTGCCAGCGTACAGTCCGCTGGCATCAGCAGGCCATAAATATCCTTTTGGTGCAGATTGAGGTAATCGTACTTTTCCTGCCGTATCGGTCCGAGAAGAAGCCCCATATCCACAAGCCCTTTGTCCAAGCGTTCCAGAACGATGTCTGCGTCGCCGCTGTGTGTATGAAGCTGGACATCTGGATATTGGCTATGAAAATCTGCAAGAAGGGCGGCAATTTGATCCATAGCTATCGTCTCGCCACAGCCAATGGCGACATGGCCGCCCAGCGTGGTTTCATCAGTGTGAAAGGCAGCTTCTGTAGTGTCCATCAGTTTCAGTATCTCCTGCGCTCTGCTTCGCAGAAAGTTCCCCTCCTCCGTCAATGTCAGCTTTCGCTTGCCACGGATAAACAACTGCTTGCCCAGCTGCTGTTCCAGCTCCATCATCTGTTTTGATAGGGTTGGCTGGGAAATGTAGAGGGCTTCCGCTGCCTTGGTAATATTCAGTTCCCGCGCAACAGCGAGAAAATATTGCAGCAGCCTTGTCTCGATCATTTTGAATCTCCTTCCTTTCCATATCTTCCATTCTATCGGCCGATATCATTCCTGTCAACTATGATAAACGATTATTAATGGCTGTTTGCAATCTTGAAACTCGGGATTTATACTGTACATGTAAGGGCGTCCTCGCGGTTGAAAAAAGGCGCGGGGACGCAAATCGCTATACTGAAAATCAATCAGGAGGATTCAAATCATGAGCAACTATATCTGCAAGCTGTATGGAGACGTCGATAGAAACCATGTGCGCTACCAAAACCGCTACGGCCTTGCCCTGGCCGGAGATCTTTACACCGCCAAGGATATGGATAAAATGGGGAAACATCCTGCCATTGTGGTGGGCGCGCCCTACGGCGGCGTAAAAGAGCAGGGGCCGGCCGTCTATGCCAACGAACTGGCCCGGCGGGGCTTTGTTATACTGACCTTCGATCCCTGTTATATGGGCGAGTCCGGCGGAGAGCCGCGCCACGTCTCCTCCCCAGACCTGTTCAGTGAAAACATCAGCGCCGGAGTGGACTACCTGGGGCTTCTGCCTTATGTGGACCGTGAGCGAATCGCCACCCTGGGCATCTGCGGCAGCGGCGGTTTTTCCCTTTCCGCTGCGGCGATGGATACCCGTATTAAGGCGGTCATCACCGCCAGCATGTACGATATGAGCGCAGCCGCCCGGCTCGGCCTGACGCCGGAGCAGATCCAGCAGCGCAAGGAGCAGCTATCACTGCAGCGGTGGGAGGATGCAGAAAACGGTTTGCCGGAGTATATCCCCTCCTTCCCCGAAGAAGCGGTAGAGGAGATTCCCAATGAGACGAAGGGGATCTGGCGGGAATTTTTCGAGTTTTACGCTACCAGACGGGGACACCACCCCAACGCTCGCGGCGGCTTTACCACCACCTCCGATCTGAGCTTCCTGAATTACGCGCTGAACGACCATATTGCGGAAATTTCGCCGCGTCCTATTTTGTTCATCGTCGGCGAGCAGGCGGAAAGTCGGTTCTTCAGCGACATGGCCTTTGAAAAAGCGGCCGAGCCGAAGCGGATGCTGGTCGTGCCAAACTGCAACCATGTGGATCTGTACGACGATACTTCAAAAATTCCCTTTGATGAGATTGAGGGCTTCCTGCGGGATACCCTGGAATAAGGAGCGGCATATGAAAAAGATGATCGGCTTGGTGGTGGCGCTTTTCCTGCTGTTGACCGCCGTGGGCTGCGCAAATTCACAGAAGACAGACGGCTCAGGGTCCCAGCAAACGGACAACGCCTCCCATGTGGAAACAGAGCGTGCAGAGGAATCCCAAGCCGCAACAGATGCGTCCAGTGATGGACAGTCAGACAGCAACGAAATCGAACGGGAGGAAATCATGAGAATATCCGTAAAGTCGGGCGAATACGAAATCATCTACGAACTGAACGACAGCCCGGCAGCGTCTCAGCTTTATGCTCAGCTTCCCCTGACTGTGGAGGTGGAACCGTTCAGCAACAATGAGATGACCTTTTATCCAGAAGCGCTGAGCGTTGAGGGCACGCCGCTTTCAGACGGTGAGCCCGGTTCGCTGTCTTACTACGCGCCATGGGGCGACGTGGTCATGTTCTATGCGCCCTGCACGCCCAATAATAGCCTTTATGAACTGGGTGCGGTGGTATCCGGTAAAGAGCATATCGCCAATCTTAGCGGAACCATTACGGTGTCCGCTGTGGAATGAGAGAGGGTGAATGAATGGATTATGTTGCACTATCTAATGGCGTAAGTATGCCCCAGGAAGGCTTTGGCGTGTTTCAAGTGCCGGCACAGGAATGCAAAGCGGTGGTTCTTAACGCGATCCGCACCGGCTACCGCCTGATCGATACGGCAAGTTCCTATCAAAATGAGGAGGCGGTAGGCGCGGCCATCCGGGAGGCAATTGCGAACGGCCTGGTGAAGCGGGAAAACCTGTTCATCACCACCAAAGCGTATATCCAGGAAATGGGCTACAAAAACCTGAAGGAGGCTTTTGCCCGCTCTCTGGAGAAGCTGGGGCTCGACTATCTCGATTTGTATCTCATCCATATGCCGCTGGGCGACTACTACGGCGCGTGGCGGGCAATGGAAGAACTCTATAAAATGGGGAAAATCCGCGCCATAGGGGTGTGTAACTTTGACGCGGCCCGGCTGATGGACCTCTGCTATAATGTGGAGATAAGGCCAATGGTCAATCAAGTCGAACGGCATCCGCACTTTCAGCGGATCGACGATCTTGCCGTTATGAGAAAGTTCCGCATACAGCCGGAAGGATGGGCGCCCTTTGCCGAGGGACTGAAAGGAATGTTCACAGAGCCTGTTTTGCAGGAAATTGCCGCAAAGCACGGCGCAACCGTGGCGCAGGTCATTTTGCGCTGGAACATCCAACAGGGAGTAGTAATTATTCCAAAATCCGTCCACAAAGAACGCATGGAAGAAAATATAGACATCTGGGATTTAGCTCTGGATAACGACGATATGGACAGGATCACAGCCTTGGACAAAAACTGCCCCTCCATGCTGGACTGTTCCAAGCCCAGCGAGATCGACCGGCTCTACGACTATCTGAACAATCCGGTGTTGACAACTCTTTAAACTAATAAGGAAGGATAGCATGATACTGAACATGGAGGTAAATCATACAAACCTTCAGGTTGAACTGATCGCCAGCAGTTCCTCAGAAGCGCTGGAGGAACTGTTGAAAGACGGCCCTGTGACCCTGTCAATGAAGGACTACGCCCATATGGAGAAATTCGGAAATTTAGGGGTGAAACTTCCATGCAATGATCAGCATATCACCACAAAGGCCGGAGACGTGATCCTCTCCGAAGGCAATCTGCTTGTCATTTATTACGCGCCCAACACCTGGAATTTCACCCGGCTGGGCAGAGTGGTGAACATGACGGAAAAGGAACTGAAAAAAGTTCTGGGTAAAGGGAACATCACTGCGACGCTGTCGCTTAGTGCATAATAGAAGAATATGTAATCGTAAAGTAATTTGCAATAAGCAGCGAACTTAGCAGCTAAAAACGCGCCGCAGACACGTTTTCTTAACGCTACTCCCCCTCTCAGGGTTCGAATCCCTCCTGAACAAAAAAACACAGCCCCACGAAAGTGGATGCTGTGTTTTTGGGTTTACGCTACAAAATAGATACCCGCTGAAAACGCGGGCACAAAAGCTGATAAAAAAGAAAACCTGCGGTGCGCGAGATGCTCACCGCAGATTTGGCGCGCCCGGAGGGATTCGAACCCCCGACCTTTTGGTTCGTAGCCAAACACTCTATCCGGCTGAGCTACGAGCGCACTTTTAAGCTGCCAAAATATATTATCACAACCGCGCGTAAAAATCAAGTCCAAAATAAAACTTGTCCGAAAATTCTATCAAAAACCTGCAAACAGAGGTGCTTTGACCGCCGCACAGGAAAATCCTTCGCGTAAAACTTGACATTTCGCCGTCGTATTCTCTGTGGTATACTGGTCCTGGTATTCCATCCGGAAGGAGAAAAACGCAGCATGAACACCATTCCCGCCAAGACCATCCTTTCCCCCTATCGCGCGGGGGACGACTGGTTCGGCTGCAACTACAATATGAACCTGTACCGCGGCTGCTGTCACGGCTGCATTTATTGCGACAGCCGCAGCGCCTGCTACGGCATCGAGGATTTCGACACCGTGCGCGCCAAGGAAAACGCCCTTTTGCTCCTGCGCAATGAACTGAACCGCAAAGTCAAAAAGGGCGTGGTCGGCATGGGAGCCATGTCCGACCCCTACAATCCCTTTGAGCGGGAGGAGCTGCTGACCCGGCATGCGCTAGAGCTGCTCAACGCCTATGAATTCGGCGCGGCGCTGGCCACCAAGAGCGACCTCGTCGTGCGGGATATCGACGTCCTGAAGGACATCGCCTCCCACTCCCCGGTGCTTGTAAAAATCACCATCACCTGCGCCGACGACGCGCTTGCCAAAAAGATCGAGCCGCACGCGCCATCCTCATCCCGGCGGTTTGAGGCACTCGCCCGTCTTTCAGAAGCGGGCATCTTCTGCGGCGTGCTTCTGATGCCCGTCCTCCCCTTTTTGACCGACAGTGAAGAAAATCTGCTCGCGATTCTGCGGCAGGCGAGCGCCTGCGGCGCGCGGTTTGTCTATCCGGCGCTCGGCGTCACTCTGCGGGACAACCAGCGCGACTGGTACTACGCCCGGCTGGATGAGCGCTTCCCGGGACTCAGCGGCAAATACCGCCGGCAATTCGGCAGCGCCTACCGCTGCTCCTCCCCCAAGGCCCGCCCGCTGTGGAACGCCCTCAAGGCGGAGGGCGACCGCCTGGGTCTGCTTCTTTCCATGCGGGAAATCGTCCGCGCCTCCCGCATGGGATATGAAAGCGGCCAGCTAAGGCTGTTCTAGCCCGGCGATCGGATGAAGTCCAGAAGAAGCCCGTTTGTCCCCAACCGGCCCCTGCGCTCTGTCTAAATCCGCGCCACGCCGGTCGCCCGCGCCGCCTCGGCCACCGCCTTGGCCACCGCGGGGCCGATCCTCGGATCAAAGGCCTGCGGCAGGATGTATTCGGCCGAAAGCTCCTCTTCGGCCACAAGGTCCGCAATGGCTTTCGACGCCGCCGCCTTCATCTCCTCGTTGATGCACTTCGCGCGCACGTCCAGCGCGCCGCGGAAGATGCCGGGGAAGGCGAGGACGTTGTTGATCTGGTTGGGGAAATCGGAGCGTCCGGTCCCCACCACGGCGGCGTCCGCCGCCTTCGCGAGGTCGGGCATGATTTCCGGCACAGGGTTGGCCATCGGGAAAACGATGGCCCCCTCCGCCATGGAGCGCACCATTTCCTGGGAAACGATCCCCGGTGCAGACACGCCGATGAACACATCCGCCCCGCGCATCGCGTCGGCCAGACCGCCCCGCTGTTTCTCCCGGTTGGTGCAAAGGGCCATCTCCCGCTGGGCGGGATTGAGCTCCTCCATCCCCTCGCAGAGGATGCCGCAGCGGTCGACCATGGTCAGATGCTCCAGCCCCAGGTTCATCAGGTGTCTGGCGATAGCGATGCCCGCCGAACCGGCACCGTTGATGACCGCCCTCGCCCGGGAAAGCTCCTTTCCCGTCGCCTTGAGGGCATTGAGCAGCGCGGCGGCCACGACCACGGCCGTCCCGTGCTGGTCGTCGTGAAAAACGGGGACGTCGCACGCCTCCTGGAGGCGGCGCTCGATCTCAAAGCAGCGGGGGGCCGCGATGTCCTCGAGGTTGATGCCGCCGAAGCTGCCCGAAATGAGCGAGACCGTGCGGACGATCTCCTCCACGTCCTTGGAGCGGATGCACAGCGGGAAGGCGTCCACCCCCGCGAATTCCTTGAAGAGGACGCATTTGCCCTCCATGACCGGCATGCCCGCCTCGGGGCCGATGTCTCCGAGGCCGAGCACGGCGGTGCCGTCGGTCACAACGGCCACCAGATTCCATCGGCGGGTCAGCTCAAAGGAGAGCGCGGGGTTGTCCCGGATGGCGAGGCAGGGCTCGGCCACCCCCGGTGTGTAGGCGAGGGAGAGCTGCTCCCTGTTGGTCACCGGCGTGCGCGAACACACCTCCAGCTTCCCCTTCCATTCATAATGCTTTCTGAGCGCTTCTTGTTTCAAGTCCATTTCTTTGCGGACCTCCCTCATTCCGTATGCTGTCCGTCCCTCCGGGGACGTTTGGGGACGGCGCGCCTGCATGGAGCGCCGTCCCCCTTTGCGCGCTTTTTGGTCAGCCGCGCAAAATCTCCTCGATCCGTTCGAGCTCCTCCGCAGTAAAATCGCTGTGCCCCACGGCGGCGATGTTTTCCTCCAGCTGGGACACCTTGCTCGCGCCGATGAGCACCGAGGTCATCTCCGGCAATCTCAGCGCCCAGGAGAGGGCGAGCTGCGCGGTGGTCTGCCCCCGTTCCCCGGCGATGCGGCCGATCTGCCGCACCTTGTTGAGCAGCTTCTCGTCGAGCTGCTCCTTGTTGAGGAAAATCGAGGGCGAAGCCGCGCGGGAATCGGCGGGAATCCCGTCGTTGTATTTGCCGGAGAGCATCCCCTGCGCCAGGGGACTGAAGCAGATGCAGCCCACGCCTTCCTCCCGCAGGACATTCACAAGCCCGGTTTTCTCAATGGTGCGGTCCAGCATGCTGTAGCGCGGCTGGTGAATCAGCAGCGGCACGCCCATCTGCCGCAGCAGGGCGGCAGCCTCTTTTGTCTTTTCCGGGCTGTAATTGGAAATGCCCGCGTAGAGCGCCTTTCCGCTTTTGACCGCGTGGGCCAGCGCGCCCATCGTCTCCTCAAGCGGAGTCTCGGGGTCCATGCGGTGGTGGTAGAAGATATCCACATAATCAAGCTTCATGCGTCTGAGGCTCTGGTCGAGGCTCGCCAGGAGATATTTGCGCGAGCCCCAGTCGCCGTACGGACCGGGCCACATGTCGTAGCCCGCCTTGGTGGAGATGACCATCTCGTCCCGGTAGGGGCGCATGTCGCTCTCCATGAGCTTGCCAAAGGTCTCCTCGGCCGAGCCGTAGGGCGGGCCGTAGTTGTTGGCCAGGTCAAAATGGGTCACGCCGAGGTCAAAAGCGCGGCGGGTCAGCGCGCGAGCGTTCTCCAGCGAGGCGGTTCCTCCGAAATTGTGCCAGTAGCCGAGGGAAACGGCGCTGAGCTTGAGACCGCTTCTGCCGCAGCGGCGGTATTCCATGGCGTCATAGCGGGCGGGGGCGGCTGTATAGGGCATGGTTGCTTCCTCCTTTTCTCTTTCCCTACAAGAACAGGACCTTGTGATTGTTTCTATCATATCACATTTGCGGACGGATCAAAATACGGCCGGCGGATTTTTTCCTGCTCGCTTCTTCCGTGCGAATCAAAAGGCGCGCTTTTCCCTATTCTTCCAACCTCAGCAGCCAAAGGACGCTTACCCCCAGCGCATCGGCAAAAAGAGGAGGCCCATAGTCAGGAACAATCCGCGCGCCAATCTCTATACGACTGATAACCCGCCGACTCACATCCAGACCGCGCACCTGCATTCTGGCCGCCAACTGATCCTGTGAGAACCCTTTGTTATTACGCGCGATTCGTATATGCTTGCCTGAACAATTGGCGCATTGACAGCTATTGTATTTCATTTTATCATCTCCTGAAATAAGGCGATATTGTTGTGCGCTGGATTTCGTATGTGACTATAGCCAGCCTGTAGATCCGTTTGTGCGCAATTTAACCAACGAAGTAGGCCCAATGCATTTTCCTGTCCTTGCTCATCAAGCGTTAAAAACAGCCTACTCAATTCTGATGCCCTGAACGTCTTTTTTAAATTCGGCGCCATAAACTCATCTCCTGTATTTATATTGTGTTGTATACACAATATAGCACAGTGCTTGCGAGTTGTCAACACTTAATCGTAGGGCATATTTGTGTTGACGGCGCTCTTTTTGTGCGGTATGATAAGTACAGCTTAGTTGGAAGGAGGCCCCGCATTGAACAGTCGTATTAAGACGGTGAGAGAGGCGCTTAAATTATCACAGCGGGAATTTGGAGAGAAGCTGGGCGTTAGCCGGGACGTTATCAGCAATTTGGAGTACGGCCGCGTGCAGCCCAAGGAATTATTCATCAATCACATCTGTGATCTGTTTGGCGTCAATGGACAGTGGCTGCAAAGCGGAGAAGGACCTATGTTCACTACCGCTCCAAAAGGCAGCAAAATGCTGGACGAGGCCCTGACACTATTTCGTGCTCTTCGCCCGGAGTTTCAAGAATACGCCTTGGAACAAATGAGGCGTCTGGTCGATTTGCAGGATAAAATCAGTCCCATCGTACCTACTTGACGTTTTATTCTTTTTACTGCAAAAGGAGGCCATCCCTTGAGGATGGCCTCCTTTTCACATCATGTTGTCCATATTATACCCCGCGCTTTTTCATCAGCTCCACCGACCACTCGGCAAAGGATTCGATCACCGGGAGCAGGGACGCCCCGTCCTTGGTGATGGAATATTCCACGCGGGGCGGAATTTCCTGGTACTGCGTGCGGACGATCATGCCATCGGCCGCGAGCTCCTTGAGGCTTTGGCTGAGCATCATATCGGTGATTCCCTCCACTCTCTGGCGGATTTCCCCGTAACGCATGCCCTTCCTGTCGGCCAGCGCCGAGAGAATGCGCAGCTTCCATTTTCCGCCTACCAGAGAGAGCGCATATTCGAGCGGCGGGCGCGCCGGACTGTAGGTCTCCTGCGGCTGGAAATCGGCCTCCGAACGCTTGGACTTTTTCTCCTTCTCTTTGTCCTTCTTTTCCTTCTTGTCCTTTTTCAACGCGATCTCTCCCCTCTTTCTGAGAAACTAGGAAAAGCCAAGCACATCATAGCACATCGCCCGCGGCTTTGTAAATAAGGCGGCGGTTTTTTCCCGGCGCGCCCGTCTTTTTTATCCACCCGGCTTTTTCAGAGCCTGGAGCGCAGGCGCGCCGGGACACATCCCCATCAGAAAAAGCGGCTTCCGGCCCGGATGGGTCGGAAGCCGCCGTCTGTCAGGCTTCGGGATTCACAATGGAAATGCCCAGCTCGCCAAGCTGCTTTGCATCGACCTGGCCGGGCGCGGCGGTCATCAGCTCGCTGGAATTGGCCACCTTGGGGAAGGCGATGACGTCGCGGATGCTCTCGCAGCCGAGCATGACCATGACCAGGCGGTCGAGGCCGAAGGCCATGCCGCCGTGGGGCGGCGCGCCGTAACGGAAGGCGTCGATTAAGAAGCCGAATTTCTCCTCGGCCTCCTCCTTGCTAAAGCCGAGGGCCCGGAACATGCGCTCCTGAAGCTCGGGCGTATTGATACGGATAGAGCCGCCGCCGATCTCATTTCCGTTGAGGACCATGTCGTAAGCCTTGGCGCACACGCTGCCGGGGTCGCTTTCCAGGCGCTCGAGGTCCTCCTCGCGGGGGCTGGTGAAGGGATGGTGCTTGGCGACGAAGCGGTTTTCCTCCTTGTCGTACTCGAAGAGGGGGAAGTCGGTCACCCACAGCAGGCAGGGGGCCGAATCGTCGATGAGGGAAAGGCGCGCCGCCAGCTCGCAGCGCAGCGCGCCAAGAGAATCGAAGACCACCTGGGCGTCGTCGCTGGCGACGAGGAAGAGCACGTCGCCCGTCTCGGCCCCAAGGGCGGCGCGGACGGCCTGCACCTCTTCGGCGGAGAGGAACTTTTCATAGGAGGAGGAAGCCCCCTCCTCGCCGAGCTTGGACCAGGCGAGGCCCTTCGCGCCGTAGGCCTTGATCCATTCGCCGAGCTTGTCGATCTCCTTGCGCGGGAGCCTGGAGGCAGCGCCCTTGCAGTTGATGCCGCGCACCGAGCCGCCCGCGGCGAGCGCGCCGGCGAAGACGCGGAATTCGGTGTTTTTCAGCGCGCCGCCGAGGTCCCCAAGCTCCAGACCGAAGCGCAGGTCGGGCTTATCCGAACCGAAGCGCTCCATCGCCTCGGCGTAGGTCATGCGGCGGAAGGGCGTCTCGATCTCAACGCCGAGTACCTCGCGGTAGGCCTTCTTGACAAAGCCCTCGCCGATGGCCATGACGTCCTCAGCGTCCACAAAGGACATCTCCAGGTCGATCTGGGTGAATTCCGGCTGGCGGTCGGCGCGGAGGTCCTCGTCGCGGAAGCAGCGGGCCACCTGCATGTAGCGGTCAAAGCCGGAGAGCATCAGCAGCTGCTTGTAAAGCTGGGGGGACTGGGGCAGGGCGAAAAAGCTGCCGGGGAAGACGCGGGAAGGCACGAGGTAGTCGCGCGCGCCCTCGGGCGTGGAACGGATAAGGTTGGGCGTTTCAATCTCCACAAACCCATTCTGGTCAAAGTAATCGCGGGCTATTTTGACGATCTTGTGCCGGGCGATGATCTTGTCCTGCACGTCGGGTCTTCTTAAATCAAGATAGCGGTAGCGCAGCCGCAGCTCTTCGCGGACATTGCTCTGCTCCACGATTTCAAAGGGAGGCGTCTCCGCCTTGGCGAGTACTCTGAGCCCCTCGACCTCGATCTCGATCTCGCCGGTGGGGAGCTCGAGATTCTTGGAGGAGCGCTCGCGCACCCTGCCGCGCGCGGCCAGCACAAATTCGGCGCGGACCGAGAAGGCCTTGTCGAAGACGGAGCGGTCGGTGCTGTCGTCAAAGGCGAGCTGGACGATGCCGGTGCGGTCGCGCAGGTCGATGAAGATGAGCTGCCCAAGGTCGCGCTGGCGCTGCGCCCAGCCGCAGACGACAACCTCCTTGCCGATGTCCGCTGGGCGCAGCGCCCCACAGTAGTGCGTGCGCTTTAAGCCTGTCATAAATTCTGCCATGTTGATTCCTCCGATTTTACGCCGCGTCCGATTCCGGGCGCCGGCCTTTATTGCTTATCTCTCTATTGGCGGCGTATTTTTCGCGATGATGGAGCGCTCCGGTCATATTCTGTAAAAGGAGCGGTCTTGTGCGATCATTCCCCCGCCAGCCCCTGGAGCGCTTTCTGGTCGGCCAGGATGTACAGCTCCAAAAAACGCGGGAAGAAGTGTTCGCCCAGCGGGATTTCATGCTGCTCGCCGCTTTTCATGTCCTTGAGCCGCGCCTTTCCGGCGGAAAGCTCCTCCTCGCCGAGCACCAGGCAGAACTTGGCGCCCAGCTTGTCGGCGTATTTCATCTGCGCCTTGAGGCTGCGGCCGGCGACGTCGCACTCGGCGGAGAGGGAGGAGGCGCGCACCTCGCGCACCATGCGGAAGGCCTCCAGCTGGGCCGTATCTCCCAGCCCGGCGATGTACAGGTCGCAGCCGGACGGCTCCGGAAAGGCGACGCCCTGTTTCTCCAGCAGCAGTAGCAGCCGTTCCATACCCATGCCGAAGCCGAGCGAGGGCATGTCCGGCCCGCCGAGCTCCTTGATCAGTCCGTCGTACCGGCCGCCGCCGCAAACCGTTCCCTGCGCGCCGATCTCGTTCGAGACAAATTCAAAGACGGTGCGAGTGTAGTAGTCCAGGCCGCGGACAATATGCGGATTGACGGTAAAGGGAATCCCCGCCGCGCCGAGGTAGGCCTTGACCCCCTCGAAGTGGGCGGCGCAGTCGTTGCAGATATAATCGAGCACGGTCGGCGCGCCCGCGGCGATCTTCGAGCAGACAGGGCTTTTGCAGTCGAGGATGCGCATGGGATTGCGCTCCAGGCGGGAGAGGCAGGTCTCGCACAGCTGGGAGCGGTACTGCTCAAAATAGTCCTTGAGCGCCTTGTGGTACGCGGCCCGGCAGGTCGGGCAGCCGATGGAGTTGAGCTCCAGAGAAAGATTGCGGACGCCCAGCCGCTCAAACAGAGCGCTGACCATGCCGATTATGTCGGCGTCGGCCGCCGGGGAAGCGGTGCCGAAGGTCTCCATGCCGAACTGATGGAATTCGCGCAGCCTTCCGGCCTGCGGCTTTTCATACCGGTAGCAGGAGGTAAAATAATAGATTTTGACGGGAAGCCCCTCGTTGTACAGGCCGTGCTCCAGCATGGCGCGCGCCGCGCCTGCCGTCCCCTCCGGGCGCAGGGTGATCGAGCGGCCGCCCTTGTCTTCAAAGGTGTACATCTCCTTTTGCACCACGTCGGTGGTGTCCCCCACCGAGCGCTGAAACAACTCGGTGCTCTCAAAGACGGGGGTGCGCAGCTCCCTGTAGCCGTGGGACGCCGCCTCCTTGCGTATGACGTCCTCCAGGAACTGCCACTTGTAGCTGTCCCGTGGCAGAATATCCTGCGTGCCGCGCGGGGCCTTTGCAATCAATGCCATTTTTCTCATCCTTTGCTGTTTTGATGATGCTTCTTCTTAAAAAAGCCGGAAAGGCGGAATTTTCTCTGAACTCTACCGCAAAAACGCAAAAATCCCCCGTCCCGGAAAGGGACGAGGGACATTCCTCGCGGTGCCACCCTTTTTGGAGGGCCGGCGCGGTCCTCCCTCTTTCGGCCCTTAACGCGGGCGGACGGGGCCATGCGTAAATTGTGCAAAGCCCGGCTCACGGGTGTCTTCCCCTGCTTTCGGTCGCGGACGCGCTCTCAATCCAGGCGCGCCCTCCCTGTTCGCGAATGGGCAGGCTACTCCTCCCGGTCATCGCCTTTTTGCGGTTTAACCGTGTCGCTTGTTGTTCTCTCACCTGTGGGCCAGGATGTTGCGCCAATCGAGATCGCCGCGCTCCAGACCGTGAATGAGCACCTCACCCGTCGCGATGTTGGTCGCCACGGGGATATTGTGCATGTCGCACAGGCGAAGCAGGTTGATGTCGTTGGGCTCATGCGGCTTGGGGGTCAGCGGGTCGCGGAAAAACAGGAGCAAATCGATCTCATTGCAGGCGATGCGCGCCGTAATCTGCTGATCTCCGCCCTGGGAACCGCTTAAAAACTTTTGAATCTGCAATCCGGTCGCCTCAGACACCATCTTTCCGGTGGTGCCGGTGGCGCACAGGTGATGCCGGCTCAGAATCCCACAATAAGCGATGCAGAACTGCACCATCAATTCTTTCTTTGCGTCGTGTGCGATCAGGGCTATATTCATTTGATTCCCTCCTGAATAATAAAATTCTTTTGGCTGGTTTAAAATCTGGAAATTGCCATCAGGGGAACCTGATCCCCTTCAAGACGCGCGGCCAGCCTGCCGAACGCCTCTGTCGCCGGGCAGCGCACCGAAAGCGGCGTCCCCCGGAAGGCATAGCTTGCGAGCTTCAGTTCCTCGGGAATCACGGCGATCAGCTGGATGCCCGCGGCGTCGATGACCTCGTCGAGGTCGCCGAATGCGCCCGTCTTTTGGAAGGAAGCGTAGGAAAAGCGGTTGACCACCAGACGAATCTGGCGGACGCCGCCCTGCATCAAATAACGGCGCACCTTGTGCGCATCGCGCAGACAAACCGGGTCGGTATTGCAGACGACGAGCGCCCTGCCCGCCGGCGCGATGGCGGAAGCAAAGCCGCGGCCCAGACCCGCGGGAGAATCGATCAGCACATGATCAAAATAGCGCGCGAGTTCCGGAACCAGCAGACGCATGGTGTCCGGCGGCACAACATCCTGCTCGCTCTGCGGCGCGGGCAGTACAAACAGCCCGGCGCAGTTCCGGCAGGCGTACACCGCCTGCAGCGGTTCACAGCGGCCGGCGACAACGTCGGAAAGGTCATAGACCAGTTCTCCGGTCACGCCGAGCATGGCATCGAGACTGCGCAGGCCCGCGTCGGCATCCAGGACCAGAACACGGCGGCCCCGCCTTGCGAGCGCGGCGCCTAAGTTGGCCGTGACGGTCGACTTGCCGACCCCGCCTTTTCCCGATGTGATAACTGTGACAGCTCCCATGACAAAATACCTCGTTTATCATCTTACCATATTCAAAGCCAGTAGTCAAAAAGATTCTGCAAAGACAGGCGACAAAATATCCAACTAACTCCTGTCATATCCGCCAAAGGCGCCGTTATATTCTACAAAAACAAATGCAGTCTCCGAGAAATCACGTCATTCCCATCCCCTGTGACCATTCTGTGACCAGAGGATCGTCACGTCAATTCTCCGAAACTTCCGAGGAGGTTAAACCGCTTTCGCTCGGATCAGAGGAGGGAGATTTGCTGGGGAGCTCCATCGGCGTGCCGTCGGGATTGGTGCCGGGGATGGGCTCCTTGCCGATGCCGTAAAAATAGGCGTCCAGAATGTCCTTGGTGATGTTTTTGGGATAGGTGCTGGTGGCGCCGTGTTCCAGCACGATGGCGATGGCGATCTCCGGTTCTTCATAAGGGGCAAAGGCGATGAAGATGGTGTGGTCGGAGCCGGCGTTCTGCGCCGTACCCGTCTTGGCGGCCACCGACACGCCGTAATTGGCGAAGGGATAGTAGGCCGTGCCGCTGGTGCTCGTTACAACCGAGCGCATACCCTGGCGGACCAGCTCCATATTTTCCTCGGAAACGCCCACGTTTTCGATCAGCGTGGGGTTGTCCGGATCGTTTTCATAGATTACCTGCTGGCGGGTGTAGTCGGTGACCTTGCGGACAAAATGCGCCTTGTAGCGGTTGCCCCCATTGGCCACAGTGGCCGTGTAGACGGCGATCTGCAAAGGGGTAAAGAGATTGTCCGACTGGCCGATGGCCGCCTGGATGGTATCCGCCGGATACCAGGGCTCTCCCCTCTCCTGCCGTTCCGCGCGCCCGGCGAGGATGCCGGTGCTTTCGTACACCTCCACGCCCGTGGGCTCGCCGAGGCCGAAGCGCTTGGCATAGAGGTTCATGCTGTCAATCCCCAGGCGGCGGCCGGTCTCGTAGAAAAAGACATTGCAGGAAACGGTCAGGGCGCGGTTGAGCCTCGTCGGCCCATGGTAATACATGCAGTTGAAGGTCATGCCGTCGATGGGGTAGGCGCGGTTGCACTGGATCACCGTATCTTCGGTGATGATTCCCTCCTCCAGCGCGGCCGCGGCGACGGACAGCTTCATGGTGGAGCCGGGGGAATACCTTCCGTTTAAGGTGCGGTTGAAGAGGGGAGCGGCCTCGTCGTTCAGGAGATCGAGGTAATAGGAGGAATCCTCCACATATTTCGCAAGATCATAATTTGGATAGCTGGCCGCCGCCAGGATGGAAAAATCGCGCACGTCGATGACCACGGCCGAACCCGAGACGCAGTCCTCTCCGTTTTTGTCCTTGCCGGTCTGCTCAAGCTTCTTCTGCCCCGCCTCCCTGGTCGCCTGGATGTTTTCCGCCAGGGATTTGTTGACCACGGCCTGCAGCTGTGCGTCGATGGTCAGGTAGACCGTATTGCCGGCGACGGCGTTTTTGGTGTAGTTGACGCCCACCTGCGAACCGCCGGCGGTGGTCTCCACCACCTTTTCGCCGTTGACGCCGCGCAGATAATCCTCCAGCGCGCTTTCAATGCCGCTCTTGCCGATTTTATCATTGAGGGCGTAGCCCTCGTCCTTGTGTTCATTGTATTCGTCCTGAGAGATGGCTCCGATGGTTCCCACCACATGGGGGGCGATCTCTCCGTTGACGTATTTGCGGATGGAGGAGGTCTGTACGGTCACGCCGGGCATCTTCTGCTGATTTTCCGAGACGACCGACACAGTGTCCTGCGTGATTCCATCGGCAAAAATGTAAGGCGTGGAGATGGAAAAGCCGCTTTTCTCCATGTTGTAGCGCACGCTTGCGATGATGCGGGCGTCGGCCGGGTCGTAATCCCCGCAGTCGTAACGCTCAACGAGACTGTCCATGCAGTTCTGGGCCGTGGCGTAGGACTGCAGCCGCAGGAATTCCTGCAGAGTTGCAACGGCTCTCTCCGATTCGGCCCGGTAAGCGTATTCCCCGCCGGTATAATCGATGGGGAGAATATCGGTCCATTCCTCCCCGCGGCGCTCGAGCAGCTTTGCAAGGGTGAGGATGATGTCGTTCTGCGTATCGCTTTGCAGATAGGCCTTGTCAAACACGATGCGGTAGCCGGTGATGTTGATGGCGAGGTCGACGCCGTTTACGTCGAGAATCTCGCCGCGGGGGGCGTCCACCCGGACGGTCTGGGTGTAGGTCCGGTTGGCGAGATTCCGGTACTCCTCGCCGTGGACGAGCTGCCAGTCGATCAGCCGGACGCCAAAACCCGCGAAGGCGGCCAGCACAATTAAAATACAGACAATATAGCGCATTCGGTAGGATTTCTTTTGTTCTTCCAAGGGACACTCTCCTTTCCGCGCCGGAGGGGAAGCGCTCCGGCGGTGCGGCGGGCCGCGGTCCGCCGTCGAACCGGGTTCAGTCGTCCCGCGCGCGGATCCACAGGACAAACGCGCGGTTGATAAAGTAAAAAATAGGCGTCACAATCCAGGTGTAGGCCATCCGCGGCAGATAATAGCGCAGGTAGGCGCGGCCGGGGATGTCGTAACCCGGGATGAGATAGAAAAAGACGAATTGCAGCGAATAGAGGACGGGAACGGCCAAAAAAGAGAGCAACATGACCGTAAACAGAGTGGTCTTCACCAGATTGATGGCCAGTATCCCCAACAGGTAGCAGACAGCGCCCAAAAAGAGGGCGTGAAAACCGAGCATATCCCCCATACCGAAATCGACAAGCAGCCCGGCGAAGATGCCGAAGGCAAGGCCCGTCACCTCATCCTCAAGCACGGCCACGGTCAGCGCCGCCGGGATTACCAGCAGCGGCGTCACGCCGAAGACGCTCGGCACAAGCCCGGGCGTCATCTGCAATACGTAGAGGGCCAGAATTTCCAGAAAGTAGGCCAGACAGCGCAGTATCTTATAACGAGCTTTCATCGCGCCACCGCCTCCTACTCCTGCCCGTCTTCAAATTCGACGACGTCTCCCTGGCCTTCAAAATTGGTGATGATGAAGACGTCCCGGAGATTCGGTATGTCCACAAAGGGTCTGACGGTGGCATAGAGGGTGGCGTCGCTCTCCTCATGGGTAATCTCCACCACCGAACCGATGGGATAATCGCGCGGGTATACCCCGCCCAGCCCCGAGGTGACAACGATGTCCCCCGCCTGGATGGTGTTCTGCTCGGCGATGTAAGCCAGCTTTATAAGCCCCTGCTCGGTCAGCGCAAGGCTGCCGGTGATCACACCGCTGTCCTGATTGACCCGGTCGATAGCGCCGACCTGGGTATCGGGCGAAAAGATGGTGGTCACCCGGCAGTAGGTCGCCCCCACCTCCGAGACCCAGCCCACAAGGCCCCCGCTCGCGATGACGGGATCATATTTCTCCACGCCGGAAAGGGTGCCGGCATCCACCGTAAAGCCGTGGAACATCTCATTCGGGTCGCGGCCGATGACCGCGGCCGACACGAGCTTCACGTCCTTATTGTTCTTGGTGATCTCCACAAAGCCCTCGTAAAGGTCCTGGTACTGCTGGTTCTGCTGCTTGATCTTGTAATAGTCGATGATCCGGGCGTTGGCCTCCTCCAGCTGCTTTCTCAGCTCGGCGTTTTCCTGCTCGAGCTCCTCGACCGTCTTGCCGCTGGGCATTGCGTCGTCGGCCGCGCCCGAGAGGTCGGTCGTGACCTGCTGCATGGGCGTGGTGAAAAGCCCGAAGAAATTGGAGGCAAAGGAATCGCTCACGCTGGCCGTAAAGAGCAGAAGTCCTACCAGAAGGAAGAGGCAGGCCATGACGATTTTAAAGCTGCGGCTGCGCAGGAATTCTTTCAAATGCGGCATCTCCTTTCCGTTTCGTCGCGCGGCAGGACGCCGCGCTCAATGGAATTTGCGGCAAAGGCGCCCATAAAAAGCGCGCGGAGAGCTCTTCGCCCTCCGCCGCACACACATTCAGTTTGCAGAGCCGGCCGTCCCTGCGCCGGCAATGCCCGCCGCCGGGCGGGACTTATCTCCTGCGGGAACGGTAGTACTCGGCGGGCATGGTGATCTCCAGCCGCTTGCCGGTGCCGTCGACCACGCAGTCGAGCGGGCTTTCGGCCACATGCACGGGCATGCCCGTCTCCTGAGCCACCAGATGGTCGAGTCCGCGCAGCAGCGCGCCGCCGCCGGTGAGCATGATGCCGTGGTCGATGATATCGGCCGAGAGCTCGGGGGGAGTCTTTTCCAGCGTGCTCTTGATGGCCTCCACAATGGTGGCCAGCGGGTCGGCCAGGGCCTCGCGCACCTCGGAGGCCGAGATGGTCACGTTCTTGGGCAGGCCGTCAACCAGATTGCGGCCCTTGATCTGCACCGTCTCCTCATCCTCATAGGGATAGGCCGAGCCGATGCGGATCTTGATCTCCTCGGCGGTGCGCTCGCCAATGAGGAGGTTGTATTTTTTCTTGACATAGCTGATGATGGCTTCGTCGAACTTGTCTCCGGCCACGCGGACCGAGCAGGCGGTGACGATGTCCCCCAGGGAGATGACGGCCACCTCCGAGGTGCCGCCGCCGATGTCGACAACCATGCTGCCGGTCGCCTCGGCCACGGGCAGGCCCGCGCCGATGGCCGCCGCCATGGGCTCCTCAATCAGCTCCACCTCGCCCGCGCCCGCCTGGGCAGCGGCTGATTCCACGGCGCGGCGCTCGACCTCGGTGACGCCCGAGGGAATGCACACGACCACGCGCGGCTTGCTGAACATGCCGGTCTTGACCACCTTGCGGATGAAGTGCTTGAGCATGGTGGCGGTGATTTCAAAATCGGCGATGACGCCGTCCTTTAAAGGGCGCACGGCCACGATGGAGCCGGGAGTGCGTCCGATCATTTCCTTCGCCTGGGAACCGACCGCCAGAACGGTGTCCGTCCGGACATCCACGGCCACAACCGAAGGCTCGCGCATGACAATGCCCTTCCCCTTCATGAAAACGAGGGTGTTGGCTGTGCCCAGGTCAATTCCGATATCCTTTGCAAACATCTAAACCTTGTCTCCTTTCCTATTGGAACGTCCCAAAACGGACTTGTAACATCTCTCAAAAACGAATGGAAGGAATATCTTATATATTATAACCGCAAACCGGACAATTCTCAACCGTTTCTTTCTCCGTTTTCTCCCTCTCTTGAGAAAAAGCGGTAAATTTTCTGCATTTTATTTGTAACAGTTCATTTCCCGCAGCATCCTGCCCACCTTTGCCACCGGCAGGCCCATCACGCTGTAAAAGTCGCCGTCAATCCGCCGGACGAGCAGCGCCCCCCTTCCCTGAATGCCGTAGGCCCCCGCCTTGTCCATCGGTTCGCCCGTGCGGACGTAGGCTTCGACCTCCTCCTCAGAGAGGGGATAAAATTCCACGAGGGTGCGGTCGGCGTCGGTCAGCCTGCCCCTTGGCGAGAGCAGGCATACGCCGGTGTGAACGGCGTGGACCCGGCCGGAGAGCTTCCGCAGCATAGCGGCGGCCTCTTTTTCATCCTTCGGCTTGCCAAGGAGCAGGCCGTCCAGCTCCACGACCGTGTCGGCCCCCAGCACAAAATCGTTCGGAAACCGTTCGGCCACGGCGGCCGCCTTCCGTTCGGCGAGCAGGCGCACCGCCTCGGCGCAGGAAAGGCCCTGCGGAAGGCTCTCGTCGGCGTCGCTGACGAAGACGTCGAACGGGAAGCCGGCGGAACGCAAAATTTCGCTGCGCCGCGGCGAGGCGGACGCCAAAATGAGTTTTCCCATTCTTTGATCCCCTTAATCTCAGAAATGCAAATCCATCCGGCAAAACGGAAGAAAAATCACGCAGGACGAGGAACGTTCTCCCCTTTTCCTCCTAATCCCTGATTTTGATCTTGGTGTAAGCGAGGATGGCGATGAGCAACAGAATGATCTGGCAGACGTTGATGCTCATCATGAAGCCGACGGTCAGCTGCACCACGGCGAGGTCGACCGTCACGGGGGAAAAGCCGAAATTGGCGCCGATGTTCAGCCAGGAAAGGTAGCTTATGTGGGCGACCGCCCCGCCGATGACCTTTCCCAGGACCACGGAAAGCAAAATAAGCACAATCAACAACAGCGTTTTAAGCAGCTTGCGTTTCATAATCGGTTGAACTCCTTCTCTATTGGATGGGTCGGAACATCAGCGCGCACCGGTCCCGGGCCTGCTGACATTTTACAAAGGGCATCCGGCCGCCTGCGAAAGCCGCCGGACGGTCTCCGTTCTTCTTTACCGTCCGGTCGAGCCGAAGCCGCCTTCGCCGCGCGCCGTTTCGGGAAGCTCGTTTACCTCCTCGATGGGCAAAGCGCACACCGGCAGCACCGCAAGCTGGGCGACGCGTTCGCCGGGCGCGACGGTATAGGGCTCGCGGCCCAGGTTGCACAGCCCCACGCGCAGCTCGCCGCGGTAGTCGCTGTCAATCACGCCGACGCCGTTGGAAAGGGCGATGCCGTGCCTGACCCCCAGCCCGCTGCGGGCGAAAACCAGCGCCACATAGCCGCTCGACGGCAGCGCGACGGCGATCCCCGTCGGGATGGAGACGAGATCCCCCGGCGCGATGGTCAGCGGTTCCTCCATACAGGCGCACAGGTCCATACCGGCCGAGCCGGCGGTCGCCCTTTGGGGGAGCGCCGCTTCCGGCCGTACTTTTTTTATTTTGAGAACTTCTTGTTTGATTTCCATGGGTACCTCCGCTCGTTTCCACAATGTGAATAATCTGTCCACTATTCCACGCCGCGGTCGTAAAGTCCGCGCGTATAGCCGCCGGTCGGCTTCTCCCCTCGGTGGAAAATCCTGTAGATTTCCTCACTTTCCACCGAGTTTTCCACAGTGAATCTCAAAACGGCGAAATTCATGGTGGAAAACCCGTCCATCCGGTCGGCCATCGTCAGGGGAACGCTGTTGAGCACCTCTGTGCAGCCCGCCGCGCATTGCAGCGGGAACCGGACGCCCCGGCGGTCGGTCAGCTCCGGCGGGGTGCTGCAATTCCGGCAGCCGGACGGGCCGTTCGCCGCGGGGCAGTTGCGGCAGAGCATCAGGGGCAGGCGGCCGTAGGCGAGCAGGCCGCGCGGAAGACTCCCGCCGATTTTCCCCGCCTGGGCGAGGGTCAGCTCAAAAGAGAGCTCGACGTCCGCCAGGCCGAACGCGCGCGCCCATTCGAGCGCCGCCGTATTCGTCAGATTGAGGCCGAACCCGCCGTGGGTTGCAAACCCCAGCGAAAGACAGAGGGAGACCGCCCCGATGTTGTGCGCCAGCGCGTGGGCGACGCCGCATTTCTTTGCCCGCAGAAGCAGGGCCCTTGCCTCCTCCTCCCGGCCGAACAGGCCGCGCGGGACCTCCACCGCGGCGGGGATTCCGCTGCACAGCAGAGCCTCCAGCCGTTCGGGCGGCGTGGATAGGGGCACATAGACCAGCTCGCAGTCGGAAAAGCAGGCGGGCACCTCGGCGCGCGCAAACCGCGCGCGCAGCCGGGTCTTTTTCCTTTCCCGGCCTTCCACGGGCAGGCGGAAGGGCTTTTGCGCAAACGCAACCGGCTCCCGGAAGGTTCGTTTTTCCTCCAAAGCGGCGAGCGCCTCCCGGCGCAGCTCGTTGAGCGACGCGGCCGCAAGCGCCTGCCCCGGCGCGATGTCCGCCGAAAGGGAGGAAAAGCGGAAGGGGGTCCCCCCCGTCTTCTGCAACTGCCGCTCGCACCGTTCGGCGGTCAGCTCCTGCCTGAGGGCCGGTTCGGGCCGCACGCCCTCACAGGAGGCGCTGTGTCCGGCGGCGTCCCGCACGGTCAGAGCGGACGGCTTTCCCGGCTGTACGCGCAGAGAAAAATCAACCGGAATCTTCCCCGACTCGTCCTGATACATCGCACGCAGGGAGGAGAGCACCTCCCCCGTGGCGGAGACGACGTCCTCCCTGCTGCGGTACCCGAACATGCTCCGGCCTCTTTTGCCGGTGAAGTAGCCGTCGGTAAAGCCCGAACGGGAAAATACCGCGCCGAGCTTGTCCGCCAGACCGGCGGGCAGCTCCTCGCCGTCGGCCGCGTGACGGCAGGCGGAAACGGCGGCCGCCACATATTCGGGCCGCTTCATCCGCCCCTCGATTTTGGCCGAGGTCACGCCCAGGGCTTTCAGCTCCTGCAGGCGCGGCGTCAGAGACAAATCCTTGAGGCTCAAATCCCGCCCCGTGCCGCCGTCTGCGGCAAAGGGGAGACGGCAGGGCTGGGCGCACAGGCCGCGGTTGCCGCTGCGGCCTCCGAGGACCGCGCTGAAATAACACTGGCCGGAAACAGACATGCACAGCGCGCCGTGCACAAAAACCTCCAGCTCGATGGGGCTTGCGGCGGCGATTTCAGCGATTTCCCGCGCCGAAAGCTCGCGCGCGAGCACCACGCGGGAAAAACCCATCTCATAGAGAGCCCGGGCTCCGGCGGGGGTATGGATGGACATCTGCGTGCTGCCGTGCAGGCGCATGCCCGGCGCGCGCTCCCGCAACAGGGAAGCGAGGCCCGCGTCCTGCACGATGCAGGCGTCGACAGGCAGGGAGCAGGCGTACGCCGCAAAGGAGAGGACGTCCTCGAGCTCCTCGTCCCGCAGCAGGGTGTTCACAGTGAGATAAACCTTGACGTCCCGCGCATGGCAGTAGCGCACCGCCTCTTTGAGCTCGTCCCGGTCAAAGTTGCGGGCGTTCGCCCGCGCGCCGAAGGCCTTGCCCGCAAGATAGACGGCGTCCGCGCCCAGACGCACGGCGGGAAGCAGCGCTTCCGGCGACCCGGCGGGCGCAAGGATTTCCAAATGCTCCATATGGTTCTGCCGGTTTACCGGCGGTCCTTTTCTCTGGAATCAAAAAAGCTGACGGCGTCCTCCGGCTCGCTCTCCTTGGCAAGGGGAATCCCAGGCCGGGAATAGAGCTTGGCCTGAGGAGGCAGGGGCGTGCCCTGGCTTTGCACCGGGCGCGCCATCGGAGCGGGCGGCTGCGCCGCGTGGTCCCGGTTCTGCTGCTGGGGCTTCTGATGCTGCTGGGAAGCGCTCCCCTTCTGCTGCGGCAAATCACTCTCAGCGAGTTTCATGCGCAGCGACTGCAGCTCCCTTTTGAGCCGCTCATTTTCCCTGCGGGCCTCGTCGGCCTCCATGCGCGCCTTGGAGGATTCCTCCAGGTAATCCTTGATCTGCGAACGCAGATTGTCGGCGCTGCCCAGCGCCTTTAAGCCTTCGTCGCAGGAGTCAAGCGCCGTCAGCACGGCCGCCATTGTGACCGAAACGCGGGGATTGGCCTCCATAATCGCATTCATTTGGGCTTCCACTTTATCAGCAACCGAACGGACGTAGGCTTCGTCTTCTTCGCTGGTAATATAATAGTCTGTTCCGCAGATACTAACCTTTAGCTTGTTCCTGCCCATGTACAGTCCTTCCTTTCCGGTCGTTATTTTATGTTTATTCCGTTATGGTTTTTATTATAATCCATTTTGTCCTGCGTGCAAAGCAATTTCTGTTTTATTTTAAAGAGAGAGCGGGAATCCTCCTGCGGCCGCCGCCGACCGACGGTTTCCGGACGGCAAAGGCCGCGGGCGCCGGGCGGGAATATCTCCCCGTCCCTATTTTTCGCATGATTCTCGATCGGGATCACAACGGGCACAATCCCCCTTTCCTGCGCCGCGGAAGCCCAAAACAGCATTTTGTGCAATCTGCTCACAATCACGGCATAGTATGAAGGGGGAAGACCGACGTCAAGCCCTCCTCTCTTTTATTCAATTTAACCGATTGGAATGAGGTTTTTAGGCATTTGCACAGTCTTTGCCGCGTTCCTTTCCCTGCAGTTGATATCCGGCCTATGTTGGTATATAATGAACAGGAAGCCAAGTTGAATTCACAACGCTTTCCAAATGGAGGAAATTCTCATGAATTATAAACTGTCCGCCCGCGAGGCGCGGCGTCTGATCGAACTCAAGCTCAGCCATCATTTTGGCCTGACTCCCGAGGAGGCTGCCGATGAGCACTACTACAAGGCGGTCGTCCTGCTGGTGCGCGACCTGCTGAAGCAGGGCCGCAAGGAATTCACGGACAAAGCGGAGGCCCAGCACAAAAAGCAGGTCTACTACCTGTGCATGGAATTCCTGATGGGCCGCTCGCTCAAAAACAACCTCTACAACCTCGGTCTGGAGGAGGCCGTTTCCTCTGCGCTTTCCGACATGGGCGTCAAGCTGGAAAACATCTATGAGCAAGAGCCCGACGCCGGCCTAGGCAACGGCGGCCTCGGGCGGCTCGCCGCCTGCTTCCTCGACGGTCTGGCCACCGACGGCTACCCCGCGATGGGCTATTCCCTGCGCTACGAATACGGCATCTTCAAGCAGAAGCTGGTCGACGGCTGGCAGACCGAACTGCCCGATTTCTGGCTGCCCGGCGGCGAGGTGTGGCTCGAGCCCCATCCCGAGATGGCCGTCACCGTGAAGTTCGACGGCAGAATCGAGGAATCGTGGGACGGCCCCTACCACACGGTCAACCACGTGGACGCCCGCAAGGTGCTCGCCGTCCCCTTTGACATGCTCGTCTCCGGCATGGACGGCAAGGGCGTCTCCCGCCTGCGTCTGTGGGCGGCCAAATCGCAGGAATTCGACATGTCCCTCTTCAACGGCGGCGACTATCTGCGCGCCATGGAGCAAAACGCCATGGCCGAGGTCATCACCAAGGTGCTCTACCCCGAAGACAATCACCCCGAGGGCAAGAGCCTGCGCCTTTCGCAGCAGTATTTTCTGGTGTCGGCCACCATTCAGGACATCATCCACCGCCACCTGCGCAGCTACAACACGCTGGACAATCTTCCCGAGCTTGTCGCCATCCATCTCAACGACACCCACCCCGTGCTCGCCATTCCCGAGTTGATGCGCGTCATGCTCGACGAGTGCGGCTATTCCTGGGACGCCGCCTGGGACATTGTCACCCGCACGGTGGCCTACACCAACCACACCGTCATGGCCGAGGCGCTCGAATGTTGGGGCCAGGAGCTCTTCAAGCGCCGCCTGCCCCGCATTTATGAGATCGTCTTTGAGATCAACCGCCGCTTCTGCGCCCAGATGCACGAGCAGGGCGTGGACGGCTACCAGGTCGGCCGCATGGCCGTGCTCAACGAGGGCATCGTGCGCATGGCCAATCTGGCCGTGGCGGCCGGTCATTCGGTCAACGGCGTTTCCCGCCTGCACAGTGAAATCCTCAAGGAAACGGTTTTCCACGATTTCTACACCGTCATGCCCTATAAATTCAAGAACGTCACCAACGGCATCGCCCACCGGCGCTGGCTGTGCCAGGCGAATCCCGCGCTTTCCGCCCTGATCACCGAGCTGTGCGGGGACGGCTTTGTCCGGGACGCCTCGCAGCTGGAAAAGCTTCTGGCCTACAAGGACGACCCCCAGGTGCTGGAAAAGCTGCGCCTGATCAAGCGGAAAAACAAGGACCGCATGGCCGATTACATCCGGAAGAACAACGGCATCGCCGTCGACCCCGACTCCATCTTCGACGTTCAGGTCAAGCGCCTGCACGAGTACAAGCGCCAGCACCTGAACGCGCTGCACATCCTCGCCACCTACCAGTACCTGCGCGAGAATCCCAACGCCCCCTTCACCCCCAAGACCTACATCTTCGGCGCCAAGGCGGCCCCCGGCTACTACTTTGCCAAGCAGATCATCCGCTTCATCTCCGACCTGGCGGACACCATCAACAAGGACTCCCGCGTAAATGAAAAACTCAAGGTGGTCTACCTCGAGGATTACCGCGTGACCGTGGCCGAAGAACTCATGCCGGCCGCCGAGATCAGCGAACAGATCTCCCTGGCGGGCACCGAGGCCTCGGGCACGAGCAACATGAAATTCATGATCAACGGCGCCGTCACGCTCGGCACGCTCGACGGCGCAAACGTCGAAATCCACGAGGCGGTGGGGGACGATAACATCCTTCTGTTCGGCATGACCACGCCGGAGGTGCAGAATCTCAATCATTCCGGCTACCAGCCGCAGGTCTATTACCACAACAACCCCACCCTCAAGGCGGCCATCGACGAGCTGCGGACCGGCTTCTGCGGCGTTCATTTTGAGGACATCGCAAACTCCCTGCTGAACAGCGACCCCTACATGCTGCTTGCCGACTACGCCGATTATGAAAAG
>CABSLJ010000005.1 GCA_902478455.1 uncultured Oscillospiraceae bacterium | reverse complement strand
CAGTTAATATTTCCTATCCGGTCCATCGCTTTCCCGTTCCCGGGAAAGACTAAATCATATTTACAATATCACTAAGGGGGATTTTATCATGGCAAGATTCACACTGCCCAGAGACATTTACTTTGGACCTGAGGCCATCGGCGAGCTTAAGAACCTCAAGGGCTACAAGAAAGCCATCATTGTCACCGGCGGCAGCTCGATGCAGAAGTTCGGCTTCCTGCAGAAGGTCGAGCAAACCCTCAAGGATACCGGTCTGGAGGTCCAGATTTTTGAAGGCGTGGAGCCCGATCCCTCCATTGAAACCGTCTACCGCGGGGCGGAAGCCATGCGCAACTTCCAGCCTGACGTGATCGTCGCCATCGGCGGCGGCTCCCCGATTGACGCCGCCAAGGCTATGTGGGTTTTCTACGAGTATCCGGACAAGACCTTCGAGGACATCAAGGACCCCTTCACTATGCCCAGACTCCGCCAGAAGGCCATCTTCGTCGCCATCCCCTCCACGAGCGGCACGGCCAGCGAAGTGACCGCCTTCTCGGTCATCACCGACTATTCCACCAACATCAAGTATCCGCTGGCCGACTTTGAAATCACCCCCGACATCGCCATCCTGGATACCGACATCCCGCTGACCATGCCCAAGAAGCTGACCGCTCACACCGGTATGGACGCCCTGACCCACGCCATTGAGGCTTATGTCGCCTCTGTCCGCTCCGATTTCTCCGACCCGCTGGCGCTCAAGGCCATTTCCGATATCTTTGACAGCATCGTCGCTTCCTACAATGGGGACAAGGACGCCCGCGGCAAGATGCACATCGCCCAGTGCCTGGCCGGAATGGCCTTCTCCAACGCCCTGCTTGGCATTGCGCACAGCCTGGCCCACAAGACCGGCGCTATGTTCGACATCCCGCACGGCTGCTGCAACGCCATTCTGCTGCCTTATGTCATTCAGTACAACTCCAAGGCCTGCGTCGAGCGTTACGCCGACATTGCCCGCGCCATCGGACTGCCCGGCTATACCAATCAGCAGCTTTGCAACTCTCTGGTCGACGCCATCAAGGACCTCAACAAGAAGCTCAACATCGAGCAGACCTACCAGGCCAACGGCGTGAGCGAGGAGCTCTTCCAGCAGCATGCCGACGATATCGCCAAGAACGCCGTCGCCGATCCCTGCACCTCCTCCAATCCGAGAGCCATCGACGCCGAGAACATGAAGAAAGTTCTGACCTGCGCTTACTACGGAGAAGACGTAACCTTCTAATTTTCCTCCTCCTCTTTTTCGGGGGGCGAAACCTGCAAAAACAGCGGGTTTCGCCCTCTTTTTTTCTCATACCGCAGCCCAATGTCAACAGGTCCGCTTGTATACGGAAGGAACTGCAAAAGACCGGCCGATCTGTTTCCCCTTGCCCTTTTGCGCGTCTCACCTGCATCTATGGACGCTGCGCTTTTACAGCGCTTCATTTTTGATGTCTATTGTTGTCCTCTCATCCCCCTGCAAACGCACAAACCCGCCCCAGGCATTGCATCATGTCTGGAGCGGGTTTGTTTGTCGCCGCAGCCGTTTTTACGAAGCGGCGGGGCGCGGGATACTGTTTTTCCACACCGAGGGAGCGAAGAGGATGATCATCGGGAAAATCTCCAGCCGACCGATGAGCATATCGGCGCTGAGCACCAGCTTGCTGAAGGGCGAAAAGTCGGCGTAATTGCCAATAGGCCCCACAATGCCGAGACCGGGACCGATGTTGTTGAGGCAGGCCAGCACGGCGGTTATATTGGTTTCAAAGGAGAAATTGTCCACGGAAATGATGAGCGAGGACAGAATGGCGACAAGACAGTAAAGCGTCATAAAACCGTTGACGCCGCGCACGACCTCGTGGTCGAGCGTTTCTCCGTCGAGCCTCGCCACCTTGACCGCGCGCGGATGCAGCAGCCGCACCACCGTATTGCGCGCCGATTTCAGTAGAATCAGCAAGCGGGAAATCTTGATGCCCCCGCCCGTCGACCCGGCCGACGCGCCTAGAATCATCAGAACAACCAGTAACAGACGGGAAAATTCCGGCCAGGTATTGAAGTCCACCGTGGCATAACCGGTGGTCGTCATGATGGAGGAAACCTGAAACGCCGCGTGGTGCAGCGCCTGACCAAAGTTTTCGTCAAACAGCTCGTAAATGTTCCAGGCGATCAACAGCGTAGACCCCAGCATGATAGCGAGGTAGGCGCGCAGTTCCTCATTGAAGAAAACCTTGGAGAAGGCGCGGATCAGCAGCAGATAGAAAATATTGAAGTTGACGCCGAACAGCGCCATGAAGATGGTCACAACCGTCTGCGCATAGGGGCTGTAGCCTGCGAGACTGTCGTTTTTAATGGCAAAGCCTCCGGTGCCCGCCGTGCCGAAGGAGATGGTGACCGCGTCAAAAAGCGGCACGCTGCCCGCAAGCAGCAGAAGAATCTGCACCACGGTCATCACAAGATAGATGCCGTAGAGGATTTTGGCTGTTTGATGCAGCCTGGGTACCAGCTTGCCCACCTGGGGACCGGGGCTCTCGGCGCGCAGCACATGCAGCGAATTGCCCGAACCCCGCTGGTTCATCGGCACAATGGCCAGCAGGAAGACCAGCACACCCATGCCGCCCAGCCAATGGGTGAAGCTACGCCAGTAGAGAAGCCCCAGAGGCAGGACCTCAATATCGGTCAGAATGCTCGCGCCCGTGGTGGTAAAGCCAGAAACCGTCTCAAAAATGCTGTCCACAAAGTTGGGAATCCAGCCGCTCAGGCAAAAGGGCAGCGCGCCGAAAACAGACACCAGAATCCACGAGAGACCGACGATGACAAAGCCCTCCCGGTTGTAAAACGACTTGTTTTTCGGGCGGGACAGGGCTGAAAGCAGCCCCAGAACGAGCAGCGCCGCAATGGCGATCAAAAACCCCCGGACCGCCTCCATCTCTCGCTGATACAGGGAGATGCCGAGGGCGGGGAGCATCAGCAGCGCCTCCACCCCCATAATGCGACCCAGAAAATGACAAATGATACGATAATTCATGTCAGAACGTACTCCTCAAATCATCCGTCCGCGCCCCGGCAGGAGGCGCAGGACTGTGCTCCGCCCCGGCGGCGGTACGGATCAATCCGCAAAGATATCGTTGAGGTCGGCAATCATTTTGTCGGCTTCGGTCACAAGGATGACGGTGTCTCCAAGCTCGATGGTATCGTCTCCCTTGGGGATGATGATACGGCCGTTGCGATTGATGCAGGCAACCAGGATGTTGGGCTTGAGGGTGATTTTGGCGAGGGTCTCTCCCCGGTGGCGGACGGCCTCGGTCACCCGGAATTCGAGCGCCTCCACACGGTCTTCCACCAGCCGGTGGACAGCCAGCACCGAGCCTCCGGCGGTGTTCTCCATGGCGCGCACATAGCGGACAATATCATTGGCGCACAGCATCTTGGGGCTGATGACGCAATCGATCCCCTTGTCCCGGAACACCTCGTTGTATTCGCTGTAGCTGATCTTGGTGATCACCTTGGGCACCTTGAGGTAGTTCGCGTACATGGACACCACCAGATTGACCTCGTCGAAATCGGTCAGGGTGACGATGGCGTCGGCCTGTTCAATCCCTTCGGACAGCAGCAGCGCCTTTTTAGAGCCGTCTCCATGCACGATGGACGCCCGCGGCAGTCGTTCGGCCAGCTCCAGGCAACGGTCGTGCTGCAGTTCAATGATCTTGACTCCGATTCCCGCGTCAAGTAGGGTGGCGGCGAGATAATAGGCGATTCTGCTGCCACCGACAATGGTGACGTCCTTGACCCTTGGCTGACTGATGCCGAGGAATTTGACCAGCGTCGCCAAATCCCGCGAGGGCGCGGTCACGTAGAGCTTGTCTCCCTTTTGCAGACGGAAGCTTCCGTCCGGAATGAATACGTCGTTCTCCCGCTCCACAGCACAGACGAGCACGCGCACCTTGGCCATTTTATAAAGATCGGAAAGAGGACGGCCATGCAGCGCGTCGGTCTTCAAGAGCAGTTCGACGATCTCCACCCGTCCCTTGGCAAAGGAATCCCGCTTTAAAAAGCTCGGCAGCTGAATCAACCGGAAGATTTCCCGGGCGGCCGCCCATTCGGGATTGATGGTCATGCTCAGGCCCAGCTCTTCGCGTAGAAAATAGAGTTGCTCGGCATACTCCGGGTTGCGCATTCTGGCGATGGTGTGCTTGCAGCCGAGCTTTCTGGCGATGATGCTGCACAGAAGATTGATTTCATCGGCCGAGGTCGCCGCGATGAGCAGGTCGCTGCCCTGCACGTCGGCCTCCTTCTGCACCTTCAGGCTCGCCCCGTTGCCGTAGACGACCATGACGTCGAGCGTCTCAGAAAGCTGCTTGAGCACCTCCCGGTTGTGGTCAATGACCACAATGTCGTGCCCCTCCTTGGAGAGCTGCTCTGCGAGCGTGTAGCCCACCTTGCCGTCTCCCACAATGACCACTTTCATCCCTCTACCACCTTTTCCCTCTGGGGAATCCTTTTCAGACACAAATTTGAAGCGGCGACTCTGTCTCCGCTTCATCTTAGGCCATCTTAACACAATCTTTACGCCTTTTCAACCGTCTGCGCCCCCGGTTTCCCGGTAAAATCCGGGAAAAGGCGCAAAAAAGGGCGGATACGACATCCGCCCTTTTGTTTGATTCGTTTTTCTTGATGCGGTTCCGGTTACAGCACCTTGGAGAGAAAATCCCGCAGGCGCTGATTCTCCGGCGTGGAAAAGAACTGCTGGGGCGGGGCCTCCTCCAGGATGAGTCCCTCGTCCATAAAGAGGACGCGCGTCGCTACCTCGCGGGCAAAGCCCATCTCGTGGGTGACCACCACCATGGTCATCCCCTCGTTCGCCAGCTCTTTCATGACCTCGAGCACCTCGCCGACCATCTCCGGGTCGAGGGCGCTCGTCGGTTCATCAAAGAGCATCACCTCCGGCTCCATGGCCAGCGCGCGCACGATGGCGATGCGCTGCTTCTGCCCGCCCGAAAGCTGGATGGGATAGGAATCGGCTTTATCGCGCAGTCCCACGCGCTCAAGCAGCCGGTTGGCGGTCTCGTCCGCCTCCTGCTGGGTCTTGAGCTTAAGCTTGACGGGCGCAAGCGTGATGTTCTGGCGCACGGTCAGATGCGGAAAAAGATTGAAATGCTGGAAGACCATGCCCATCTTCTGGCGCACCTTGTTGATGTTGCATTTGGGCTGAGTGATGAGCTCGCCGTCCACCCAGATCTCTCCGTCGGTCGGCTCCTCCAGGCGGTTCAGGCAGCGCAGGAAGGTGCTCTTTCCGGAACCGGAGGGCCCCACGATGACCACCTTTTCCCCCTTCTCAATCGTCTGGTCAATCCCCTTGAGCACCTGGATTTCCCCGGCGGAGGTGAAGAAGCTTTTGTGCAGATTCTTAACGGATATCACTCTGGCGCAGCCTCCTTTCCAGCGCCGACAGCGCCACGGTTAACCCCATAACCAGAATCAAGTAAATAATCGCAATGGAAATCAACGGATAAAAGGCATCATACGTTTGACTCAGAATAATATCTCCCGCTTTGGAGAGATCGACCACGCCGATGAAGCCGGCGACCGAGGTCTCCTTTAACAGGACGATGAATTCATTGCCCAGCGCGGGCAGGATGTTCTTGAGCGCCTGCGGAAAAACGATGCGGGTCATCACCGTGCGCTGCGGCAGACCCAGCGACCGGCCGGCCTCGGTCTGGCCGCCGTCGACCGAAAGGATGCCGCTGCGCACCAGCTCGGCCACATAAGCGCCCGAATTGATGCCAAAAGCAATGATAGCCGCCGTGACCTTGTCCGCACTGGTTAAAATCAGATAATACACGATCATCAGCTGCACGACCATCGGCGTGCCGCGGATGACGGTCAAATAGAGGTTGGCGATCCATTCGAGGGGACGCAGCTTCCTGTTTCCCCGGGCCGCCACCTTGATTAGGGCGATCAAAGTACCGAGTACAATGCCTATTACAACTGCAACCAGCGTTATAAAAATGGTCTGCTTCAAACCATCCACAATATACATATAACGATCCTTGTAGATAAGCGTATTATAAAAATTTTCCCAAGCAGTGATGAAAAAGGACTCTATATTCTGCCAGACAGAGGTGAAAAATTCGCCGATGTTTGCCGTCGCAAAAAAATTCATAGAGGCACCTCCGGAAAGAAATAAACGCGCTTGCCAAATGATATAACCTGCAACAAATCAGTTCGGGGCACAGGTTCAAAATAACACAACGCGGGCGGAGGGATACCCCCCGCCCATGCTGCTACTACGATAAAAGGAGATGCTTTTTACATATACTTTCCCACGATCTCGTCAAATTCTCCGCTGTCTTTAAGATCTTTGAGAACTTTGTTGATGACTTCTTTCAGAGCCTCGTCGCCCTTTGGAACAGCCATCATGTACTCCTCCTCGGTCAGGGGCTTGTCAAGCATCTTAATCTGGTCGGAATTCTTTTCCACCAGCTTTTCTGCAGGAAAATTGTCAACAACAACCGCATCCAGTCGGCCGGCTAGAAGATCCTGAACCGCCTCAACGGCGCTATCCATATAAGAGATTTCAGCATCCTTAACATCTTCTTCACAGTATGTGGCGCCGGTGGTACCCAGCTGCACGCCGATCTTCTTGCCGTCAAGGTCCTCAGCGCCCTGGATGTCACTGTCGATCGGAACGATAATACTCTGGGATGCATTGTAGTAACCGTCACAGAAATCGATGTTTTTAGCCTTGTCCTCATCATAGCTCATACCGGCAGCCACAAAGTCGCACTTTCCAGTCTGCAGCTCGGTAACAAGCGCCTTAAACTCCACATTGTTGATAACCAGTTCCACACCCAGCTCTTCCGCGATTTTCTCTGCAAGATCGATGTCTATACCTGCGTAATCATCGCCGTCTATGTACTCAAAGGGCTCAAACGCCGCATTGGTGGACATGACGATTTTTCCGGCTTCCTTGATTCGCTCCACAGAGGATTTGTTGTCAGACTTCGCACAGGAAGCCAAGGTAAAGAGCATGACAATGGCCAGCAGATAGGCCATCATTTTTGAAACTTTTTTCACTTTCTTCTACCTCCAGAAATTTCTCAATTTTATGATAGCTGTATTATAGCGCAAGCGCTCCCAGAAATCAAGAGGAAATGCATATAAATTTCACCTAACTGCAAATTTATACACGTTCTCCAAAATTTCTCCTTCATTTGTCGACCGATTCTCCGCTGCTCCTTCCCGGACCGCGACGGAGCATCTTATAAATATACACAAAATTCTGTATATTCTCAAAAACACGGCGGTTACTTCATCAGCTCCAGATATTCGTCATAAGTCGCCTTGCGGTCGATGACGCCGTCCTGCGTGATTTCGATGATCCGGTCGGCCACGGTGCCCAGAAGCTCATGATCATGGGAGGCAAACAGCAGATTCCCCGGGAAGGCGGAAAGCCCCTTGTTGACCGCCGTGATGGATTCCAGGTCGAGGTGGTCGGTCGGCCGGTCCAAAAGGAGGACGTTGCCTCCGAACAACATCATACGGGAGAGCATGCATCGCACCCGCTCGCCGCCCGAGAGCACCTTGACCGGCTTGTAGACGTCGTCCCCTGAGAAGAGCATCCTTCCTAAAAAGCCGCGCAGGTAGGTCTCGGTGGTGTCCGACGAATATTGGCGCATCCAGTCGAGTAGGGAAAGCTCGCAGCCGTCGAAAAAGGCCGAGTTGTCGTTTGGAAAATAGGACTGCGAGGTGCTTACGCCCCATTTGAAGCCGCCCTCGTCCGGCTCCATTTCGCCCGTCAGAATGCGGAACAGAGTGGTGACGGCCAGGTCGCTGTAGCCGAGCAGGGCGGTCTTCTCCCCCTTGGCCAGCGTGAAGCTGACGTTCTTCAGCACCTGCACGCCGTCGATCAACTTGCCGATGCCGTCGACCGTCAGAATATCCTTTCCCGCCTCGCGGTCCATCTGGAAGCCGACGAAGGGATAGCGCCGGCTGGACGCGGGCATCTCCTCCACCGTCAGTTTTTCGAGCATGCGCTTGCGGGAGGTGGCCTGCTTGGATTTGGATTTGTTGGCCGAGAAACGCTCGATGAAGCTTTGCAGCTCCTTGATCTTCTCCTCGGTTTTCTTGTTCTGCTGCTTGAGCACACGCTCAACCAGCTGGCTCGACTCATACCAGAATTCATAGTTGCCCACATACATCTTGATCTTGGTGTAGTCGATGTCCACCGTGTGGGTGCAGACGGCATTGAGGAAATGCCGGTCATGCGAGACGACCAGCACGGTGCCCTCGTAATTGATGAGAAACTCCTCCAGCCAGTCGATGGCCTTGAGATCGAGCTGGTTGGTCGGTTCGTCGAGCAGGATGACGTCGGGCGCGCCGAAGAGGGCCTGCGCGAGCAGCACCTTGACCTTCTCGGGGCCGGAGAGCCCCTCCATGCCCTCGTAAAGCAGGCTCTCGGACAGGCCCAACCCCTGAATCAGGCGGGAAGCGTCCGACTCGGCCTCCCAGCCGTTCAGCTCGGCGAACTCAGCCTCCAGCTCGGAGGCGAGCAGGCCGTCTTCATCGCTGAAATCCGGCTTCGCGTAAAGGGCTTCCTTCTGCTTCATGATCTCATAAAGCCGCTCGTTGCCCTGGATGATAGCGTCGAGCACGGTAAATCGGTCGAAGGCGTAGTGGTCCTGCTTGAGGACCGACAGTCTCACCCGTTCGGGGATGACGACCTCGCCTGTGGAAGGCTCTAGTTCCCCGCATAAAATCTTCAAAAAGGTGGATTTCCCGGCGCCGTTGGCGCCGATGATGCCATAGCAGTTGCCCGGCGTAAACTTGAGATTAACGCCGGAAAACAGCTTGGTTCCACCAAAATTCAAACTGACGTCAGATACTGTGATCATGGTCCCTCCTGTGTGGCCCGCTTTTTCCCAACCGGCGGAAGCAGCCCCGCCGCGGATCGGCAACTTTGTTATCATACCACAGACGCCCGGCCTTTTCCAGCGTTTTTCCCGGAAAAGGGGGATTTTTTGGCGCAGAAGACCGCTTTTCTCTCTCCTCGGCAGCCCTCCCCAGGGAACATTCACGCACTTTCAGGGGAAACGCTCCGTCCGCCTCTGATATACCGGCACAGCGCGGCGACCCCGAAAAACAGCCCCAAACCGGCGAGCACGCCGGAAAAATCGAGCAAAACGTCGCTTACTTGTCCCGAACGCCCCTCCACAAAGAGCTGGATGGTTTCGTCCAGCACCGCCGTCATGAGTCCCGCAAAGAGCGGGAGGAAAATCCCCATGCCCGCCCTGGGCATGTAGGCGCGCAAGGTGGCCGCAAGCAGAAGACCGAGCGCCAGATATTCGCTGAAATGCCCCGCCTTGCGGAGAAAATGCTCGGTGACCGGAATATCCCAGCGCAAAGCGGCGAGAATGTTCTCAACGATCTCGAGCGCCCGGGAGCTCGCCCCGCCGGAAACGTCGGCCGGCGCGAGCGAATTGGAAAAGATAAAAAGGACAAACAGGCAAGTACCTGCCGTAAGCACGCCTTTTTGCACATTTTTTCTCATCATTTTTCTTCCTTTGCTCTGCATCCCTGATTTCTTCCTTCATATCATATCATCTATTCCGCCAAAATGAAACCATTCCTGATAAATGATACCGGACATAACAGCCCTTCTTTTCCGCCGGCTGGCCGGTATTTTCCTGTTTTACGCACACCGAGTAGGAAATCGCTTTCGGCATTTTTTCCTTTTTACATATTCCCCCGACCGCCCTCATATAAATGGAATGATCGAACTTGAATCTGGGAGGGCGAATATGTGAAAGGCATCGTTGAGGAACGCGCCATCGAACTGGGCGAATACATCATTGAAAGCAAGGCCACGGTACGGCAGGCGGCAAAAAAATTCGGCGTCAGCAAATCCACCGTGCATAAGGATGTGGCGGAACGTCTGAAAAACGTGGATCCTCAACTCTATCAGGAAGTCAAGGGCATTCTGGAAATCAACAAGGCGCAGCGCCACATCCGCGGCGGCATGGCGACGCGCAAAAAATACCGGGATATGGAATAGACCGTTCGGAAACCATCCTTTCAAAAAGCTCCCTTCCCAGAAAGAAGAGGGCTTTTTCCTCTATCTGCAAAGTTTAGGAAAAATGCCAAAATTCTGCATTTTTCTTTCGGAATCCAGTGCCAGCCGCAAGATTTTTATTGAAAATCGTCCGCCCTTATATTATACTGATTACAGCGTCCCGTCCCCAGCGGGATCGGCTGTAAGTGAAGGAGGGCTCATTTTGACCAAGAAATCGGACTTAAAACGCAAGCGCAGATTCGGGGACCGTTACGACGGATACAAGGTGCGCGCCGTCGACCCGTTTTTTGTCCTGATCCCCCACATCATGCCCACAAGAAACGACAGTATGGTCTTCTTTGAAGAGGAGATTGAAATCACCGCTCTGGAGCAGTTCGTCCGCCGGATGCGCCGTGAGAGCGACATGAAGGACCTGAGCATGATTCAGGTGGTCATGGCGGCGTCCGTCCGTATGATTTCGCAGAAACCGGCCGTCAACCGCTTTGTGTCCGGCCGCAAAATATATGCCCGCAACGACATCACCGTCTCCCTTTCGGTCAAAAAGGAAATGAGCATTGAGGGCGAAGAAACCACCATCAAACCGCAGTTCCAGCCGGAGGATACGCTGCACGACGTCTGGGAAAGACTGCACGACGAATTCACCACCAACAAGGGAAGCGACAGCTCCAACAACACCGATATCATTGCGAAAATCGTCTCCTGCCTGCCCGGCTTCCTGATCAAATTCGTCGTCTGGTTTTTAAACGGGCTCGACCAGTTCGGCTGGCTGCCTAAATTCATCCATGAGTTCTCCCCCTTCCACACAAGCGTTTTTGTGGTGGACAACGGCTCTCTGGGCATCGACTCGGTCTTCCACCATATCTATAACTTCGGTACCTGCTCCATCTTCATTTCGGTCGGCCGCAAGCGCACCGAATACCGACTGAAGGAAGACGGCTCCACCGAAAAGGTCAAGCTGATGACCTTCCGTTTTGTTGTGGATGAACGCATTTGTGACGGTTACTATTACGGCACCACCATCCGTTCCTTCCGCAAGCTGATGAGGAACCCCGAAATGCTGCTGACCCCGCCTGAACAGGTCTTTGAGGACCCGGGCCTCCCGCCCGCCAAGGGGGACAAAAAGGAGCGCAAGGCGCAGAAGAAGCTCGTCAAATCAGAAGAAAAGCGGGCCAAAAAGGAAGCCAAGGCGCAAAAGAAAACCGCCGCGTGATTTCTCCAGTTTTGCAAGGATTTCCCGTACACGGGGTCTTTTCCGTGTACGGGATTTTTTGCGTCTCGGGTGTTTTTCGTCTTGACACCCCGCAACATAAGTACTATAATTTGTATGTTCCGGCGCTTAAAACACAAGATATAGTTTATAAAGAAATATAAGAGGAGATGGCTACATGATCAGTACAATCATCAAGAGAGACGGCCGGGAGACGGCATTCAATGAGGAAAAGATCGCGAACGCCATCTTCAAAGCGGCCGAGGCCATCGGCGGGCACGACTACCAATCCTCCCTGGAGCTCGCGCGGATGGTATCCGGCTGCATTGAGGCGGAAGGCCTGAGCACGCCGCCCACCGTGGAGCACGTGCAGGACGTGGTGGAAAAGGTGCTCATTGAAAACGGCCACGCCCGCACCGCCAAAGAATACATTCTTTACCGCGCCGAGCGCACCCGCGTGCGCGAGATGAACACCCGGCTGATGAAGATCTATGAGGATTTGACCTTCAAGCCGGCCAAGGACAACGACGTCAAGCGGGAAAACGCCAACATCGACGGCGACACCGCCATGGGCACCATGCTCAAGTATGGTTCGGAAGGCGCCAAACAGTTTTATGAAATGTACATCCTAGACCCCAAGCACGCCAAGGCTCACCGCGAAGGGGATATCCACATCCATGACCTCGATTTTCTGACCCTGACGACCACCTGCTGTCAGATCGATCTGGACAAGCTCTTCACCGGCGGCTTCTCCACCGGCCACGGCTTCCTGCGCGAACCCAACGACATCTCAAGCTACAGCGCACTCGCCTGCATCGCCATCCAGAGCAACCAGAACGACCAGCACGGCGGCCAGAGCATTCCGAATTTCGACTACGCCATGGCAAAGGGCGTGCAGAAAACCTACCGTCGAGTCTACCGTCAGAACCTCGCCCGCGCCCTCGAACTGGTCGCCGGGTTGGAGGACGGCGAAGCCCTTTCCAGGGAAATCCTGTCCGCTGCGGAAGCGGCCGCGGGCGCCGGTCCCAAGCTGGACGACGGCGAAGCCTACATGGCCGCCGAGCTCGCGCTGCTGAGCGAACGCTTTGACGGGGAGACGGCCGGAAAGCTTCAGTCCTTTGCCTTCCGCCACGCCAACCGTGAGACCGATCGCGCCACCTACCAGGCCATGGAGGCGCTGGTGCACAACCTCAATACCATGCATTCCCGCGCCGGCGCGCAGATTCCCTTCAGCTCCATCAACTATGGGATGGACACCACGCCCGAGGGCCGCATGGTCATCAAGAACGTGCTCTTGGCCACTGAGGCCGGCCTCGGCAACGGAGAGACGCCCATCTTCCCCATTCATATCTTCAAGGTCAAGGAGGGGGTAAACTACAATCCCGGCGACCCCAACTACGACCTGTTCAAGCTGGCCTGCCGCGTCAGCGCCAAGCGTCTTTTCCCCAACTTCTCCTTTATCGATTCCCCCTTCAATCTCGCCTACTACAAGGAGGGCCATCCGGAGACCGAGGTCGCCTACATGGGCTGCCGCACCCGCGTCGTCGCCAACAGCTACGATCCCACGCGGGAGATCGTCAACGGCCGCGGCAATCTGAGCTTTACTTCCATCAACCTCCCCCGGCTGGCCATCCTGAGCAATAAGAACGTTGACTTCTTCTTCGAGCAGCTCGACCGCAAGATCGATCTGGTCATCGAGCAGCTGCTCGAGCGCTTTGAACTCCAGGCCCAGAAGCTGGTGCGGAATTTTCCCTTCCTGATGGGCCAGGGCGTCTGGCTTGATTCGGACAAACTCGGCCCTGACGATGAAATCAGAGAGGTGTTAAAGCACGGCACCCTCACGATGGGCTTCATCGGTTTGGCTGAATGCCTCAAGGCGCTCATCGGCGTCCACCACGGCGAAAGCCGCGAGGCGCAAAATCTCGGCTTGGAGATTGTCGGCTATATGCGCCAGCGTATGGATCAGGCCACCAAGAAACACGGCCTCAACTTCTCCCTGATCGCCACGCCCGCCGAAGGCCTTTCCGGCCGCTTCGTTCGTCTGGACGCGCAGAAATTCGGCAAAATTCCCGGCGTCACCGACCGTGAGTATTACACCAACTCCTTCCATATTCCCGTCTATTTCGACATCTCCGCCTGGGATAAAATCCGCCTCGAGGCGCCCTACCACAACCTGACCAACGGCGGCCACATCACCTACGTCGAGCTCGACGGCGACCCGTGCGAAAATCTTGACGCCTTCGAGCAGGTCATCCGCTGCATGAAGGAGGCCGGCATCGGCTACGGTTCGGTCAACCATCCGGTCGACCGCGACCCGGTCTGCGGCTACACCGGCATCATCGGAGATACCTGCCCCAAATGCGGCCGTTCCGAGGACGAGGGCGACCCCGGCTTTGAGCGCATCCGCCGGATTACCGGCTATCTCGTCGGCACTCTCGACCGTTTCAACAACGCCAAACAGGCGGAGGTGCGCGACCGCGTCAAGCACTCTCTCGGCACCGGTTCCGGGGAAATGGAGCGTATCTGATGGCAAAGCTCAGGCTCGCCGGCGTCATCCGGGAGTCGATTGTGGACGGTCCGGGCATCCGGCTGGTGGTCTTTGCCCAGGGCTGCCCCCACCGCTGCCCCGGCTGCCACAATCCCGAAACCCACGACCCCGCCGGCGGCTACGATTCCTCCACCGAGAACATCCTCGCCGCTGCGGCGCTCAATCCTCTGCTCAAGGGGGTCACCTTTTCAGGGGGAGATCCCTTTCTTCAGGCGGAGGCCTTCGCCGGACTGGCGCGCGCCCTGCATGAGCGGGGACTGGACGTGATCACCTACACCGGCTATACCATCGAGCAGCTGCTCGCGGGACTGGAGCGGCATCCCGGCTGGCGCGCGCTGTTAGAAGAGACCGACACTCTGGTAGACGGTCCTTTTCTGCTTGAACAGAAATCCCTCATGCTGCGCTTCCGCGGGTCCAAAAACCAGCGGGTGATCGACCCTCAGGCCTCCCTTGTGGAGGGCCGCGCGGTGGAAAAGGAATTTTGACCGTCGCTGACGGCAATAATCAAGGCCGTCCGTTGAACGCTTGGTTTGCTCAGACCAAAAGCTCGCGGCACGAAAGCGCGGCGGTATCTTCGCCGGCATGCATAGAATCCGGGCAGTATTCCACTTCCATAAGGGTTGGCTCACTTCATTCACTCCATTCTCTCCGTATTTTCCCTGCGTCTGCTTTGATCTTTTTTATCATTTGCCGTCGATACTTTTGTACTTGCTGTGTGAGAAACTTCTTATGTCACCCACTGACAAGAACCTCCCGTGCTTTTTGCTGGTTGCCAGACCAGCTTTATTCCAGCACAGGAGGTTCTTTCTCTTCATTAAAATAGTTTTGATCCACCCCCAGTTGAACTTGGGAATATCCTGCCTTTTCGGCGACAGAAAAAGGGAGCGGCCGCTGCATCACGGTCGCTCCCTTTCTATTTTACGGGATTCGGTAATTGTTATTTGCTCTCCGCACGGCGGCGAACCAGAATCATGGTCAAAGCCGCAGCTCCCATAACAAGCATCAGCAGCATGGGCAGCCAGTTGGAGTCTCCGGTGTTCGGTGCATCGGTGCCCGACTCAGAGGAGGAGCCAGTGGTCGCTTCACTGGATGAATCCAAGCCGGCTTCACTGGAGGACGTCTCTGTGGAGGAAACTTCACTGCTGGAAGGCGTTTCGCTCGAGGAGGTATCTTCCTTTACTTCGTAAGCCAGCGCATACGTCGAATAGCGATCCGTGGTAAAGCTGTATTGATTGTCGCTGACATGGGTCAGTTCCAACCGGTCGGCCGCTCCATCATGGACGCGCACCACATAGAAGGCGGTATTGTCATTGATCAGCTCTTCCGGAATGAGAATGATATAGGTAATCGCTTCAGGCAGCTGGGTGATGGTGCCGATCACTTCATCGCCCGCCTTGAGCACGACGTTCAGATTCAGATACTGGGCAATCGTCGCGTTCTCGGCCAAACCGGCGATCAGCTCCTTGTCCTGCGCGGAGACGGCGTTTTCCTCAACGGGCTCCACAACCACCTCTGTGGTGATGTTCTTTCCCGCTTCAATCGCCTCTGCAATCTTCTCGGCCACCGGAGTCTCGTCATTGCTGACGACGCCGGTCAGCGTAGCGCCGGTGCCCTCCTGCTGAACCGCATTGATGATGGCGTTGACCTGGCTGTTGAGCACTTCCTTACCGACTTCGGCGTCAACACCCACGGTGACATCCTCCACAGGCTCACTCGGGTCGACGACCGGCAGATCGGGTTCGATGGTGTGGTCGGTGACGGTGAGGTTGGGCAGGCCGACCGCCTTCAGCAGGCTCGTGTTGTCTTGATCTATCTCAGACGGGACAAAGTCTTCCTCTGGCTTGGCAAAGAGATTGACGCGCACGGCCGCGTTGGCATAAGCCTTGTTGGCGATGGCGGGATGACTGGGATTTTTGGCCGCATAGGTCTCCTCAAACTTTGCAAGCTCATCCGGGTAGAACTGGAAGCCCGCAAAGATGTCATTGTAGGAAACTTCTGCGCCAATCTTAATGTCGAGTGCGGCGGCCATGCCGTAGTTGACATTGCCGATCTGGTTGAACCACCAGGAGTTGGAGGAATTTTCGCTGCCGTTGTAGTAAGAGCCGGCATAGATATTGCCTACAGTGCCGCCTTGGATGTCCAGCGTGGCTTTTTCAGAGATCATGGTTCTCTGTCCCAGGCAGACGCCGACCGTCTCGCCGCCGGTCATGGTGAGAGTGGCGTTTTTCACTTCGCCGTTGGTCCCTCCGAGAACGATACCCGTTTGTGTCGGGCTGGTTTTAGCGCTGAAGTAGCCGCCGCTGACATTCATATTGACGTTCTCGGTATAAGTGTAGCCATAGGTGCCGGCAACCGCCTGGAAGGTGCCGCCGCTAATGGTGATATTGGCGGTTCCCACGCTGTAGTCGGTACGCTTGTCATAGCTCGGCGCGCCCGATCCTGTACCGCCTCTGTTGGCAATCACCATGCCCACAGTACCGTTTTTGATGACGATGTTGGAAGTCTGGATGGAACCCGCAACCTTATTGGAGCCGATAATATTGGCGACATTGCCGCCCTCCATGGTGATGGTCACTGTATCATAGCTGGCGTTCTCAGTCACACCGCCGGCATAAACATACCAAGAGCCTTCAGACAGTACGATGTCCGGGCAGCCCGCCACCTTGGCAATGGTTTTCCCGTTTTCTTCCACGATGGTGACGTTGTTGCCGTTGGCATAGAAATTCTTGACATCGGTAAGCTTCCCGGAAACATAATCTTTGGCGTCCCCATAGGTCGGTCCTTGGTCCACAGCCTTGACGTCCAGCGTATAGGTTTTCTGGTAGACGGTCTCATAATTTTCATTTTCACTAATCGTCAGCGTAAACTCGTAGGTTCCCGCAGTCAGATTTCCAAAACGATAGGTGGGAACCAGGGAATCCTCCTCCAGAGGCGTCTCATCCTGAATATCCAGACCTTCGGGCCGCGCCTCACTATACTGATAGCCGACTATGTCCCAATTCTGAGCCGAAGTAAAGGCGATGACCGCGGGAGCGTTCTCCATCAGGTGGATGGTATCTCCCTCGATCGATGCGGCGCCATAGTTCACAACAGGCGTCACGTCTTCCGTCGTCTCTGTTGCGAAGACAACGCCGTTGAACATGGTCAACACCATTGCCAGGCACAAAATCACGGTTAAAAGGATCTTGCTTTTTTTCATGATCTTTCTTTCCCTTCTGAATGATTTTTATTTCATCCCCATGCGTCGCCACAGCTGCAGCGGCAACAAGGGATTTTTTCACTTGTGCATACGAATGCAATGCGCTTCAGATATATGCATATAAATAACGGGCTGACTTTGATGCCAAAGCCAGCCCGTAAAAGACAACAGTTGCAACTGGCTGGCTTTTCACTCTTTTTGAATGAATTAGCCCCTATAGCTTTGCGCCGCCGGGTTTCCCCGGGTTTGCCGAATATTGATTTTTGCGTGATATAAAAAAATCTACAGCCAACTTCAGGAACTGATGTTCCCGAAATTTAACCATTTGTATTATACGTCATTCGAGGCAAAAAGTCCAGCGTTTTTACAGTTTTGCAGAAAATTCGTCAAACTTTTATCAAATCTCGATTTTTCGTCCGATTTTCAGCAAATTATCCCAACAACATGTCTTGTAAGGGAAGAGAATCTCTTCCTCTTTGGTAAACGGCAAAAAACGGAGTGACCGCTGCCACTCCGGTCACCCCGTTTTCGATTTTCCTGAGATGCGCTTAATGATTTGATTTCCGTATAGAAGCAGATCAGAAGCATGGCCAGAACCAATGCGCCTATGGCACATCGGCAGCATAAGCGATCCGTTTCCCTTCGATTCCGCCGTCCATCGAGAAAACGTTGCATTTACATGAAATAAAAATTTCACGCTATTCGCCGCGGTATTCGCGGACAATTTCCACCATATTGACATAATTTTCAGCCGGGACATAAGCTGGAATCGAATTGCCTGAGCCGAATGCAAAGCCCCCATGCCCCTCACATTGGCGGATCACGTCCAAAATGTACTCCTTCATCTGGACGCGGTCCAGCCGGCAAACAGCGTCGGTATCAATTCCTCCGAAATTACCGATGCGGTCGCCGTATCGTTCCACCCATACGGGGAACGGAGCGATCTGATCTTCATTGGAGTGTTTGGCATCTATCTTTACGACGTTGATCAGCTCCTCCATCACATCAAATATACAACCGCAGGAGTGCAGCAGGAATCTCTTTCCTGCACGGTGTATCTCCTCCACAATGGGAGCATACTGCGGAAAAATATTCTCTCGGATGTCGTCCGCCGGAAGGAGGGTGGAGCTTTTGTACCCAAGATCGTCCCCAAAACGGCATACGCAGAAAAGATCGGAAAATTCCTTTAAAAAACGTTTCCAAATGGCCAGGTTCACCTTACCCACCCGCTGAAACAGAGCGGCGTAAAGTCCCGGGTCGTCCTCCCGGATATAACAGAGATCCATATAACCGGTAACATCCTGGACACATTCAAAGATTCCGTTTCCCACGCCGCCAATAGCCCGCATTCCCGCAGGAATGACCTCTGCGAGCGCGCGGAAGTTCTCTGCGTAAAGCGCGAAATAGCGGTCCGGAATTGATTCCCAAGGATATTTTTCAAAATCTTCCCGGTTTTTAATCACACCCGGCACATGGCCGCCCAAAGAACCGCTCCCCGGCATAGCAGGACCAATACATTGCTCAAAGGTGACTGTATCGTACCCCATCTGATAAAAGAAATCGCAGTAATGACGGAAAAACTCCTTTTTCTCTTCATAGCCGCCGTATAATCCATCCAGAAATTTTATCCCGAGCACCTGCTCCATTACGCTGACGTCAACACCGTGCTCATAAAGGGGAAGCCGCCGTGGTTTACGGTTGCTGGCGGCATCTAAGATATTTCGGTAATCAGGCTCAAAACGCTGCATGATATCTCTCCTTTTCGGGCCGCGGGCCCGTTTCTTTTGGTCAGGGATCAAACCCTCTTCCATTCGTCGTAGACAGCTGCAAGATTTTCCTCAGGGATATCTTTGCCCCCATAGGCCTGCCCGACAATCCCGGTGCGGCCGTAAGCAAAAAAAGCGTCCGCTACCCGGCGCACGGCCCTTCTGCACGCCTCCGGCGTCCCAAAGGGCAACAGATTCTGGCGGTCAATCTCCCCCCAAAAAGCAATGCGATGGTGATATTCGGCGGCCAGTTTTTCAATATCCATACAGAAAATCTGCGTATTGACAGCATTTACTCCTATTTCTGCGAGATCTCCCAAAATCATAGAGATATTTCCATCCGAATGCATAATCACATATTTCCCGTACGCATGGGCCAGGTCGCAGTACTCCTTGTAACAGGGTTTGAAGAATTCACGCCATAGAGTCGGACTAATCAGCAGACTGGTCTGGGAACCCCAGTCGTCGGCAATATGAATAGCGTCGACGTCGGTTTTGACCCACATCATGGCCTGTTTCATAAAGTAGTCGTGCAGCATATCCCGCAGGTGAAAGAGGGGAGCCTCCCCATAGGCCAGATCCATCATCAGCTGTTCGGTACCGCGCAAATGCTGCATGCGTTCAAAGAGGTTATAATTGGCCCACCACATGGGGACTACAAATTGATCCGTCTGTGCGCAGCCCGCGTTTACACGCGAGAGATCAGCCTGCTCCAGAACGTCATAGGGAGGCTTGAAATGCTCCAGCTGCTCCCAGTTTTCCAAAAGCGGCTGCTTTACTTCTCCGCAGACGCCGTCCTCCCCGGCCACCCACTGGGTTCCCCATTCATCGTAGCGGACGCCCTTGGTGTTGACCGGTACGCCGGCTGTACGGCCAGGGCCGTAGGTAAAATCCGCTCCTGTGACGTCGTGGAATTCAGTGGGAATGGTTTGAACAGGTTTAAAATCAAGTGCAGCGCGCACCAGTTCACGAGATGAGAGCACGGATGGTTTCCTCCTTTTCCAATTGCTGAATCTTCGCTTCCAGCTGTTCCACGTCAAGCGGGTAGTTTCCAAAATCCCGGGAGGCGCGGAGCATGGCGAGGATATTTGCATCCGGCGTGTCCCTGCCGCATTGATCGCCGGTTGACAATACAAAGCCGCCTCCCTTTCCCGCATCCCGGATGGCGCGCAGGCTTTCGAGATAGACCTTTTCCCAATGCGGTGAAAGCATCACGCTGGTTGTGTGCAGATTGCCCATCAGAGACAGTCTGTCGCCGTAGCGCGCCTTGACGTCTGCAAGCTCGCAATCGCCCATCGGAGGAAGCTCCAGGGGATTAATATAATTAAGCTCGGTCTGCTCCGCAACACGGCGCAGGAGATGCTGAGAAAGTCCGCAGGAATGCATTCCGCTGAGCGCACCCGCCTGCCTGCACATGCGGGTCGCCTCCTGCACAAAGGGAAGAGTCAGTTCATCCCACAAATCCGGGGACTGTAAGGTAACCGATCCGCTTGCGCCGATCAGTATGGCCTCATGCCCGCATTCCAGGAAAATCTGAAGCTTTTGCATCTCCTGCCGGTAGAACAGGTCGGAAAGCTCCAAAAAAATATCCTTATAATCACAGTAGGAGTATACGCAGCCTTCCAGATTGTCATTAAAATAGTGGACAAATGTTTGAAACCCCGGCGGCACCACCATAGCGCTGTAGAGCCCCAGATCGCCGTATGTTTTCCGGATCGTTTCCAGGAAGACGGCGTCGTAGCTTTTGATTCCTGAAAAAAGATGCCGTATTTTTTTAAAATCAGACGGAAGGTCCTTGACCAGTTTTTCCGTCCAAGAGGGGGGATTTCCCGCACTGTAATGTACGGTTTCCGTCAGGTCCCCGTCCGGCGTGTGATAGGTGTTGCGGACAACGATCTCTTCCGCCGAGCGGGAAAGAGTCCTGCTGGCAACCTCCACCGGGGAGTTCAGCTCGAAGGTGACGCCGCCGTCCACAAGCCACCCGTCCATGCCGTAATACTTGACAGCATCGATATACGCCATGGTTAAGCTGGGGTTTTGATAGAGATAAATCTCCCAGAAGGGTTTGGCGGTGAGGCGGCAGGGCACCATATTGGAAATATCCGGCGCCACTGGAATACGGTCGGCCTCCTGACCACGCAGCGTGAGAAGCATCCGTTCCCGGGAGGTCAATTCCGGTCGTTTCATGCAAAGATCTCCCTTTTCTTAAACTCTGACCGTCTTATCAATCCGCCCGGAAAAATCCCGCAGGCGCACCGAGGCGTCCGGCTTTCCCTCAAGATTCACGAGGATATGTTCTCCTGGGAACAGAGTAATGAAATTGCTGTTGAATAGCATTCGGGGATCGTCCGGGGATTGAAGCGCGAGATAGGGGATCACCTGTTCCCCGTCGTTGCGCAGAAAAAGGCCCCGGCTTTTCCCTTCTCCTTGCACTCTGCAGAACAGTCTACCGTCCCCGGTTTCAAACAGTGGAGCAAGCGGCTTCTCCTCAGATACGCCGAAGCAATAGAGATTCTTGGCCAGCAGACGCTCTCCGTCGGAAACCGTCAGTCGAACGAACAGAAGCGCTTCTCCCGCGGGCGTCTCCGGTTCAAAGGCAAATAGCCTCCGGCTTTCTAGCGTTCCCTGCAGCTTCTCCCACTGCCGCGCAAGCACCTGGCCCCAGGCATTGAAAAGCTCTGCGCAAACCTCCGCATGCTCCACCCGGCAGGAGCAATGAAGATATACCTCTGAAGCGAATTTTTCTCCGGGCCGGTAATAAAGGCGGGTGTATTTAAGGCTTGCCTGGACGGGAGCGTAGCTGTCACGCACCGTGTAGTATGCCATCTTGGCGCGACCGTGATAGCAGATCAGGCTGGAACAGTTCGCGTTTGGGAAGGGCTCGTTGAGCTGCCAGATATTGCATCCGCTGTTTGCAAACGCCCGGCGGCGGTTAGACTCAACAATATAGCGCACTCCCTCAGCTTGGACCAGCTGACTCGCCGCAGCAAAATTCTCAATATGTTCCAGGACTTTTAGCCCAAAGAGTCCCTGTTCCCTCTCCACCGAGTCCCACCAGCCGTTGCCGCGCATCAGCCACATGGGATCATCCTGTGCAAAGCGTTCAATATGTTCAGGCGATAGGATCTCTCCCAGGCTGAAGACATCGGCGCAGCCGCCTGCGCCAAATTCTCCGTGGTAAAGATTTTCAAAGGCGTTGTAATAGTCATAATGCGTTTCTTTACCGAGATACGCCCACTGGCCGTGTACATTGTGGTTGCGTTTGAGCCGCAGCGAGTCCGGATCGGCCTGATGGTTAAAGTTGGGACCGCTTGGGCAGGAGGGATGGAAAATCCTTCCGTCCAGTTGACTGATCAGCGCCGCGGTGCGCGCCAGATTCTCATTGGAAAGATCGGCCGGCGAGCCGTCTGTTTTCTTCAGCTCGTTGCCGCCGTCCCAGATGGCAATACAGGTATGCCTGCGCAGACGCAGCACCGTATGGCGGCAGGCGTCCAGAAACGGGCCGATAAATTCGGAACGGGTGCTCGGTACGCCGTCTATGCCGGAATTGGATTGGGGCATCTCCTGCCAGACAAGCAGGCCAAAACGGTCGCAAAGGTCATAAAAGCAGGACTGTTCGGGATACCCGCCTCCCCAAATACGTACCAGATTGACATTTTCCCGCACCATCAGATTCAGGTAATATGCATAGTCCTGTGGGGTAACGCTGCCGGGCATATGGCTTACAGGCAAAAAGTTGGTGCCTTTCAGCCAGATTTTTTTCCCATTTATGGCGATGGAATAGGGGAGCGCGTCCTCAGGCGCGCCCTCGTTAGGCAAGTATTCAATGCGTCGGATTCCACAGAAAAAATTCTTTTCGTATTCAAGCGTCAAGCCCGACCAAAGCGTAACGCGCAGCTCATAGAGCGGCTGCGCCCCGGCGCCGTTCGGCCACCAAAGGGCCGGCCGTTCCACCGCAAAGCTGGTTTCGGCCAAATTGCCGTTCGGCCGGATTTCCCTTGTCTCAATTACCCTATCTTCAAAACGGAGCTCCAATTTCAGCACGGCTTTTTCTGTTGCCCCTGTTAGACGGGCGGAAAACTCCACCGTACCAATCTCGTCTCGATAATCCGTCCGCAGGTTGACATTGGAAATATCGGCTTTCTCGTACAGTTTAAGGCCGATCTCTCTCCATATGCCCACACCAGTCATCCGGGGACTGAAATCCCAGGAATAAAAATAGCGGGCCAAAAGCTCCTTGCAGTCGGAGGTGTTCCCCATCTGAGATATTCCCTCCGGAATGGGTTCACAGTGGATTTCCAGCCGGTTGATTCCCTCTACGGCAAAGCCATTTAAGGAAAATTCCGCTGGGATAAACATGTTTTTGTGAATTCCCAGGCGCTTTCCGTTGAGATAAAACCGCGCTTCATATACAATTCCGCCGCAATAAAGCGAAAGGTTTTTACTAAGGTCCTCGGCGGTCAGGACAAAGGTTCTGGAATAAAGCCATCCCTTATTTTCCACCCATTCACACAGGAGAGAGCCGTCGTCCAAAAAGGGATTGCGCAGCAAGCCGGCACGCAGCAGGTCCGCCTGTACGCTGCCCGGGACCCGGGCGGGGATTTCCGCTATCAGAGGTGCGACCTGGAAATTGATTCCCGATTCAGCGTTAAACCGATGGCTGTAGGGAAGCCAACCGGAGAGCCTCCACTCGTTTCCTCCTAAATTTCTCCACATGTTTTATTCCTCCACCCGACACTCATTCCACAGCCAGCCGATCAATTGATCAAAATCAGCAGTGGCAACACAGCAGTACTTGTCCGCCGCGCCGTAGTAAACGTAGAGTACGCCGTCTACCACAACGTTGCCTGTGGGAAAGACACAGCCATTGTAATAACCGCTTGTTTCATAATCAAACTCCGGCTCCATGATGAAATCGGCGGTGCGGGCGAGAATTTTGGCGGGATTCTCCAGATCAAGCAACATCGCGCCCACACGGTAGGCGTCGTCTTTGGAGCTGACGCCGTGATAAAGGAAAAACCAGCCCTTTTCCGTTTTTATGGGCGGGCAGGAACCGCCGAGTTTTTTATCCTCCCAATCGGCTTCCGGTACAGCGAGCAAGCGATATTCGCTCCATTCCATCATATCGTCAGAAAAAGAGAGCCAGATGGACGGCACTTTACAACCGTATTCCTTCCCCGTCCATTCCATCGGACGGGAAAGCTGCACAAACTTGCCGCCAATCTTCTCTGGAAAAAGCAGTACATCGCGGTTGTCAACGCGGGAATCGGTGATACGGCCCAGCTTCTTGTAATGGATCAAATCCTCAGACATAGCGAGATGGGTCAAGGTATTGTTTTTCTGAGCAAAACGCGGCCCCGCCTCCGGCGGTGTAAATAGCGGCTTCCAGTCCTGCCTCCAGTACTGTCCCGGCGCATAGGTGCGCGAGGCGTAGGTCAGATAATAGCGATCTCCCATGCATATGAGCCGGGGATCTTCAATTCCTCCGGCATCGGGGCCATCCGGGTCAGGAGAAAGGATGGGACCGTCAAAGCAACGGACGAAATGGAACCCATCCTCGCTTTTGGCCAAACCCAAACGGATGATGTGCTCAGTGTCGTGGCCGGCCGCGCGGTAAAGCAGGTAAAAAGTTCCTTCTCTTACCATAACGGCCGGATTAAGCACGCAGAGGCTTTCCCAGGGATGTTCGGGGCAGGCTTTCAGGATGGGGTTGCCGGAATATTTTTGAAGTTTCATGCAATACACTCCTTTTCAGTGCCCTTTCCTTGGGAAAAGAAAGGGCTTGCGCCGTTCCGTCCCTATTGTATGTGGAGAGGGCAAATGGTGAAAATGAACAAAGTTAAGCTTTTTTCTAACGAATTATGCATTTCCTTTGAACTACTTTTCACCAAAGCTCCTTTTTACTAAAATATACATAAGCCGTTTGATCGGGAAGTGACGCGCGGTAGACGAGCGCCGCCGTATCTTCCCCTGAGCCTATCCAAATGAAAAGGAGAATCAGTATGACAAGCAAAGAGAGGGTTTACAGAACCCTTCGATTTGAAAAGCCGGACCGTATCCCCGTGGACATCTGGGTTCTTCCGGCCGCTTATGAAAAATACGGCAGGGCATTGGAGGACGTTATCGCCGAACGTGACATCGACTTTGCCCGCGTCCCCTTTCTTGATCCCACCGCCGATCCGCAAGCTTACGATATCGGCGTCCATAAGGACGTCTGGGGCTGCGAATGGCATTCCTACCAAAGCGGCACTGTCGGCGAGGTCAAGGGCTGGCCCCTGGCCGACGACAGCGCCATCGACTCCTATCGTTCTCCGGTGGAGCTGCTGCGCTCGGCAAACCGTGAAGAAATGTTTCGCGGTTGCAGGGAATATCTCTCTGAAAACAAGGATAAATTCGCTCTCTGTGGTTGGATGAGCCTGTTCGAGCGTATGCAGTACCTGCGTGGAACCGAGAACCTTTACATCGACATCGCGCTGGAAAGCGATGAATTCTTTAAAATTCGCGACCTAGTCCTTGAATTTTGGCTTGAGTATGCAAAGATTGTTTCCAGCCTAGAGGGCGTGGACGCCTGCATCATCGGGGATGATTGGGGGTCGCAGCGCGCTTTGCTGATCTCCCCCGATTCCTGGAGGAGACTCTTCAAGCCGGCCTATCAGCAGATCATCGATGTTGTCCAGGGTAACGGCAAGCAGGTGTTCGTCCACAGCGACGGTTATATTTTGGACCTCTATGACGAGTGGATTGAGATGGGTGTTACCGCTATCAATTCTCAAATTTGGTGTATGGGCGTGGACAAGGTGGCCGAAAAGACGCGCGGACGCATCGCCCTCTGGGGCGAACTCAGCCGACAGGACACCCTGCCCTACGGCACTCCGGCCGATATTGCCCAGTGTATTCAGGAGATGAAGGATAAGCTGCATTATGACGGCGGACTAATCGGTCAATTTGAGACCGGTAAGGACGTTCCTATGGCAAACATCCGCTCCGCCCTCTTTGGATGGTAATAACGGCATAGACAGGGAAAAGCGGGGGTGGGCGTCCATCTCCGCTTCTCCTGCTTGAAACGCAGGGCGCCATCTCATATAATTTCCAGCCGGCGGAGAGACTTTGATTCTTATGTTTTCTCCAATTCCGGAAAACGACATGATATACTTGCTTGTACGGCCTCGCGCATGGTCTTATTCGCGGATAAGAGAGGAGGAACCACCGATGTACCGTACCGTAATTATTGATGACGAGGAGTGGACCGTAAAAGGGCTTTTGAAGAGTGTAAACTGGGCTGAGGAGGGCTTTGACCTGCTTTATGCCGGCACAGATCCGTCTGAAGCGCTCAAGTATATTTTGGAGGAAAGACCCGACTTCGTCTTGACCGACATCAAAATGCCCGGTTTGACCGGACTGGATCTGGTGCGTACCACCCGAGAAACCGGAATAGACTGCGAATTTATCATTTTGACCGGCTTTGCGGAATTTGAGTTTTCCCAGCAGGCCATACGCTACGGCGTGACCGATTACCTGCTCAAGCCTTACGAACCGGAGGAGCTAAGGCGGTCCCTCACAGAGATGAAGGAAAAGCTCCGGGAAAAACAGTTGTATCAGAACCTGAAGGACAGCCGCATGCTCTATTCCCACCCGGAAGCATTTGCTCGCAGAATTGAAGAGAGGGGGCTCCTTGCGCGCCGGCGCTATTTGCAGGCCGTGACCTGCGACAGGTGCGTGGGCGATCTTCTTCCCGACATCGCCGCGGAGGATCAGCTCTGCCTCTGGCTCAACGACGCTACCGTAACCTTTTTTGTAGGCGTCGATTATGATCTTTTTTACAGCGGGCTGCTAGACGACTGCGAGGGCTGCTGGGGCACAAGCGAAGTACGCGACGGCGCCCAGGAGGTCAAAACGCTCGCCGAGCAATCTTTTGCGGCACGCTATACAACCCTGTTCAGTCAGAAACGACATTTCAGTTACCACGCCTATTCCATCCCGGAGGCCAATCAGGCGGCCGGAAGGATCATTTATGCCATGGAAAAGGACCACTCCCCCGAGCGCCTGGAGCGCCTGCTGACCGATGAGTTGACCAATCTCTCTTCTCTGGAAGCCTTGGTTTATCTCTACAACTGGTTCAGTTTGTACCAACGTGTGAAAGAGCCGGAAAGCAGCGGCAATCTTTCCCACATTGATCTTTATGATTTCGTGGCGCGCTTTGACACGCTTGACGACGTTATCGACTCTGTTGTGGAGCTGCTGGCGCCTGTGATTCCCGCAACCGCAGGAGAAACGCTCCCCGTAACCAATCAGAGCTTTCAGCGATTGATCCAGTATGTCAATGAAAATTACAGCAAGCATCTGAATTTGAAAGACCTGTGCGCTCAGTTTTATATTAATATGAATTATTGCTGCGCCCTTTTCAAACGCAATCTGGGAAGCACCTTTTCAGAGTATCTGCTCAAGCTGCGCATTCAAAAAGCCAGCGAGCTCATACTGACCACCACCCTTCCTATCCAGCAGATCGCCGAACTGACCGGATACAACGACTATTATTATTTTCAAAGAGTCTTTAAAAAGTATTACGGCGTCACTCCCTTCCGCTATCGTAACGGCAAAGGCGAGGAGGGCTAAGGATTTCAGGCCGGCACAAAAAGGGGAACAACATGAAAAAACCGATCTTCAATCGATTGCGCCTGCGCAACCAACTGATTATTATATTGGCCATCGCCATCGGCGCAAACCTGCTGATACAGGCTATCTATTTTGTTTGGCTCAATTCCTACATTCAGGACAAGGCCATTCGCACGGCCGCCTCCACCATGGATCAGATGGAACAGAGCATTGAGACGCGCATCACAGGCATCTTGAACATCGGTCAACGGCTTTCCTACAACCGCTACACACAGTCCTTTCTGACCGGCATTTCAGAGCCGGAGTTAATGGATACCTACCGGATCGTGGAGGGTCTGGCCACCGATCTGGTAAGCGTAAACAACGATATCGCCAGCATCGCTCTCACCAGCGACTATCTCTCCTTCACCCAGGTCTATCAATCCCTGCCTCTCGCCGTGCAGAGAGAGGTTCTCCGCTACCCGCTTGATTCTGAAAACATTTTCTTTACCGGCACGCTGCAAAACACAGTGGACGGTTCCCAGGTATTCGCCGTGGTAGTTCCCTCCTATTCCATCTACGATACCACTCCTGACTTCAGCCACCGGCTCGGCTCGGTGCTCCTTTTCTGTCATGCCCAGGAAATCGTAAAAACCCTCAAGCTAGGCACCGCCACCTCCGGAACCGAAGTATTTGCCATAGACGACAACGGGCTTGTAATCTCCAGCACGTCCTATGTGGAGAATTCCCGCACGTCCTTCGAGGTTCTTTCCTCTCTTTCCTTTGACGAAAACGGCTTTGCGCGCTGCCACTCGGACGGTGAGGAATACTTTGTCACACGGCGGTATCTTAAGGGCATAGGTTGGTCGCTCTACTGTTCTACGCCCAAAAGCGAGCTGATGTCCGATCTTTACCCGATGACGACCATTCTGCTGGTCATTATCGTCGCCTTTCTGGCCATGATACTTCCACTAGGCGCTCTGATGATCAAAAGCATCACCACTCCTTTTCAACAGATCATTGTCAACATCCAGGAGGCAAAAAAGCAAGGCGTCAAGGCGCGCATCAAGTTGGACTATCCCAATGAGATCGGTGATATCGCCAATCATATCGATTTTATGATGGACTCTGTCGAAAGCATGACACGGGATATGTTTAATATGCAGTCCCAGTTGTATGAGATCGAGCTTTCCAAACGGCAGGTTGAACTGGATGCTCTGCGCAGTCAGATCAATCCGCATTTTCTATACAACACGTTGGAATGCATTAAAAGCATGGGATTGGTCTACGATTCTCCTGAAATTGTCCGTATGTCCACCTCCCTTTCCCGCCTGCTTCGCTACAGCATCAAGGCATCCGGCTTTGTCACGGCAAAAGAGGAATTGAATGCGGTGGGGGACTATATCAGTATTATGCAAACCCGTTTCTCAGGCCGTTTTACTGTGCTGCGCGAAATCTCGCCTGAAGTTCTGTCCTGCAGCGTGCCCAAAATGATCCTGCAGCCGCTTGTGGAAAACGCCTTTGTGCACGGTCTGGAAGGAAAAGCAAAGGACGGAAGGCTTCTGATTCAGGCGCAAAAGGAGGGCGAATGGGTCCGCTTCACCATTGAGGACAATGGTGAAGGCATGGATGCGCCTACGCTTGCCCGTGTTCGCTCGATGATCGATGGAAAAGGGCCGCACGATCCTGCACACCTTGGGCTGAGCAATACTATCGCGCGCCTGCACTTGCATTACGGTAAATCTCATGTCTTTCGAGTGGAAAATTTGCCCGAGGGCGGCCTGCGCATTACCATCATCCTAACGGACGACATAAAAAAGGTGCTGCAGGCATAACCGGCGCCTTTTGTTCGGAGCACTTAACAGCTTCGATCCCTGCAAAACAAGTGAACTTTTTAACCAAAAAAATAAATTAGTTCATTTTGTTGACTGTCAGTCTTGTTGTATAATTTTTGTACAAAAGCTCGTCAGAAACAAAAAGGAGGAAAAACATGAAACATTCACTTCGCATTGTGTCCTGGCTGCTGACTGTCTGTCTGCTTGCCACAGCTTGCCTTTCCGGCTGCGGAAACCAAGGCCAGGGAAGCTCTTCCGCCCCGTCCGACTCTTCCGCCGAAGGCACTGGCTCGAACGCTGAAAAGGAAGAAGTCAAGCTGGTGTACATGACCAACCAAAAGCCCGAGCTGATCAACCAGCTTGTGGAGCGTTACAAGGAGAAAGCGCCCCATGTGACGATTGAGATCATCCAGCTTCCCGCCGACAACACCTCTTCCACAACTGAGCAGAACATAGCAAAATTTGACGCCGCCGTCGCGCAAGGGCAGACAATTGATATCTGCGACCTCGGAGCCGGAGGAACGGGCGTTCTCCGTCCCCGCGCGCTCAACGGCATGCTTCTCCCTCTCGATGAATTCATTGAGCAGGAAGGCATCGACATGGAGGAAATGTACATTCCCGGCAGCAAAACCACCTGCGCCTTCGGCGAAGGAGAAGATCAGAAGTGGTACACTTTGCCGATGTCCCGCACCCTTTACCCCGTCTACTACAATAAGGATATGTTTGAAGCGGCCGGAATCCCCGAGCCGGATTCCGACTGGACATTCGATGATCTGCGGGAAATCGCCAAAAAACTCACCAGCGGCTCCGGCGTGGACAAGGTCTTTGGCTCCTGGATCCCTGTGGATTGGGGCTGGTTCGCCGGCCTGCCTGCGCAGATGACCGGCTGGGAGGCCTACGTCATCGATGAAAACGGTCAAAAGATCGCCAATTTTGAGGATCCAAACCTTCGCAAGTCCATTGAAGCCTATTACAACCTTTCCGTTGTGGACCAATCCAACCCTACCGCCACTGAAATCAACCTCAACAAACTGAACATGGCCGATTATTTTGCCGCAGGTAAAACCGCGATGATCGTCGGTAATCCCTATTGTTTTGCTGATTTACAGAAGGCCAAGGCCCTCGGTCAGATGGATTTTGAGCTTGGAATTGCTCCTCTTCCCCGTATCAGCGACGATGTTCCGGATGACATCTCCGCCACTGAGATCGCCGGTGGAATGATGATTCCCAAAACCTCCGCCAATCCCTATGAGGCCTTCAAATTCATGCTGTTCTGCTCGCTGGAATGCGCCGACATCTACCGTACCCTGCCGGCCAGTGTGAAAGCAGACCAGGAATCGGTCATTAAATATCTGGCTTCCTATGTAGATGAAAACGGAGAACTCCACGAAAACCTTTTCACGCCTGAAGAGCTTGAATATCTTTACACCGAAAACCGTGAAGGATTCAAATCTTACTTTAATATGAAAGAAGATTCCTACATCGGGCCGCTATGGGGCATTTTGGGCACCGAGGTCAGCAACATTATGACCAACGCGAAAAGCATTGATCAGGCAATTGCCGACATGATGACCGAAGGACAAAAGGAAATCGAAAAAATTGACGCGAGCGCCGGTTAAAGCCGATCGAAATGAAACAGCGATGGGGAGGTCCGCTCTCCATCGCTGTCTTTCTGATAAGGAGGCCATCCCATGTCCACTGAAAAAACAACACGCAGCAAACTTTCTTCCAGACAAAAGCGCAAAACAAAGGATACACTCCTCGGCTATGCCTTTATTCTGCCGCAGTTTATCGGCGTTTTTGTGCTAGTCTTTCTCGGCATTCTTTTTGTGCTGGGTATCAGCTTCACAAACTGGAACTTTTATAGAGGCATCTCTTTTGAAAACACCAAATGGATGGGTTTTTCAAATTATGCATACATTTTTAACAATTCCAACTTTAAATACGCCCTTATCACCAACGGTTTTTTTATTTTATGCGTTCCGCTGACTACCTTTCTGGCCTTGATGCTCGGTTCCTTTATCAACAATAAGTTCTTTTTTGAGCGTGGATTACGCGCAGTTTATTTTTTGCCGAATATTTGCAACATTGTGGCCGTCGTTATGCTGTGGAGCTCGCTTTTTCATCCCCGTTTGAGTCCTATTTCAGCCCTCATGCAGTCCGTGGGGCTCAACCCGCCCATGTGGTTCGGTACCGCGTGGAATTCCCGTATTCTGATTTATCTGCTCTGGCTGTGGAAGGGCATTGGTTATTACGCCTTTATTTACCTTGGAGCGTTAAACTCCGTACCCAGTCACCTGTATGAGTCGGCCACGCTCGACGGTGCAAATAAGGTGGTCCAATTTTTCAGAATTACCTTGCCGATGGTTTCTCCAACCACCTTTTTCCTGGTAATTACCGGCGTGATGTCCGCCATCAAGGAATGGACCTATGTGATGCTCTTAACGGGCGGCGGGCCGGGGGGACAAACCTCCGTGTTTGGAATGCTGGCCTACCAATACGCCTTCCCCACTTCCGGCCTGACGCAGGATCTCGGTGTGGCTTCTTCCATCACGGTGGTTATGCTTGCGCTGGCCATCCTCATTGCGGTCATCAACTGGAAATTCCAAAACCGTTGGGTTTATTACGACTGAGGTGGAAAGGAGGGCTTAGCTTATGAACAAAAAAACAAAACGAATACTCAGAGACATCATCCGCAATATTCTCGGATGGGGCTTGGGGCTTATTCTGCTGACTCCTCTATTCTGGATGCTCTCTGCTTCTTTTAAGAACAATGACTTTGATGTTTTTTCCTTTCCAATCCAATGGATACCGGAAAACCCGACTTTCCATGCATATGAATTCATTTTCAAAGGCTCCGCCTATGTTAATTTTATGCAATCGCTTGGCAACTCCCTTCTCGTGGTGGTGGCGGCGACGGCAGGCTCTTTTCTTACCTGCGTATTGGCGGCCTTCGCCTTCTCAAAGATGCAGTTTAAGGGCCGTAACACCATTTTTCTGATGTTTATTTTCTCCATGGCTATTCCGGGAGAAATGCTATTTGTTCCTCAGTTTATCGTTTACAACGAAATCCATGTCATCGACAATCTTCTCGCCCTGATACTGCCCACTGTTTTTGCCAATGTTTTCGGTGTGTTTATGATCCGGCAAAGCTTTGTTTCCATTCCCAACGAGATGTGCGAGGCTGCGGAAATTGACGGCGCCTCCAAACTTACCATCCTTTTCCGGATCATGGTGCCGCTTGCGAAGGAAACCATAATTACCTTTCTGCTTTTGCAGTTTACCTGGGTTTGGAATGATTACCAGGGGCCGTTGCTCTGGATTACCAGCAAAGAAAATTTCACCGTCACCTATACGCTCTCCATGTTGCGCAGTATTTCCGACTCCGGTACGCCGGTACTGATGGCCGGTTCTGTGCTCTCTTTGATTCCTGTGCTGATTCTCTTCATTTGTTTCCAAAAATACTTTGAAAAGAGTGTCGTGTCCGCTGGTATTAAGGGATAACTCGAAAGAAGCCCTTGCTTAACCCAAGCGGAAAGCATCCCGCGGCATCCAATCCGCTCACGCTCCTTCCATAAAAACGCAAGGAAGGTTTTAAAAACGTTTATGGGGTACAACCGCCTGTTCACTCGGTGGTTGTACCCCATAGATGGTTTAATATGAAATTTGCTCCAATACCCGGAATGCAATTTTCCAGATATGACCGTATTTATGACGTTTGCTGCTTTAAAGAAGCCCAAGGAGTCCTAAAACGCAAATCGGCGTCTTTACGGCCGGTTCTATTGTGCCTGAAAAAGGTCAAGACCACTGCGCTTTTGTACAGAGCGTCGGCTTAAAGGGAATGATCCTTCCAATCCTGCGCTTGCATGCAAATGGCGGCGCTTCTCCGATGTGCTATGAACCAAACGGTACGGCTCAGCCCCTCTCGCGCATGGAAAATTACGCTTTTCGCCGCGTGCGTTCTCATTTCAGGCACAATCGGCCTTCCGGTCAAAACACCCGGTCATAGCGGGCTTCCACCACAAGCGTTCCCGTCTGGTCCACAAAGCCCCACTTGCCGCCCGACTGAACCGGCGCCAGACCGTCTTTATCAAAGAAAAGAGCGTAATCGTACATGGGTTCCATTCGGAATTCGCCGTTCTGATCAATGAATCCCCATTTTCCCTGGAAGCTGACCGCGGCGAGTCCGTTCTCAGAGAAGGCGTAGGCGGCGTCAAATTGAGGCGAAATTACATATTTCCCGTTGACGTCAATGGTCCCCCACTTGCCGGAAAAACAGAACTGGGCGAGGCCCGATGCATCAAAGGGTTCGGCGTAGTCGAATTGGGCGGCGATGACCAGCTTGCCTTCTTTGTCGACATAGCCCCACTTTTCCCCCTGCTTGACGGCGGCGAGCGCTCCCTCTCCAAAAGCGGACGCCCCGTCATAGGCCGGTTCTATTACGTATTCGCCCATCTCGTCGATGTAGCCCCACTTTCCGTTCTCCTTGACGGGGGCGAGGCCGCTTTGGTCAAAGGTCTCCGCCGATTCAAAGCGGCATTCGATCACAAGGTTGCCCGTTTCGTCGATATAGCCCCACCGACCGTCCAGCTTGACGGCGGCCAGTCCGTTTTCGCCGAAGGAGGAGGCCATCTGGTAGACCGGCGTCACTGCATACCTGCCGTCCCGGTCGACGTAGCCGTAAAGCGCGCCCAGCCGGAAGACGGCGAGGCCGTTGCCGGCAAACAGGGAGAGGTCGTCGAACTGCGGGGACACCTGATACTGCCCCGCCTCGTCGATATAGCCCCATTTTTCGCCCGACTGCACGAGGGCGAGGCCCTCGTGGTCGAAGGGATAGGCGGTGTCAAACTGGAAGGGGACGACAACCGTGCCCTCCTTGTCAATATAGCCCCATTTTCCCTCCTGGGCAACGGGGGCAAGGCCGTTGTCCCCAAAGGCGAGCGCGCCGTCGTACCGGGGCTCGAGCACGGTTTCGCCCGTCTTGTCGATGTAGCCCCATTTGCCGTCCACACTCACCTGGCAGAGGTCGTTTTCAAAATAGAAGAAACTCTCGTCCTTTTGCTCCTGTGCCGGAAAGAGCGTCGGCCACAGGCCGGCGAGCAGCGCAATGGCGAGCGCCAGCGCCCCCAGCATACAGAACAGCAGAACCGAACGGCCTGTCCGCGACTTTGGGGGAGCGGGCGGCTGCGCCGGCTTTTCTTCCGCCTCCACAACCGCCAGTTCGGTCACAGGGAGCTTTCCCACCTCATAATTGCAGGCGGGACACACCTGCGCGCCCTCGGGCTGCTTCAAACCGCATCTCGGACAATACATCGCCGGTCCTCCTTTTCCATCGACTTCCAATCATCAGTATTTCCCGGAAACCCGCGCGTTACGCGGGCGGGACGCTTCCCGCCGGGAATCCGCACCGGGAAAATCGCCGGGATGTTCCCGGATTATTTCGCGCCCTTTCCCTGCGTTTTGCCGAAAAAGGCGCTGAAAGCGCGGTAGGCCATGTAAACATCCACCTTGGATACCACCTCGAAGGGGGCGTGCATGGAAAGCACCGGCACGCCGAGGTCGACCACTTCCACATTGAGATTCGCTATGTATTTGGCCACCGTGCCGCCGCCTCCGCCGTCGACCTTGCCGAGCTCGCCCGTCTGCCAGAGCACCTTGGCGCCGTCGAGCACCGCCCTGACCTCGGCCATAAACTCGGCGGAAGCGTCGGAGGTATCCGATTTGCCGCCGTGGCCGGTGTATTTGGTGATGACCACCCCGCCGTTTAAGAAGCAGGAGTTGCCCGCCTCATACGCCCCCGCGTAGGTGGGATCGAAGGCCGCGTTGACGTCGGCCGAAAGGCAGGACGAACGGCTTAAAACGTCGCGCCCCCTGAGTCCCTCCTTTTCTGCGAGGTCGGCCACAAAATACTTGAGGAAGGAGGAATTGAGACCGGTGTTGCCGTCGCTGCCGACCTCCTCCTTGTCGGCCAGAACCGTCAGCACCGTGTGCTCGGGCGTTTCGCAGCCGAAGGCGGCCATCAGCGCCGGATAGGCGCAGACGCGGTCGTCATGACCGTAGGAGCCGATCATGCTGCGGTCGAAGCCGATGTCGCACGCTTTGAAGGCGGGTACGAGTTCCAGTTCGGCTGAAAGGAAATCGGCCTCCACAATGCCGTATTTTTCGTTGATCAGACGCATGATATTGAGCTTGACCAGCTCGCTGCCCTTGTCGTCCTTGAAGGGACGGCTGCCGATGAGGATATTGAGGTCCTCCCCTTCAATCCCCTTGGCCAGGCTCTTGCCCATCTGCTCGCGGGCGAGGTGGGGCAGCAGGTCGGTCACGCAGAAGCGGGGCTCGTCCTCCTTCTCTCCCAGACTGATGTCCACAAAGCTGCCGTCCCGGCGGACGACGCGCCCGTGCAGCGCCAGCGGGATGGCCGTCCACTGGTACTTCTTGATCCCGCCGTAATAATGGGTCTTGAAGAGCGCCAGATCGTTGGCCTCGTAAAGAGGGCGGGGCTTGAGGTCGAGGCGCGGCGAATCGATGTGCGCCGCCGCGATGCGAAGTCCCTCGGAAGCGCCCTTTTTGCCGATGACGGCGAAGACGGCCGCGCGGCCCCGGTTGTTGTAATACACCCGGTCGCCCGGCTGATAGGTCTTAGCAGGATCGAAGGCGGCAAAGCCGGCCTTTTTGGCGAGCTTGACGGCGTAATCGACCGCCTCGCGCTCGGTCTTTGCCTTATTCAGGAATTTCTTGTAGTTTTCGCAGAAATCGTCGGCCGCCTGGAAGGTCTTGTCCTCCAGCGTCAGCGCCCCCTTCTTTTTGGGGATCATGAGCTCCTCGCGCAGCTTTTCCGCCGCGCTCTTCTTTTCCTTATCCATCTGAACATTCCTCCGTTC
>CABSLJ010000004.1 GCA_902478455.1 uncultured Oscillospiraceae bacterium | reverse complement strand
CCGGCCCATGCTGATGGGTGCGCCGCGCAATGCTTTGAGGGCGTTCAACGCGGGTGTCTCATTATCCTGTCTGTATGTCCTCGCCCACAGGCTGCCACACCTGTTTTACAGCCTGGTGTTTGTCGCTTCTCTGTTACAGGGGTCCCGTCCTGCGGACTTGAAACAGCTTCATGGCGCACCGGCTGATCGGCTCAACACAGACAGATCGTATCCGTCTGCCTTATGCTGCACCGGAGGCCTCCCGCCGGGCTTTCTTTGTCAAGGAGCCAAAAGGCGCTGCGCGGAAAGGGGGAAACCCGCAGCGCCCGGCCCTGGGTCAGTTCAGGTCAAAACCCAGGATCGCAATAATCAGCTTTGTTTCCAGCCGCCGGCGCATATCTTCATCCACTTGGGAATGGGGAAAGCCATTTGCATCATAGCTTGTCCGCATAGACAGCGCGGCGATGTATCTGGAATAATGCCGGACTACCCGGCTCACCGCCTCAGGGTCACCCCCGACTGCGGTGGCGATCACCGGGTAAGGGAGCAGTGCCGCCCGTGTGCACGCAGATTTAGTCATCCGCTTCACCTCCCATCAGCTCTTTCAACAGCCGATAGGCTTTTTGCCTGCGGGTATTGACCGTCCGGCGGGCCATGTGCATATACTCAGCGATCTCACGGTCTGCCATTTCCAGAAACCAGTACATCAAAAAGATGTCCCTGTTCTCCGGGGGCAGGGCCGTCAGCGCCTCAGCCAGCCGGTTATCCTCGATCAGGATCACTTCTCCTCCTACCGGGAAGGAAGTGTACTCCCAGGGATAGCGGTCATAGGCCGCAAGCTGGGCCATCGTCTCCTCCGGCAGCTCGCTAAAGGGTATCTCACGCTTCTGGCGGCGGCTGATCTCTCGATAGCCGTTGTACGCCTCGCATTTCAATACCTTCTTGCAATAGCTGTCGAAGGTATGCTGCTTATGTTCGTAGTGGCGGTCAGGTGTCATGTTCTCACCTCCCTCCGTGCCAGGAGGCAGGTCCTTTCTTCCCCTTTCGCCTACTACTCGTTCAGCAAAGTGGCCTTTTGGCTGATTTGCGAGGTCTTTATGAAAAATATATTTACCGTTCATGGATAAGCTCCTTTCGTCTCGTTCAGGTGGTCGGGCCGGATTGAGGCGAAAGGGCGGCGCACGAATAGGAGGAATGCTCCATTTTTCTGCATTTACATATAGGAGCCAAAATAAAACTACCAGCAGGTCATGTTCTGGGCCGCTGTCATCTCCACCGCTATTTTTGCGGTTTTGAAAGCGTAGAACATGAACTGCTGGTAGCTGGGTAGCTGTTTACCACCGGAAACTCAAAAAGAGTTTCCATTCAAAAAGAAGCAACATAAAAGTCCTCCAACCCGGTAGATTGGGGACTTTTATGCGCATTTATTGAGCCCATCAATTCTGCCGTTTTTTTATATGGCAGTGTATGGACTTATTTTAATTCACCAATAGAGCCAAAAATACGACACCGATGGAACATTCCTGTAACAAGTTCATCACCTTACAATATTTGCAGAGGAGGTGAACTATTGGTGTCAAATAAACATGACCAAATCAAAAATGAGCTTGGAGCTATTTTGCGATCCTTACGAGAGGAAAAAGGCCTGACCCGTGAATGGGTTGCCGAGCATTCCGATACGGGATTGCGGCATCTTGCTGCAATCGAGTTAGGCCAGAAAAATCCAAGCGTTGATACTTTATACCGCATAATACGGTGTATTGGCATTTCTGCTGATCGAGTATTTTATTCAGAAATATCCCAGGAGGATTTGAACCTAAATAAAATTTCTCGTTTGGCCGCCACTTGTTCAGAGAGACAGCGGCAACTAATTGTGGCGTTTATCCAGATGCTGTTGGAGCAAAAAGAACTATATCCATAGTCAAATGGCGTTCCATCTGGAGCGTCATTGTTCTTTTGTTGATAAATACTGTATCAGTGTTTCTAAAACACCATTCATGAACTTCTTTTCTCCATCTCCCAAATAATGCTGCGGTGGAATTGCTATATCCACTGATTGGCGGTTCCTTTCGCTTATGCCTATTAAGAACTCATTGATAGATACTCCGAACACATTACGTTTTAATGATACAAAGCCGAGAAAATACGGAAATCTACAGTGATCGGCAAAAAGTTCCCGATTGCAGACTTTCGTCAAACAGCGCCTCCAGACTGGCTACGGGCCAATCCTTTGTGGACGCGTTGCCAGTGGTCATCATGAAGCGTCCGTTGCTGCGTCGGAAGATTTGCATAACCCGTCGGACTTCCCTGCGTACGTCCTCCGGGGTTCCATAGGGGATAGTCTGCTGCACGTCAAAGCCATACCAGATGCAGAGCTGGTCCCCATATTCCCAGGCAAATTTTTCATCGTCCATGGCTTTTGGGCTGGAGCGCCTTGCAACCGAAAGAGGTACGCGACAAAAATTATCCAACACATAAAACCTGATCCGGCGTCCCTTCGTTGAGATGGAGGCGAAAGCTTTCTCCGCGCAGGGTGATTTCATATTCGCCGTCAAATCCACTGAAGGTACAGAGGCCGTCCGCATCGCTTTCCGCATCGGTCTGTGTGTTCCAGGTATCTCGAATCAAGGTTTTCAGTTGTTCATAGGCGGGCTTCGGGGAGAGATCGGCCCGCAGAATGCCGCCCTCCACCTGATTCCAAGTATAAGTATCGCAGATATCCCAATAGGAACATTCCTTAACTGCGGGATGGGCAAAGGCGAGCTTGTACATTCTGATGAGGAACGTTGCCTGCGTTTCCTCGGTAATGGGCTGCCCCTCCCGGTATTCTTCAAAATTGCTGATTCCCAATTGTTGCGCTGTGGAGGGATCGACGTCCCAGGGGGAATAGGCGCCCTTTCTCGGCGCGGATGTCGCTCCGATTTCCGTCATGCGGACGCCTTTTCCGTAGCGGTCCGCCAGATTTCCGTAATGTTCCCAAAGGCTTCGGTAAAAGGAGAGCGCCTCGCTGTTGTACAGTTCAAAATATCCCCTGACGCCGAGATCGTCCACCCGGCCGCCGAAGTGCTCGGCGCTTTCAATGCCTTTTTTATAAAAATCCAGATCTATGGTGTATCCGCCGTTGTCCACCAGATCGGCGTGGGGCGCCATATCTCCGATCCAGCGGTAAACTATCCCTTCCTTGATGCGAAGTCCACCTACCTGCTGGATGTCATGATAGGCTTCGTTGACCGGATGCCAGCAGGAAATTCGGTTTTTGTAGCGGTCCACCGTTTTTTTAACATGCTCCTCCAATGCACGGAAAGCCTCCTGTTCTCCGCAGGATGAGAGCCATTGAGGGGACAAATCCTCCCGGGGATACAGAATGGCATGGGCTGTGATTCGGTGGTTTAGAAGTTCCGCCCGCTCCACCATACGCTCCATAGGACCGAACCCATGTACTTCGCCGTCAAACGTCCACACAGCCTGATCCGGCTCCAGGACTTTCCAGCCCCACCAGAGCGTCGTTGCGTTGAATACATCGCCGATACGTTCCCAGTAGACTTCCGCATCCCTGCTCTCTCCGCAGGCAAGGCGGTTTGTCATGCTGATGTGCCCGTTGGGGCATACCCCGAAGACAAAATCGTGATTTTTGTGGACTGCCCGGATGGAAAGGCCCCGCAGGGGGGCGCCCAGAGCGTCAATCAGACGAATGCGGAACCGGTGGACGCGGGTATTCTGTATCTCCCGGTCCAGCGCATCCTCCATCTCTTCAGCGGTGTGGATCTGATCCCATTTCATATCAATTCCTCCTGTTGCATTGGTAAAATTCTAGACGCGGCCGGAATGAAAGGGACAAAGGGAGAAGGCGGCTGCAAAGACAAAATCCCTTGACAAATTTGGCCGAATCGTCCGACCACAGCGGGTGACCCTCTTCCTGTATAGCACAGACCGCTCCTTCTTTCCACGCTAATATCTAACACTTTTATTGAAAAGTACATTTTAGCGGCTCAAAAAATTACCGGTACCCTCAAAAAAATAACACTGGCAGTGGAAGCGGGGAATATCTCACCTCCATTTGCCGGATGTTGTAGCGTATAGGAAAGGCCTGTGTTTCATCATGAATCGGCCCGACGCCGGCGTAAATGAGAAGCGGCGGCCGTCATGAGCCCTGAAATGCCTCCATCAGAGGAGAGTTCGGTACCTGTTGCCAAACGGCTTTGAAATGAGACTTTATCATTTTTCTGAACAAATCCGTATTTTTTTGAGTTTCTAAAATCCGCTTTTTTGAGAAAAGTGTTAATTTTTAACGTGGAAATCGGCGGGATAATGTGCTATACAGGAGACAATGCATACAGTTTCCAGATATTACATGGGTGAATGAAAGGAGGGAGGCAACCGGAAATAAGCTGGCTCCAATAGGGAGGTGGTTCGCCAAGAGGCAAGAAAACGGGCGGAGGCGCCCGGATGCCTTCTGTGGAAACGGCCCCAAAGAGCGGGGACGCATGTCTACCCAAAAAGTTGAAGGAGGAAATCAGAGTGCATTTGAAAAAGAAGCTGCTCAGCGCGTTGCTATCTGCGAGCCTGCTCCTTTCCGCTGCGGTTGGACCTATGCAGGCGGCAGCGGCTACCGAGGAGGAGGGCAACCTGGCCTATGGCAAAACCGTGACCGTCAGTGCCGGCGGGACGGAAACACATCTGGATTTTGTCACCGATGGCGTGATCGCCGACGGATGGGAATACAGCTATATGCACCGCACGGCCGCCGAGGCGGAAGATACTTCTGACAAAACCTATCTCACCATTGATTTAGGGGGAAGTTATAGCATCGACCGGATTCGGTATATCGGCGCAATGCCGGCCGATGCAGGCTACTACAACACCTCTCACAATATGGTGATTCGCATCTCGAATGATCCCAATTTTGAAGACGAATCCACGCGGACGGTCTTTAACACCGACGCGGGCAATTATTTCGGCTTCGGCGCTGGAACGGATGAGGAACAGGTCAATTCCGCCGAGGGCATCATGGTGGAATTTGAGGCCGCGGAGGCTCGTTACGTGCGCTACTATCAGCACGGCGCTTCCACAGTCCCCACGCCGGGAGAAAATTGCTGGCCCAATGCACTGACGGCGTGTGAGATTGAAGTTTACGCCGCCGGTGCGGAAACTCCGCCAATTGATCTGGTGCCGCAGGGCAACCTGGCCTACGGCGCAACCGTCACCGGTTCGGAGTTTAACTCCGCCGGCGTGAATACCGGCGGATGGTGGGGCGGTTACGACCGCAACGACCTCGCGGAAATGGCGGGCGGCAGTATCAATACCGACTACTGGAAGGCGCCCAGAACCAACCAAGGCGGCGAGACGGGAGAGGCCGTTTACGTACTGTTTGATTTAGAAGAAGTCCAGACTCTGAATAACGTCAAAATCTGGAATTATTTCAAGACCAACATGGATAACAGGGTTTATCTCAATCAGGTGGTCCAGCTTTCAGAAAACGGGACCGACTGGGTCAACGTCTATAATTCCGATGAAGAGGACCTCACCGGTCAGGACCCAAGCAATTCCGGACAGACGGTCTGTGAGGGACGACTGGAAAACGGCACGATTACCGGCGTGAAGGCCGGAAACGATGAAGCCTATGAAGAGAATTCGGACGGCAGCGGAACCACAATCTCCTTTGCGCCGACCCAAGCGCGCTACATCAGATGGTGGTGCAGCGGAAAGACGGACAATCCTCTGCCGCAGATGGTGCAGCTTCAGGCCTATCACTACTGCACGGTCACCTTTGACTGCGGAGACGGAAACACCCAGAGCGTTCAGGTGCCCGAGGGCGTGAGCGTATCCATGCCGGAAGCGCCGGTTTCCGATGAGCTTGGTATCCTGTTTGACAAGTGGACCGTCGGCGCGGCCGGCGGAGAGGAGTGGGACTTTACCCAGCCTGTGACCGGGGACATGACCCTCGTCGCCAACTGGAAGACCGTCCCTGTCCATACCGTATCCTTTGACTCGAACGGCGGCTCGGCCGTTGACCCGGTCCGCGTGACCGAGGGTCTCCTGCTGACCCGTCCGGAGAACCCGGAAAAGGAAGGGTTTGTCTTTGCCGGCTGGATGCTCAGCGGCGTTCCCTACCGCTTCAATACCCCTGTGACGGGGGACCTTACCCTCACGGCGTCCTGGGTGCTGCCCTCTACGCCGGACGCCTTTGTCCTCCGGGCCGGGCTGCTGAATATTACGCTGGACAGCTACGGCCGTGTGACCAATCTGGTCAGTTCTCTGGACGGGACGGACTACTACTGCCCCGGCCCGGACGAAAAGCTGAGAAGTCTGATCTCCCTTGTGGCGGACTACATGATTGAGGAGCCCACTTCTCTTACGTATGATGAAGAAGCGGGCGTTCTGACCTTCGGCTTCGCCTCCATCAATGCGACGGCCAAGGTTGCGCTTCAGGAAAAGGGAAATTACACCTCCCTGACCCTGACGGAACTGGAAAAGCCCGACGGCGTTTCCATCCAGGCCATTCTTTGGGGACCGGTCAAAACAACGATTACCGACGGCGGTCAGACTGTGGGAGCGGCCTATGACGACGAGTATGCCATCGGCATGCACATGCTCAACACCAAGACGACGGGCGGCTGGCCGATTGAGTACAAGGATGCGTTTTACGCGCCTGACCTCCCCTTGGTCAACGGCTTTGCCGATCCCCGTGTGACCCGGAATATCTATTCCAACACGGCGGCCTTCTCCACCTGGGGAAGCGCGCTGCAGGCGTATACCTGGGATTACACGCAAGACACCATGCGCACCATCGCCTACTATTCGGAGGTTCCCCAGCTTCAGCCGGCCATGACGGGCAAATATGCCGACGAGCTGGCGAGCGTCATAGGTTCCTCCATCGCCCTGTACGGAACCAGGCCGGACAATATCCTCAATGTCATATCCGACATTCAGACGAACGAGGGTCTGCCTCATCCCACCATCAACGGCGAATGGCAGAAGACTTCTCTGGAAACCGGTCAGGATTTCCTGGTGTTCAATGACGCCATCTGGGGGCTGGACGTGGTGGAAAACGACGCCAAAATGGCCAACGCCGCCGGCATCAACTACATTTACGCTCAGTACGGCGCTTCCGGTCCCTGGAACGGCGAGGGTTCGTATGAATTCAACGGCAATTTCGGCGGATCAGATGAAAGCGCCAGTCAAATCGTTGACAAGGCGGCCGAATACGGCGTATATGTTGGAACGCATACCCTCTCCAACCTGATCAGCTATGGTACAAAATACACGACGCCCAAGGCGACCGACGCGCTGTCCTATGCCGGTTTTGCCGCGCTGACCCGCGATGCATCGGCTTCGGATACCACCCTCTATGTGGCTGACGGACATCCTTTCTCCGACGAGGTCGTCGGCGCCAGCGGCGGACGGCGGGAAATCCGCATCGGCGAGGAACTGATCACCTATGCTTCCTGCGTTCAGGTCAGCGAGCAGGAATGGAAGCTGATCGGCTGTCTGAGAGGAACCAGCGGAACCGCAGCAGCGGCCCATGCGGCTGGAGAGAACGCCTACAAGCTTTGGTATTATTACGTCGGTCTTGTCGGCGGCTGGGAATCGCTCGATCCCATCACCACACGCATGGGAGAGGCTTTTGCCGGTACAGGCATCCATTGCATGTCCTACGATTCCTTTGAATCCACCAAAATGTCTGTCTACAGCAATCTGCTGCCCGCCATGTACATGAAGAGCGTTTACAATCAGGTGGGATATCAGGATGGATTTATTACCGAGGCAAGCGATATGGACACAAATGTCTGGGACGTTCATTCCCGCATCAGCTGGGGAGAGTCCAACACGCCGCTCAATCAGATGCTCAACTATCTAACCTATTACCGTAAAAACTTCTTCCCGGCCATGCTGGGCTGGATGTACGATCACGGCAACCACGGCGGATACAGCGAACCCAATCTGCTGATGAACCTTTCCATGAAGGGCGGCTGGAACGCCGGCGCGGGCTGGTATGTCAACCGCAACACCTTTAACCAGTACCCGCACATGGCCGGAATGCTCAAGACCTGGAACAACGCCATCCAGAAGGGCGCGTTCACGGTTGGAGAGGCGTATTCCGAGGAACTCCAGAGCGCCATGAGAAGCGCTTGGACCAACGGACGGATTTGGACGCTGGAAGAAACCGTGCCGGATCAGGAATGGGTCTTGCAGGAGGTCAATAAGTCCAATATCTCCGAAAAAATCGGGGAGCCCGTCACCCTGTACGCCACCTGTGATATTGATACGCAACAGCCTGAAAACGGAAATCTCTCCACCAGCACATCGACGGATTATTCCAGAGCGCACGAGGGAGATGTGGTCACGGTGTATGAGCAGGCTCATACGGGCTACCGTCTGGTTCCCGGATCGTTGAAAGTCACCGGGACTGACGGAACCGAGTATGAACCGACTGCCGTCACAGGCGAAACAGACGCCTATACCTTTACCATGCCTGCGCAGGATGTACAGATTACCGCGCGCTTTGAACCCATCCCCACGGCCGACACGACAGCCCTAAAGGCGCTGTATGAAGCGGTGAAGGACATGGTACAGGGAAGCTACAGCGAGGAAAGCTGGGAGGCGTTCCAATCGGCGCTTTCCGAGGCACAGGCGGTTCTTGAGAACGCGTCGGCCGGTCAGGCCGAGGTGGACGCGGCCTTCGCGGCGCTGCTGCAGGCTAGGGACGGCCTGGAGCGAGAGGTCAACAAGGAGCTTTTGAAGGCGATCATCAAAATCGCGGAAGAAACCGACACGACAGGCTGCACGCCGTCTTCCGTTCAGGCGCTTAAGGAGGCGTTGGCTTCCGGCCGCGCGCTGCTGGAGGATGAAAACGCCGGACAGCAGCAGATCAATGAGGCGGTGGGAGCAATCCACGCCGCGCTGGTAAATCTTGTGGATCAGGCCGACAAGACGGCTTTGAAGGCGCTGCTGGAAGAGGCGTCCAAGCTGACGGAAGGCAAGTACACGGCGGCAAGCTGGGAGAAGCTGGAAAACGCGAAGGAAGCGGCGCAGGCCGTTCTGGAGAACGCGGACGCCACGCCGCAGGAAGTGGAAGAGGCGTATGACGCCCTTCTGGACGCGCTGGTGGGTCTGGAGTTGATCCCGGTGGATAAGTCGAACCTGAAGGTGGCGATCGACCTTGCAAAGCCGATTGTGGCGGAAGCCGACCGGTATGTCGCCACGACGATTGAAGGACTCTCCGAACTGCTGTCGGAGGCGGAGGCGCTCTACGCCGACGAAGAAGCGACGCAGGAGAAGGTAGACGAGATGGCGCAGAGGCTTCTGAGCGCGTCATCGCAGGCGCGCCTGAAGGCGAACAAGACGGCGCTGAAGGAAGCGGTGGAGCAGGCGGAGGGCATCGACCTTTCGCAGTACACCGAAGCATCGGCAAAGGCGTTGAGCGCGGCGCTGGCAAAGGCGAACGGCATCCTGGCGGATGAAAGCCTCACGGAGGACGACCAGGCGCTGGTGGATCAAGCGGCGAGCGCACTGCGGACGGCCATCGATGGGCTTGTCAAGGAGGGCGCGTCTGATCCGGACGTTTCCAAGCCCGGCGAATCCTCTCAGCCCGGGGAGCCGGAAGAACCCTCCACGGGAGACAGCTCGCCCGTCCTGCTGATCGCCCTGTTCGCAGGTATTTCCGCGCTGGCGGCGCTGTTGCTGCACAAAAGACGCACGCAGGCTTAACCGTATAACCGCTGAAAACGGCTGAACCGAAAACAAAAAACAGTGAACGCGGGGAGCGCGGTCTGAAAAGGACTGCGCTCCCCTCTTGCATCTAGAAAACGACTCGCTAGGCGAGTGGTACAAAAGAAGACTTATGTCGATAATGCAAAAAGAAAAACTCCCTTTGCTATACTGGAAGTGCGGTCTGCCAACTGTCAGTGCCGAAGAAAAAATGTAGGGAAATGGCGGAGAGGAGGGAGAAGTAATAGACTGTTTTCCGTATCGAAACGTTGATACGGAAAGGAAGCCGGAATGGAAGAAGCAAAATGGATGGGAATCTGAAATGATAAGATGAAAGTCCTTGCCAAGTATAGGATGCTCATCATTGACAAGATCGATTGCGATATCCAGGGGGCCAAACTTTAGCAGATTGTCAACTCCCTTTTTGACCACGCCAATACCTGATTTTTTACATTCCTCCTCCGCTATTTGCCTACAAAATTTCCTCGGCGTCTTCTTCCAATTTTTTGTTGGCGTAGACAGATTGGACACATGATAATGACAAAAAGAAGAAAGAATATATTCGGGCAATGGCAGCAGAGATTGTAGACGAGGAGATCATCTATACAAGGTGATAGAAAGTGGGCGCTCAAAGATAACCCTCTTTCTATACCCTGCTTCACTTGATTTTAATAATCGGAAGAGGTTTCTTATTATGGTGCGGTGGAGTGCTTTGGGATAAAATATTCCTCTTTGAAGGCACGTTCCAGCTTCAGCAATTCTATCTTTTTGGCGATGCCGCCAGCATACCCGGTTAAACTGCCGTTGGAGCCGACCACCCGATGGCAGGGGACGATGATGGAGATCTCATTTTTCCCTACGGCTCCGCCCACTGCTTGGGCTGACATACGGGCCAGACCCCGCTTTTGGGCCAGCTCTTGGGCGATGTCGCCATAGGTGCGGGTTTTTCCATAGGGGATGGAGGCCAGAATAGCCCAAACCTCATTTTGAAAGTCCGAGCCAGTAAAATGCATGGGCGGGGCAAAGCCAGGATCTTGGCCTGAAAAGTAGATATCCAACCATTCCCTGACTTGCCGGAATACAGGTAAGTCTTTTTCCTCGTGTTCCTTGTCCAGATAAAGGGCGTAGTATTTCTGCCCCTCGAACCAAAGCCCGGTGAGGGCTTCACCGTCCGCGGCCAGTGTAATGCTGCCAAGTGGGGACTGATAGGTAGTTGTGTATTGCATCATTACACCTCCAAAAAGCGGTTGGAGTCCTCCGGGGCCTCCTGCCGCTGGGTCATAGAGTAGGTGCGCTTTGGTGTAACAACGGTGATGGTATAGTCGGCAAAGTCGTTTAGCCGTCCATGCTTCTGACACAGCCGATGAGCCGTCAAATTGCGCCACCGCTCCATGCTGGCCTCGTCCTCCCATACAGACATACTGAGCAGCTTACCCTCCGCCGCAAAAGAAGAAAACCTCTCGGAGCGGATAAAGCCCTCGGCCTGGGACAGCGCCTCCTTTAGCCCTGCCACCATTTTTAAATAATCTTCCATTTTGCCGTCCTTGACGGTCACTTCAAACAGCACGATCACACGTTCCATTTCACTTACCTCCACATTTCTTTCATACAGCGTTTACATGGGCGGTAGCCGTCTGCCAGAGCCGCCTCCAACGTGTCGTAAAATACCATGTTCTTCTCTAAAGGCACCTTGGATAGACAGCCCGGATGACAGACGATTTTTGTACTTTTCACGGCCAGATAAAACCTCCCCGTGTAACTTTGATCCCGCCGCTGGCACACCGTCACCATTTCCTCTCTTGTCATGCGCGCCTCCTATTTCTTTGCCGCCGGGTCGGTCAGCTCTGGAACTGCGCCCCCGGCCACCGCCCAGAAGTAAAGGCTGGCGATACTGCAATAGGGGCTAAAGCGTTTTCGATATCTTTCAAACCGCTCTCTGGACAGTTCCTTGTGGCGGTAAACCGTCCGTATCCCCCGCTGGATGGCTAGATCGCCATAGCTGCAAATGTCCGGTCGTTGAAGACAAAACAATAAGATCATCTCCGCTGTCCACACTCCGATCCCCTTCAAGGAGGACAATGCGGCGATGGCCTCCTCGTCCGTCATGGTATTCAACGCCTCAATGTCGAACTGTCCGGACTGTATCTTTTGGGCACAGTCTAACATGCAGTCCACCTTTTTCCATGTAGTTCCAAAGGCTTGGAGCCGCTCTCTGCCGCAGGCCAGTAGGGTATTCGGGGTGATCGCACCCAGTTCGGTGGTCAGCTTAGCCCAAATGGTCTGCTGGGCTTTGGTAGAAATTTGTTGACCGATGATGTGATGGATCACAGAGGAAAACAGGTCATCGTCCACTGCCCGCTCAATGCGGCCCACTTGTTCTATGATTGCAGCCAGCTTTATGTCTTTACTTTTTAGATATGCAATCTCCTTTTTACCATATAAAAAGTATGCCATGCCGTGTCACCCCCTCTATTCCAAAACCACTCAACTTCTGAGTGCACGATTGACTGCAATGTTTTTCTTGTTTATAATAATATCACGATTTATTTCCGTGATTCTATAAGTTTATCTCCGGAAATTATCATAATATCACAAGGACGCGATGAAATGCCAAATGACTATCTCAACTCGGTCAACTTGAACAGTGAAAGCAATTTCCCTTATCTATGCATGGATATCGAAAAGGGGAAAAGTATTCCAGAGCCACCGGGATTTAATGTCATGCACTGGCACGAGGATTTTCAATTCATCTATGTGATGGACGGAGAGTTATATCTTCACACACTGGATCAGACAAAGATTGTTCCTGCTGGACAGGGGGTATTTCTCAACAAGAATGTTGTCCACCTCGTTTTGGCCTCGTCAGATTGCCACTATAAGAGCTTTCTGTTTCCGGAACAGTTGGTATCCTTTTACCCCGGCAGTCCAGCGGCAAAGTATGTGAAGCAGATCGTGGACTGCAAGCAGATCACCTGTCTGCAATTTGACCCGGTAAACCCTTGGCAGGACAGGGTACTTGAACGGTTGAAGGAATTATCCAACATTGACGCGGACTCGGCTGTTTGTTATGAATACGAAATTTTGTCGCTGCTCGTTGCCCTTTGGCTTGAATTGGCTAAAAATATCTCTGTGCCGAAAGCTCCGGTCTATGACATGACCGTAAATCGGATGCGGATTTTTTTAAACTATATTCAAGAACACTATGCCGACGAAATTACATTGGAGGACTTAGCCCAAAGCGCTGGGGTCAGTAAATCGGAATGCCTGCGTTGCTTCAAATGGTCCATGCAGGACACACCCTATCACTATCTGCTTGAATATCGGCTCCAGGCAGCCGCCGATCTCTTAACAACCTCGGCGCTTTCCATTGGAGAAGTCACCCATGCCGTTGGCTTTCAGTCCCAAAGCCATTTTGGTAAACTCTTTAAGGCACGCATTGGTTGCTCCCCAAAAGACTATCGGGCCGTACATAGATAAAACCGAGATGTGTTGGGGATAGAAGCCTTGCGTTTCCTAATTTTTTGTGATACTATTTTGATACTAAGAAAAAGATAAACCTTAAATGACAGGGAGAATGTTAATAAATTTGCGAAAGTTTTTTCTGCAAAATCACGGCAAATACGCTTCCTTCTTAATTAAATTTATCGAGTGGGAGTAAGATAATTAACGGCCGGAGATCACGTGCTTCCGTGATTGTCCGGCCGTTTTGCTGATTTCGTTGTAAGGGGGGGATTCCATGGATCAAAAGCTGTTAGACGAGCTCAGCCGTATCACAGAGGAGGAGGAGCGACTGCTTCACGGCGCGCCAGTGGACAAGGCGCGCTACGCCAGCACGCGGGATTTTGTGGTGGAGAGCGCTAAAATGGTCGAACATGGGAGGCTGATCTCCATTCGCACGCATACCCGCTTTGCCGCCTTCCCGCGGCACACCCACAATTACATCGAGATCATGTACATGTGCAGCGGCAGCACAACCCATATTGTCAACGACGACGTGACCATCACCCTGCGTGCGGGAGAGCTTTTGATGCTCAACCAGCACGCCTGCCACGCCATCGAAAAGGCGGAGCGGGGTGATGTGGCCGTCAACTTCATGATCCTTCCTCAGTTTTTTGACGTCGCGCTCGACATGGTCGGCGCGGATAACCCGCTGGGGGCCTTTCTCATTGGCGGATTGCGGCGGGACAGGGGAGAGATCAGCTTCCTGCACTTCCAGGTGGCCGACCTGCTTCCCGTGCAGAACCTGATGGAGAATATGGTTTGGAGCATTAAAAATCGCCAGCCCAACCACCGCAGGATCAATCAGACCACCATGGGATTGCTTTTTCTGCAGCTTTTGGGCCACACCGACCGCCTCGCCTCCATTCCCGGCGCGCGGTATGACAACGCCCTTGTTGTGGACGCGCTGCGGGAAATCGAGGAAAACTACCGCTCGGCCCGGCTGGGTACTGTCGCCGGACGACACGGCGTATCGCTCGCCTATCTCAGCCGGCTCATCAAGGAATCCACCGGAAAAACCTATAAGGAGCTGCTGCGGCAGAAGCGGCTCGCCCAGGCGGCTGCGCTTCTGCGGGGGACTCACCTTTCGGTCGGCGAGGTGATCGCCGCGGTGGGGTATGACAATACCAGCTATTTTTACCGCGCCTTTAAGGAACGCTACGGTGTCAACCCGACCGAATACCGCGCAGAATAGCGGCAGGGGCGTCGGGAAGCGCCGCAGGCGATGCAGCCCGGTCGACCGCTGGGGCAAAACGGGGGCTGCTTCAAAACAATGATGGAATATCACCTCGACGAGTTAAATGAGGACGTGATTATTTTGCAAATCGCGTCCTTATTTTTTGTATCTATGGGTTTTATAATCAAGAAAAAGGGCGGCCGCAGGGGCAAAAGGCGGCTGCGGTATTCTTTGAAGGTGGGAAAGAAAGGAGAGATTTCAGATGCGCTATTATCTGGCGGTGGACATCGGCGCTTCCAGCGGAAGACACATTCTCGCCCATACGGAGAACGGACGTATTGCGCTGGAAGAGGTCTACCGGTTTGAAAACAATCTGGTGGAGAGGCACGGCCACCAGTGCTGGGACCTGAATGCCCTGTTTGAGCATATTCTTGCGGGGCTTTCGGCCTGCAAGGCGGCGGGTAAGATTCCCGAGACCATGGGGGTGGACACCTGGGCGATCGATTTTGTGCTGCTCGACGCGGAAGACCGCCTGCTGGGGGATACGGTCGCCTACCGGGACAGCCGCACGGCCGGCATGGACAAGGTCGCCGAGGAGAGGGTGCCCTTTGAGGAACACTACGCGCGGACGGGCATTCAGAAGCAGCTGTTCAATACGGTTTATCAGCTGCTCGCCGTTCAAAGGGAGCGGCCGGAGCTGCTTGCGCGGGCGGAGCGCCTCCTCATGCTACCCGATTATTTTCATTTCCTCCTGACCGGCGTCAAGAAAAACGAATACACCAACGCCACCAGCACGGCGCTGGTAAACGCAGAGGGCAAGGATTGGGACCGTGAACTGATCCGCAGACTGGGCCTGCCCGAGCGGCCCTTTGCACCGCTGTCCATGCCGGGCGAAACGGTGGGACGCTTTTCCCGGGAAATCCGTGAGAGGGTGGGCTTTGACTGCACCGTGGTTCTGACCGCCACGCACGACACGGCCAGCGCCTTCCTCGCCGTCCCGGCGCGGGATGAGCATACCGTGTATCTCAGCAGCGGAACATGGAGCCTGCTGGGGGTGGAAAGCCTGTCCCCCATCATCAGCGAGGCGGGCCGCGCCGCCAACTTTACCAATGAGGGAGGATACTTTTATCGCTATCGTTTCTTGAAGAACATTATGGGCCTGTGGATGATTCAATCCATCCGCCGGGATCTTGGCAAAAAGCTTTCCTATGCCGAATTGGAGGACCTTGCGGCAAAGGCGGAAGGCTTCGACAGCCTGGTGGACGTCAATGATCCGAGTTTTCTTGCGCCGAACAACATGTGCGAGGCGGTGAAGGGCTATTGTGCAAAGACCGGTCAGGCCGTTCCGCAGACGACAGGCGAGCTCATGCGCTGCGTCTACCGCAGTCTCGCCCGCTGCTACGCCGAATCGATTGAGGAGCTGGAGAAAATTACCGGAAAACGGTATACCGCAGTAAGCATTGTCGGCGGCGGCAGCAAGGACGGCACCCTCAACCGGCTCACAGCGGACTATACCGGCCTGCCGGTCAGCGCCGGCCCCTCCGAGGCGACGGCGCTGGGCAACCTGCTGGTGCAGATGATTGCCGCGGGGGAATTCCCGAATCTGCAGGCCGCCCGCGCAGCCGTGCGGGAGAGCTTTTCCGTCAAAGACTATTTCCCCGGAGAACATCAATAAAGGAGGCAGGTTTTAATGCAAACGAGATACGAGGAAGCAAAGGCGCGCTACGCCGCCGCAGGCGTGGACGTGGAGGAGGCGCTCGCCCGGCTCGCCGCCAAGCCCATCAGCATCCACTGCTGGCAGGGGGACGATGTCACCGGCTTTGAGGGCAGAGGAGAGGGGCTTTCGGGCGGCATTCAGACCACCGGCAACTATCCGGGCCGCGCGCGCACGGCCGAAGAACTCATGATGGATTTTGACAAGGCGCTGAGTCTGATTCCGGGCAAAAAGCGGATCAATCTCCATGCGAGCTACGCTGTCTTTGGTGAGGAAACGGTGGACCGTGACCGCATTGAACCCAAACATTTCGCCCCATGGATGGAATATGCGAAACAGCGCGGACTGGGCATCGATTTCAATCCCACCTGCTTCAGCCATCCGATGGTGAAGGATAACCTGACCCTTTCGCATCCCGACGAAACCATCCGTTCCTTCTGGGTGCGCCATTGCATCGCCTGCCGCAGAATCTCCGCCGCCATCGCAAAGGAGCTCGGCGAGCCGGTGCAGTGCAACCTCTGGATTCCCGACGGATTTAAGGATATCCCCGCCGACCGCCTCGGCCCCAGGCTCCGCCTGCGGCAAAGTCTGGACGAGATTTTCGCCGAGCGGCTCGAGGGCGTAGTCGATTCGGTGGAGAGCAAGGTCTTCGGCATCGGCCTGGAGGCCAACACGGTGGGCAGCAGCGAATTCTACCTTGCCTATGCCGCAACCCATCCAGACGTTTATCTGCTGCTTGACAACGGCCATTACCATCCCACCGAGTATGTCAGCGACAAGATTCCCGCTCTGCTCCCCTTTTTCGATAAAATCCCCCTGCACGTCACCCGCCCCATGCGCTGGGATTCCGACCACGTTGTGCTTTTTGAGGATGAACTCAAGGAAATCGCCCTGGAGATCGTCCGCAACGGCGCGTTTGACCGGGTGCTGCCCGGCCTCGACTTTTTTGACGCCTCCATCAACCGCGTGGCGGCCTGGACGGTGGGCGCGCGCAACTTGGAAAAGGCGCTGCTTTACGCCCTGCTGCAGCCGCATGACAAATTCAAAAAGTTGCAGGATTCGGCTCGCTTTACCGAGCTGATGGTGCGCAAGGAGGAAATCAAAACCTATCCCTTCGGCGATGTGTGGGCCCATTACTGCGAGACGCAGGGCGTCCCGGCCGACGAGAGCTGGTTTGCCCAGGTAGAGAAATATGAACGGGATGTTTTGATGAAACGAGAGGTAGAATAAGATGAAAATCACAGATTTGGAGGTCATGCGGGGCTTTATCCGCCTGTGTGACGACGGTTTCAGACAGGGCTGGCATGAGCGCAACGGCGGCAACCTGACCTACCGCCTGACGCCGGAGGAGGTCGATGCGTGCAACCCCTGGTTTGTGCAGGGCCGTCCGTGGGTCTCGATGGGCGTGCAGGCGGAGAACCTGGCGGGCGAATATTTCATCGCCACGGGCAGCGGCAAGTATTTCCGCAACGTCTCCCTTGCGCCGCAGGACAACATCTGCATCGTCGAGATCAACGCACAGGGGGACGCCTGGCGGATTGTCTGGGGACTGGAGAAGGGCGGAAACCCCACCTCCGAATTTCCCAGCCACTTCATGAACCACAGCGTGCGCGTCGAGGCCACCGGCGGGGCCTGCCGCGTTATCTACCACGCGCATACGCCCAGCCTGATCGCTCTGACCTTCGTGCTGCCGCTGACCGACCGGGATTTCTCCCGCGCCCTTTGGAAGAGCGCCACCGAATGTCCCGTCGTCTTCCCGGGCGGCGTGGGCGTGGTGCCGTGGATGGTTCCCGGCGGGGCGGAGATCGCCCTCGCCACCTGCGAGCTGATGAAGAAGTACGACGCGGCTGTGTGGGCCCATCACGGTCTTTTCTGCTCGGGCCCCGATTTTGACACCACCTTCGGCCTGATGCACACCATCGAAAAGGCCGCCGACATCACCGTCCGCGCTTTAAGCTGCGGCCGGGGCATCCGCCAGACCATCTCGGACGACGGCCTGCGCGATGTGGCCAAGGCGTTCGGCGTCGTCATCCGCGAGGAATTCCTCGACTGACCGGCCTTGCGAAAGCAAAGCACGCTGTCCCAACGGGCAAGTCCTATCAGGAAATCATTTTTGTATGTGAGTTACGGTGTAACCTCAAAAAGGGGTTGCACCGTTTCTTTTTATGCCGCAAAAAGAAAGCTGGCAAATTGGAATTCTGATATCAAAATCCGATGCTCGTTATTTCTGTGGACATCGTCTGTTTCTGTATCATTTGGATAAAAGCCGTTTTACAGGACATCGGCCCCAAAAAGCTCATATTTCTACAAACTGGAAGTGATCACTTCACTTTGCTCTTGCGGCTCTTCCAGACATTGTACAGAATATCTTTCAGAACTAACATTGCATCTTGTTCATGAAATTGATAGCCTGTTTCAATTCGTCCAGCATACTATTGATTCTATGAGCATAATTCGGAATATTTACCTCTGCTTGATATTTTAGAAGAATAGGGTACTTTTTCCCCCAAGCATTTGTCCAATCTATTTTTTCTTCTGTTTCCTCGCTTGTTTTGTTGATAGCTTCCTGGATTTCCTTCATGTCAATGTCAAAGTCAATCAGTTCATCTAAAGACACATGATAAAGCACCGCCATTTTCTTGGACTGCCTAATATCTGGAACAGTTTCATCGGTTTCCCATTTGGAAACGGTCTGTCTGCTTACCCCTAATTTTTCCGCCACATCTTCCTGCGAAAGACCGCTTTTTTTCCTGGCTTGAAATAAGCTGTTTCCTAAATTCATTGTATTTCCTCCTTATCGGTTTATGGCTTTATTATAATGTTTGATCAGGATATGCACCACCAATTAAAGCAATCACATTTGCTAACTTTTTTAACATTGTTTAGGGCTACAAATTCTAAGTTGTCTGTATTGCAGTATAAGACGCTTCAAAACAATTATAATTTCTATTTTTCAACATTTCAGCAGGTTCTTTCATGAATCGATAAAAACCGAGCATCACTTTTTGCAGTTCTTCTGGGTATTCATCTTTTTTCTGATATTCCGCCGGGGAAGAGGCCGCGCAGAACGGCCGCTTCCCCGGCGGTTCGGTTTAGGTGGTTGCCATTGCCGCCGGTTTTTGTTAGAATCAGCAGGGAAACTACCATCCTCCGTGTGAGCCGGAAACCCTTCCGGGGCGGATGGAAACGGCGGAAGACAAACAAGGAAGGGAAAAAGCATGGATCGGAAAACCATTCGGCTGGCCTTTCGCGTCAGCCTGCCCGTGATGGCGGGCTATCTCTTTTTGGGACTCGGCTTCGGCATTCTGCTGCAGGCCAAGGGCTACAGCTTTTGGTGGGCCATTCTCATGAGTTCCACCATCTACGCGGGGGCCATGCAGTACGCCGCGGTCGATCTTTTGAGCAGCGGCGCGTCGCTCATCGCCACCGCCCTCATGACCCTTATGATCAACGCCCGGCATTTTTTCTATGGACTTTCCATGCTGGGGCGCTACCAGGGCATGGGCAAGGCCAAGCCCTATTTGATTTTCTCCCTGACCGACGAGACCTTTTCCCTGCTGTGCAGCGACGACGCCGTCCCCAAAGAGCACCGCAGGCTCTATTGCGTGACCCTTTCGCTGCTCAATCAGTGCTATTGGATCATCGGCGGGGCGCTGGGAGCCATCCTCGGCAGTGTGCTGCACTTTAATAGCACGGGGATCGATTTTGTCATGACGGCCCTCTTCGTCGTCATTTTTGTAGAGCAGTGGACCTCCACAAAGCAGCATTTGCCCGCGCTTCTCGGTGTGCTGCTCTCGGCGGTCTGCCTTGTGCTCTTCGGCCCGGACGGCTTCGTCATTCCGGCGATGGCGGCCATCACCCTTTCGCTCTGGCTCTTCCGCAAAAAGCTGGAAAGCGGGGTGGAGGCGGAATGAACGGAGAGGTTTATTCGCTGCTGCAAATCGGTGTGATTGCCGTCTGTACCGCGCTCACCCGCTTTCTGCCCTTTTTGATTTTTCCGGCGGGGAAAAAACGTCCGGCCTTCATCACCTATCTCGGAAAGGCGCTGCCCTATGCCATCATGGGGATGCTGGTGGTTTACTGTCTGAAGAACGTTTCGGTTGTAAGCGCCCCCTTCGGCCTGCCGGAGCTTATCGCCGTCGCGCTGGTGGTGGGGCTGCATCTGTGGCGGCACAACACGCTTTTAAGCATCTTTGCGGGGACCGTCTGCTATATGCTGCTGGTTCAACTTGTATTTTAAAAGGAACAGCGGAACAATAGGTGCAATGAAGCAGAGCATAAACCACTGTCGAAAGTGGTATACGCTCTGCTTTTCTGTGGGACTTTGTTACGCAATAGAACGCACTTTTTGAGGAGATGAGAAAACCCTTGCCATGCCTCGGACTGTGCCCTGTGAGCCATATTCAATCAAGGCTTTTCCCCCTAAATGTATAACATACCATCATGGCGTGAGAGCGTAAGCGGTTTATCCAATTCGCTCTCGTGGCCGCTTATCAGAAAAATCAAAAAATGCTGCCAAGGACGCGAAGCACAACGACGACCCTTGAAAGCATTTTTGGAGGAGGGAGATTATTTGTTATCTAAAAGACATTTAATTTTTCTTCTTTTTTCTAACAAGTGGTCTGTTCATATACTTTGGATTGATTTCTAAAATATAAATAAGACAAATAGTGATAAGAAGTATTGCTGCTGGGAGATACCATTTTGTGTAATAGCCGGTAAGAGCAATCGCAACTTGTATCATACAGTACAGCAATTCTATGCGCGTATTCTTTTTCAATTGCTGTTTGTCTTGTTCATATCTCAGGTTAAATGCCATCCAAACAGACGAAAACAGGAGAGGAACAAATAAAAAAATCAGCCGAAAGGTATTCACAAATGGAGTATCCCCAAAATCATATTCTTGAATTGCTGCATTTAAGAATACCGTTTGACACATGATTGCTATTTTGGTTAGATTCGCTTTTAAAATCGGATTATATCGAGGACTATTTCTGATTTTCTCACCAACACTCTTTTTTGTGCCAACTAATTCGCTAAGTGATACATCATATAATTTTGCCAGAGCGATTAAATTGTTGGAACTGGGTGTCGTTTGACCTGCTTCCCATTTCGTAACAGCTTGTCTTGAAACGCCGAGCGACTCAGCAATTTTTTCTTGAGATAAGCCTTTGTTTATTCGATATATTTTCAATTTTTCGCTAAGTGTCATCAGCATTACCTCCTGAGTTCATTTTATCAAAATCGGTATTTTATTCTACCAACTATTCGGCTATTATCGGTTGCAACAAAAAAACTTGCTTGTCGTTCGGCTCCATGTTCCGATTTTAACATATAGTCATATTATTTTTTACCTGTTTCCCGATTTTCAAACATGGGCTGGTTTATCCTTTCCCTAAAAAGTGTTGTGATTTTTCAAGATTACAGTACTGTTCCTTTTCTTCTGTGAGCCAGAAAAAGTAATATATGAACAGGTCAGAAAGGATTTTGACAGTTTCTCCGCTGTTATCTGCCGGTATGTGGGAATAAGGAAACTAACGTCTGCTATATGGACGGTTTTGAGGAAACGTTGGACGTTTTCTGCTTCATTCCGGATAAATCAGCTTGTCGCCAAGCGCCTGAAGAAAGGGCTCCGGCGGTTTTTGATCGGTGACGATACAGGTGATTTCCTCCAGGCTGCAGCCCTTGCAGAAGAATTCCTGGCCGAACTTGGTGCTGTCGCACAGCAGAATGCGCTTTTGGGCGTTGCGGCACATGGCGCGCTTGACGTCGGCGTTTTCCTCATTCGCCTCGGTCGTCCCGCTGGCAAGGGAAAAGCCGCAGCAGGAAAAGAAGAAAAGATCGGCCCGGAAGCGCTCGATGGCCGAGAGGGTCAGCGAACCCACCAGGGAAGAATGGTTGCGCACGATGCCGCCGCAATCGAAGATTTTGACCGTGGGCAGCTCATTCAGGGCGTTGATGCAGGTGATACCGCTCGCCATGACGCTCAGGTCCCGGTAAGGACCGAGCCTGGCCGCGAGGGCGGTCGCCGTGGAGCTGGAATCCAGGAAGATGGTGGCCGCGTCGGAAACAAAACGCAGAGCGAGCGCGGCGATTTTCTCTTTCTTTTCCTGGTTGAGGGTGGCGCGCATGAGCAGGGGCTTGTCCCGGTTGGCCCCTTCAAGCAGTACCGCGCCGCCGCGCACGCGCGTCAGAAGCGATTTTTCTTCCAGTTCGGCAAGATCGCGGCGGATGGTCGCGCTGCTGGCGTAGAGAGTGCGGCAGAGAAACTGTACCGTCACAAAATGGCGTTCCCGCACGAGGTCGAGAATCTGCTGCTGGCGCTGCATCAGAGACATAGGGGGTTCCTCCATTCCTATTTGAGCGAATTGGATCGAGTTTTGATCGAATTCGCTGGAAGATGCGATTGTTTTACCAATTTAAACGCCGCCCATAGACAATTTAAAAGGGAAAAGCTATCATAAAGGCAAGAAAGAAGCGCGCTTTCTGAGCATATTGTGCCATAATGATTGGTTTGCGTCAACCCCCGGAATGACCTCCGGATGAAACCGCGGCGCATACCACAGAAAAGAAAGGACAGTGTTTATGGATTTGCAGGAGATCAAGCTTCAGGTGTGCGATATATGCCACAAAATGTGGCAGCTCGGCTGGGTGGCCGCCAACGACGGCAACGTCTCCGTCCGTCTTTCCGAGGGCCGTTTTCTCGCCACTCCGACCGGCATCAGCAAAAGCTTTATCACCCCCGAAAAGCTGGTGATTATCGATTCTTCCGGTCAAGTGCTCGAGGGAGAGCCGGGCTACCGTCCCTCATCCGAGATCAAGATGCATCTGCGCTGCTATGAGGAGCGCCCGGACATCGGCGGCGTGGTGCACGCCCACCCTCCCACGGCCACGGGCTACGCCGTCGCCGGAAAGAGCCTGGACGAATACTCCATGATTGAGACGGTCATCGCCGTCGGCTCCATCCCGCTGACCCCCTACGGCACTCCCTCCACGATGGAGGTGCCCGAGGCGATCACCCCTTATCTTCAGCATCACGACGTGATGCTCCTGCAAAACCACGGCGCGCTCGCCTTGGGAGCGGATGTCTTAACCGCCTACTACCGCATGGAGACCTTGGAGCTCTTCGCCAAAATCAGCCTGACGGCGCATCTGCTGGGCGGGGCCAGGGAAATTCCCATGCCGCAGATCGAAAAGCTCATGGAGCTGCGCGAATCCTACTATCACGTGACCGGACGGCATCCGGGCTACCAGAAATACAACGGGACCGAGCGGGTCTCTGAATAAAACGCTTGACAAGGCGGAAAGGGGGCAATAGAATGAAGGAAACCACGCGCGTGCTCGCCTTCGATTACGGCGCTTCCAGTGGGCGGGCGATCCTATGCAGCTATCAGGAGGGAAGACTCTCCCTGCAAGAGGTCCACCGCTTTGACAATGAGCCGGTGGAAAAGGACGGCACCCTGTTCTGGAATCTCGAAGACCTTTATCAAAACCTGCTGACCGGCCTGGAAAAGGCGCGCGACGCCGGCGGGTTCGACAGCGTCGGCGTGGACACCTGGGGTGTGGATTTCGGCCTGCTCGGCGCCGACGGCGCGCTTTTGGAAGCGCCCGTGCACTACCGAGACGGCCGGACGAACGGCCTTTCCGACGAGGTGTGCGGCCGGATCGGGGAAGAGGCGCTTTATGAGCGCACGGGCAGCCAGCGCATGGATATCAATACCCTTTACCAGCTTTACTCCCTGCAAAAGAGCCGGCCTGAATTTCTGGGGAAGGCCGCTTGCCTGCTGCCGATTCCCAATTTGTTTGAATACCTGCTGACCGGTGAAAAGCACGCCGAATGGACCGAGGCCTCCACCACCCAGATGTTAAACCTAGAGACCAAGGAGTGGAACTTCCCGCTCCTGGAGGAATTGGGCCTTCCCGTTTCTCTCCTGCCGAAGCTCGTGCGGCCCGGCACGGTGACCGGCCGCCTCAAGGATGAGTTGTGCGCACGACTGGGCGTTCCCGCCGTACCTGTGGTGTCCGTCGCCACGCACGACACGGCCAGCGCGGTTCTCGCCGCGCCCGCCGAAGAGGAGGAGTTTCTCTTTATCTCCTGCGGCACGTGGTCGCTCTTCGGCACCGAGCTTGCCGGTCCGCTGATCAACGAGCGGGCGCGCCTGTACAATCTCTCCAATGAGCTTGGCTACGGCGGCAAAGTCATCTTCCTCAAAAATATCATCGGCCTGTGGCTCATTCAGGAAACCCGCCGCCAGTTCCGCCGGGAAGGCAAGGAATATTCCTATGCCGACATGGAGCGATTGGCGCGCTCTTGCGAGCCGTTTGCCTGCTTTATTGATCCCGACGCGCCCGAGTTCGTGCCGCCGGGGGACATTCCCGGCCGCATCCGCGCCTTCTGCGAGCGCACCGGGCAGCGTGTTCCGCGCAGCGACGGCGAGATTGTCCGCTGCATTTACGAAAGTCTCGCGCTGGAATACCGCTATGTATTCGAGCAGCTGAAAGCCTGTGCAGAGAAGGAGTACCGCCGGATTTACTTGCTCGGCGGCGGCGCCAAGGATCCCTTCCTCTGCCAGATGACGGCCGACGCTACCGGCGTGCCGGTCACGGCCGGACCTGTGGAGGCGACCGCCCTCGGCAATGCGGCGGCGCAGCTGGAGGCGCTCGGCTGTTTTGACGGCCCGGGCGAAGCGCGGGCGGCCGTGAGGCGCTCCTTTGCGCCGGCGGAATATCCGCCTGAGGATGCGAAGGCGTGGGACGAACCCTATGAGCGATTTCTAAAAATTTTGAATCCATAAAAGGGGGAAAACATCATGAATTATCCCAAAATAGGTATCCGACCGATCATCGACGGCCGCTGGGGCGGCGTGCGAGAGGGACTGGAGGAGCAGACCATGCAGATGGCCAAGGCGGCCGCGGAGCTGATCGGCTCCAATCTGCGCTATCCCGACGGCACGCCCGTGCAGTGCGTCATTGCGGACGGCACCATCGGCGGCGGCGCAGAGGCGGCAGCCTGTGCGGACAAGTTTTCCAAGGAAAATATCTGCGGCAGCCTGTCTGTCACGCCCTGCTGGTGCTACGGCAGCGAGACCATGGATATGGACCCGCTGACCGTCAAGGCCGTGTGGGGCTTCAACGGAACCGAACGCCCGGGCGCGGTTTATCTCGCGGCCGTGCTCGCCGCTCACGCCCAGAAGGGACTTCCCGCCTTCGCCATCTACGGACATGACGTGCAGGACAGGGGAGACGCCTCCATCCCCGGAGACGTCCAGGAGAAAATCCTCCGCTTCGCCCGCTGCGCCGTCGCCGTCGGCTGGATGCGCGGCAAGGCCTACGTCAACCTCGGCGGGGTCAGTATGGGCATCGCCGGTTCTTACTGTGACGCTTCCTTCTTCCAGAAGTATTTCGGCATCCGCGCGGAATTCGTTGACCTGACCGAGATTCTCCGCCGCATCCGTCTGGAGATTTACGACAAGGACGAGTACGAGCGCGCCATCGCCTGGGTCAAGGCCAACTGCAGGGAGGGCTTCGACAAGAACGCCGCCGCCAACTGGCCGGAAAACATCAGAAATTCCAAGGTCGTCCCGCCCGATGAGGACTGGTCCTTCGTGGTCAAGATGACCCTTATTTTCCGCGACATCATGCTCGGCAATCCCAAGCTCGACGAGCTCGGCTGGCATGAGGAGGCGCTCGGCCGCAACGGCGTGGCGGGCGGCTTCCAGGGGCAGCGCATGTGGACCGACTGGCTCCCCAACGGCGATTTCCCCGAATCAATCCTCAACTCGACCTTCGACTGGCGCGGCAAGCGTCAGCCCATCCCCTTCGCCACGGAGAACGACACCCTCAACGGCGCGACCATGCTGCTGCTGAATATGCTCACCGGCTATGCGCCTCTCTTCTCCGACGTGCGCACCTATTGGAGTCCTGAGGCGGTGGAGCGCGTGACCGGCAAGCGGCCGACCGGCGTGGCCGCCAACGGCTTCATCCATCTGATCAACTCGGGCGCCACGGCGCTTGACGCGACCGGCGCTTCCACCGATGCGGACGGCAAGGGCTGCATGAAGGCCTGGTGGGACATGGAGGAAAAGGACATTTCCGCCTGTATGGAGGCCACCGACTGGTGCCGCGCCGACTACGGCTATTTCCGCGGCGGCGGCTTCTCCTCCCACTTCAGAACGGGGGCGGAGATGCCTGTCACCATGGCGCGGCTGAACATCGTTGACGGTCTCGGCCCGGTCATCCAGATCGCCGAGGGCTACACGGCGGTGCTCGACCCCGACATGCACGAAAAACTCGATCAGCGCACCGACCCGACCTGGCCGACCACTTGGTTCGCCCCCATCCTGACCGGAGAAGGCCCCTTTACCGATGTCTACAGTGTGATGGCCAACTGGGGCGCCAACCACGGCGCGTGGGTCTACGGCCACATCGGCGCGGACCTCATCACGCTGTGCAGCATGCTGCGCATCCCGGTTTCGATGCACAACGTCGACCGCGCGCGGATATACCGCCCGCAGGTGTGGAGCTCCTTCGGCACCGATCATCTGGAAACGGCCGACTACCGCGCCTGCGCGCAGTACGGCCCGATGTACAAATAAGTCTCCTGTGGCCAAAGGGCCCGGTCGTGGATCATCGCCATCCATGACCGGGCCCTTTACAGTTTTTCGGATACCGCCGCCTGTGGGCGGATATTGGCGAAAACGCGCTTCCAATGCCTGATCCATATTGCTTTTTTCCGAAAGCTCCGGTGAAGCAAGGAAAGGTGGGTTCATTTTAGGTCCAAACCTCCCAACGGGAACTTCAAAAACGATACACTAGATCTACAACGTATTTTGGGAGCTCACTATGAAAAAGATCAAACATTTGTCTCTGCGCATCGACGAAGAACTGCTTGAAGAACTGCACTACGTTTCCGAATACGACGGCCGCTCGGCCAACAATGAAATCCTTTTTCTCATCCGCCGTTATGTTGCGGATTTTAAGGAGCGCAACGGCGGAATCTGCGCCGCGGGGGCGGGAGAAAGCGCTTTGCTCGTCCGGACGCGGCAGGAGGATTAAGCGCCCTGACCCGGCGCGGGGAGATGGACGTCCATCTGCGGGAAGGGAATGGTGATGCCGTGTTCGTCAAAGGCGAGCTTCACCTTTTCCTGCATTTCAAAGTAAAGGGTCCAGTAATCCTCGCTGGCGCACCACACCTTGACGGCCACGCAGACGCCGCTTTCCTGATGCTCGGTCACGGCGATAATGGGGGCGGGGTCCTTCAGGGCGCGCGGATTGCGCTCGACCAGCTCGCCGAGCAGCGCCTTGACCTGCAAAAGATCGTCCCGGTAGCTGACGGTATAGTTCAGGTCCAGCCGGCGCGTCTTCTGCGCCGTGAAGTTGGTGACGTTGTTGGCGGTCAGGCGGGCGTTGGGGATGATGACCTCCTTGTTGTCGAAGGTGACGAGGGTGGTGTACATGATCTCAATCCGGGAGACGGTTCCCTGCAGGCCCTCTGTTTCCAGATAATCCCCCACATGGAAGGGCTTGTTGATAATGATGAGCGCGCCGCTCGCCAGGTTGGAAAGGCTGTCCTTGAGCGCGAGGCCGGCCGTGACGCCCGCCGCCCCAATGGCGGCGATGAGGGAATTGACGTTGACGCCGAGTTGGGACGCAACCGAAATAAATACGATGATCCGAAGGGCGATCTTGGTCAGCGAGTAGACGAAGGAGACGATCCCGCCGTCCGTTCTGCCGCGCTGCATGGCCTTGCGCAGCAGGCTGCTGACCAGGCTCGCGAGGTACCAGCCGACGACGAGAATGATCACTGCGCCCAGCAGCTTGGGGGCCGCCTGTCTGAGCCAGTCAAGAAATTCCTGCATCAGTTTTTCAAAATCCATAAGGATCCTCCCTTTCAGTGGATAAGTTCCAGCATCGGACGCAGCCGCTGAAACGGCTGCGTCCGATGGCTTGCTTGTGTACCTGTTTAGTATACCAGATGAGGGCGCACAAAGTACACAGGCGCGTGTGAACTCTGCGGCGGTTTTTGCAACCGGCCGGACGGAGTCCGGCCGGATTTGTACCATAAAGGAGAGCAAGACAAAGGAGGGGCAATATGCGGCGGAAAACAGCAGCCGTCCTGTGCCTGGCGGCGCTCCTGCTGATGTTTATCCTTCCCGTCCATGCGGCGCGGGAGGGCGTCCGGGGCTTTTTGCGGGCGGATATCGATTCGCCCATTGCGGGGGAGACGATTTTTTGCACGTTTGGTCTGGCGGCGGATGTGGACATAGACGCGGCGGTGTTCCGCGTCCGTTTCCAGTTTGACGAAGCGGTGTTGGATTACAAGGGGATCGAGGCCGTGGCGCCGGCGGCGTCCGGAGAGCTCAACGTTCGGGAGGAGCCGGGAGCGCTTACCGTCATCTTTGTGCGCGACGGCGACGGTATTCCCCTGCCCGGCGGCGCGGAGACGGCCTTTTTCTGCCTGAAATTCCAGGTGCGCAGGGACGCCTCTCTGGGGGAAAGCCCGCTGACCTCGGCGCTCGACGGGGTCGGAACGGAAGAAGTCCAGGCGGTGCCTGTGCTGGAGAATGGGTCGTGTTCCCTTTTCGTCTGCACCAAAAGCGAGGAGGTCTGCCGTCTTACTTCGCTCGTCCCCAGCGTAGGCAGCCTTTCGCCGGAATTTTCCCCGGACGTTCTCCGCTATGAACTGCCCGTCCCGGGCAATGTAAAGCAGGTCACCTTTGAAGCGGCGGCCGAAGAAGAGGACGCGGTCATCCGCTTCAATCGCAGGACGGTGGAGCGAAATCAACCGGAGACCAACATCACGGTGACGGTGATTTCGGCGAAAAGTGGCGCGCGTCTGGTCTACGAGGTGGCGGTGCAGCCCGTCCTGCCCGACGTCTCTGACGCAGGCGCGCCGGAACCCGGGCCGGAGGAAGACGCCCCCGGCCGCGCGCCGGACGGGTCGTGGACGGCGTCGGGAGTATGGAACACTTCGACCGGCGGCGCATCAGAGAATTCGGGCGGCGGAAATTCTCCTGCCGGATGGGGTTCCGATCTCTTTGTGGCGGACGGGGATCGTTTTTCGGTGTTTTTGCAGGCCTTTCTTCTGTGCGCGGTGCTGTTTTTGATCGCCGGTTTTTTGTTCCGCGGGAGAGTGTTCGGCAAAAAGAAGGGCGGTAAAGAAAACCAGGAAGAGCGGGAGCAAGCCGGCCGCCGCACAGAGGAACAGGAAGAGAGCCAGCCGGGGGGCGAAGAACCTCCGCCGGAGGAAGGGCCGGGAAAGCCGCGGAAGAACGACTGAATATAAAAAGATACAATCAAGGGCCGGGAGCGTGCATCCCGGCCTTTTTGTCTGGCAAGACGGAGGCTGTTTTTGGAAAACACTGGAGAGATGGGACTTTTTCACTTGCGCCTTACGGCATCTTTTTAAAATCAGCGGGAGTAGCGGGAGTACGGTGCAGAGACTGCGCAAAAATATGTCGGTCTTCCACCAATAGGTTGGACGGCCGGTGGAAGTTTTTCCATTGCAGTCTTTCCGCGGCGGAAGATATCGCTGAAGAAGACAGCCGGCATACGGAAAAGCTGTAAAAAAAGAATACGAATGCATCCTTTATTTCCCCGCACAGGCCGAAATACCTTGAAAAAACAGAGGGAGTAGGCTAATATAGAACATGTATACTGCGGGCGTTGTCGGCCTTTCGCCAAAGGGCCTCCCGCGGGGAAGATGGGAGGCAAAAAAATGCAGGGTTTTGCTCATCTGGATTTTTATTCGGTTTATGATGCGAATTATGACGGGGACTTTCCCGGTCAGGATTTGTTTTATGAAATACGCCGCGCTTATTTTGAAAGCGGCGAGCCGGCAAAGAACCGCGCGAGCTTTCAGGAAAAGGGGAGAAACTGCCGCGCGGTCTATGCGATGGAGCGGGGACGGCCGATGAAATGGAAGCTGACCGTGGACGGAAGGACGGCGGAAAAAAGCCATCCGACCGGAGCGGGCGGCTACTGTGTGGAAAGCTTCGACACCGAGCGCAGGCTCCGGAAGATCGCCTATTTTACGGCGGATCACGTCTGGACCTGCTCCAAGTATTATGCAAAGTCCAATGCCCAGACGCCGGAGGCGATTCTTTCCCGGGAGGACGAAGGGGACGCTCTCCTTCTTTTCCAGAGCGGGATGATGGATGAGGACCGGGAGCAGCGGCTTTTTCCCTGTGAGCTGCCCTACAATCAGGAGGAAAAGGAACGCTTAAACGCCGCCGCTGGGGAACCTCCCGTGCGTTGCCGCACAAGCCAGGGAGAGTTTTATTACTGCTGCCCGGAAGAGCGCATGCACCGCGCGCAGCTGCTTTTGTCCATCCGTCAGGATATGGGTACGGCCTCCGGCCCGGTGTGGCCCAAACGGGAGGAACGTCGGGCGCGGACAGAACCTGCCGAATCGGCCGACAGAGCGGAGGCGTCCCAGCCGATGCAGGAACCGCAGCGGCCTGCCGAAGCGGTACACGGCGTAAGCTACCAATGGGGGTCGAGTGTCGACAGTCGGGAGCAGGACAAGCTTCTGGGTCTGGCGGAGGAGCCGCAGACCGCCGAACCAGAGATGAAGCCGGAAGCCGAGATCATGGAAGAACCCGCCGGGCCGACCGGCTTGCTGGAAGAGGGCGCACAGAGGCGGGAAGCGCCGGAGCAGACGAGCGACGGACCGCAGGACGGCGGTTTGCCTGCTCTGGCGGAGTCCCGGAATACGGTGGAACCAGGGACGCCGGACGAATGGGAAGAAACGTCTGAGTCAGGGAATACAGCCGGGCTTTCCGCGGATGAACAGACGGCTTTGCCCGCGCCGTCCGAGGAACAGGAGAACGGGGCGGCGGAGACGTCCGGCAGTGATGAAACGCAGGAAGCTCCCGCGCAGCAGGGGGAACCCGAGCCTTTCGCGGAGGAGGGCCGGGAGGAAGCGGAGGAGCCGGAAAGGCAGCCTGAAATCCGACGTTACAATGTGCTTGTCAAGCCGATTGGGAGCGACACCTATTTTTCCGCCGAGGGGGCGTGGACGCGCCGGAACGATGTCTCCGGCGGGGAAGACGGGGCCGAATCGCCGGATCGGATGGATGCGGATCAGGAGGCGGAATACGAATCGTCTCCTCTGTTTGCGCAGGGAGAAGCCGGCGGCTGGGACAAGGAAATCCTGACCGACACCGGAGAGCGCTACTATTATTACGGACCGCTGGAGGACGGTCAGCGCCATGGGCGCGGCCGCACCGCCATGCCGGACGGCAGGACCGCCTACGAAGGCGAGTATGCCTGCGACCGGCGGGAGGGCTTCGGCGTATATTATTACAACACCGGCCGCCTGTGTTATGCGGGAGACTGGCGGGATAACCAGCGTCACGGCACCGGCGTCTCCTTCCGTCCGCAGGACGGGATGATCCACGTCGGCCGTTGGGAGGAGGACCGGCCTTCCGGTATGGGTGCCCGCTTTGACGCAAAGGGCAATCTGCTTTACTCCGGCAAGTGGGAGGAGGGACGCCGCCAGGGGGCGGGCATCACCTACCGCGCGGAGGACGGCAGCATCTTCATCGGCCAGTGGAAGGACGACGCGCTGACCGGCCTGGGCAGCGAGTTTGGAGCCGACGGCAGCCTGCTTTACACCGGCTATTGGAAGCATTGCCGCCGGGACGGACACGGCACCGAGTTCGGCCCCGAAGGGAAGATTGTTTATACCGGAGCGTTCCGGGACGGCCGCTATCACGGCGAGGGGACCCTCTTTTTTCCCGACGGCCGCCGCATTCAGGGCTCCTTCTGTGAGGGAAAGCCGTGCGGCTTCGGCCGGGAATTCGCGGCGGACGATACCCTCCTCTACGAAGGAGAATTCAAAAACGGGAGCTACCATGGTCAGGGCAAATGCCTGCGCACCGACGGTCACTACGACCGGGGCAGCTTTGAAGAGGGCTGCTTCCGGCTCTCCGGGCGGCCGGACGAGGCGCGCGCCCGGTACGAGGCCTGGCGGGAAGCCCATCTCGGAAAAAAGGAATAGCGAAAATAACCCTGGGCGGACGTCGGCTTCGATGCCCGCCCAATTGCAATCGTTGGTACCGGGCGGCTGGCTCGGATACTCTTGCTTTTGATCGCGCGCCGCTTTGGGCGGCGCTGAGAGGACACAGTGGGGCAAGTGCTCCCGTCGGTCCTTTGGCGGGGCGACCGGAAGCTTCCGCCGGAGACCGTCAAGAAAACGCGGCCGGAGTTTTCGCGAAGGGCCGCCGCATCCAGGGAGGGAATGTGCAATGAAATGGCTGGAGATGCACAACGTGGAGTTTGGGGAATGCATTGTGCTGGGCGGGGCCGAGGGGGACATCCTCATGGTCGACTGCGGTTCGATGAACACCAAAACCCGGGAGCCGGAACGGGAAATCAAGGACTATGTGGAGCAGGAGCTCATGCCGCGCTATGCCGACGCGCGCATCCGGGCCTTCCTGCTGACCCATTTTCACCGGGATCATCTGGCCGGCTTCCGCCAGATTCTGAAAAAGGACCCCAGGTATTTCCAGCGCGTACTGCTACCATGGGCGCCGGCCGACCGGCGGGGCAGACCGCTGCTGCTGGAATTCGCCCTTTATGTCTTTGCCTTTCTCGGCCGGCAGACCGATTGCTCTCAGATGAGCGTCAGCGCTCTGCGCATTTTTGAGCGGCTGCGCGTCATCCTGGGGATGGACGCGGTATACACGCTCGGCGCCGGGGAATCCTTTTTCTTTGACGGGGTTTATTACGACGTGCTCTGGCCCAAGGCGCAGCACTATCCCTTTTCGCCCTTGTTTGTCGACGCCGTAGAGGACCTAGACGTCTGCCTTTCCTCTCCTTACATTGGAAAATGCGCGCCCCGCTTTTTGGAGCTCAAGCAGCTTTTCTGCCGGGAGTACCTGCGCTGCTGCGCCCTGTGCGCCCCCTCGCAGCGCGCGTCGGCGGAGCGCATCGGCACGAGCGTCGACCGCCTGAAGGAACTGCTCGATGAAATCGAGGAGCTGTCCGATTCGCTCCGGCTGCTGCCGGCCTCCCAGGACATTGCGGAAATCCTCAGCCGCCCGGCCGTGCGGGCTGAATATGCGAACGCGCAGAACATGGCGAGCCTCGTCTTTCACAACCGCCGCGTGCGGGAGGCGAGCACCGACGACATCCTCATGACCGGCGACGCCACGCCCGAAACCTTCGACGAAATCGCCGACGCGCTTTACGGCGGCTATTTTATCTTCAAAGCGCCCCATCACGGCGCAGCGGGTAGCTGGTCCCATTTCTTCGGGGATATCTCCAAGTCTCACATTCTGATTTCCAACGGAGACTACCACGCCGGCGGCAAAATCTGCGCCGAATACGTGCAGGATGAGGGCATCAAGCACTGCACCAATTCCTCGGTCTGTCCCTGGGTGGATGAGAACGGCTATTGCTGCAACCGCATCGCCTACTGTTGGGAGGCGAGCGAAAAGGGGATGCTGACCCTCAAATGTCCCAAATGCGTGGGAACAAGCGAACGCTGCGGCTGCGAGATTTATGTGGTCTCCGCCGGCAGGGACCGCGGCTGCCTGTGCGACCGGTAGCGCAACGCGCTTTAATCATGATATAGCAGCAACTATAAAAATATGAGCTATTTGAGAGGGAAAAGCATGAAAACCCTGTTTGTCACCGATCTAGACGGCACTCTGCTGACCCCTGATAAGAACCTGTCTGAACGGACCGTCTCCATTATCAATGGGTTGCTTGACCGCGGCATGCTGTTTGCCGTGGCGACCGCGCGCAGTCCGGCGACGGCGGCCCCCATTTTGTCCTCTCTTCGTCTGAGCCTTCCGGCCGTTTTACTCAACGGCGTTTTTCTCTATGACCTCAAAGAGAAGCAATATCTCGACTGTGAGACCATCCCGCAGGAGGCCGCGCGGGCCGTGCTTGCGGTCATGGAAGGGGCGGGTCGCCTCCCGTTCCTTTACTCGATGGAGGATGAGCTCTGCGTGGAGTATGTCAAGCTCTACAACCGGGAGGAGGAGGCTTTTTACCGGGAGCGGGTTGGTCGGTCGTACAAACGCTTTGCCCGAGTGGAGAGACTGGAGGTCGGGCCGGAAAAACGGGTGGTTTTCTTCAGCATGCAGGATCAAAAGGAACGCCTGCTGCCCATCCTGAACGAGGTGGAGCGCATTCCGGGCCTGCGCACGGCCTTTTATCGTGACAATTATTCGGAGAACTATTTTCTGGAGATTTTCAGCGAGAGAGCCAGCAAGCGCTCAGGTGTGGAAAAGCTTCAAAGGTTGTGCGGAGCCGAGCGTGTGATCGCCTTTGGAGACAACATGAACGATCTCGATATGCTTTCCTTAGCGGATGAGGGATATGTTGTCGAAAACGGCGCGGATGCTGTGAAAAAATTAGCAACCGGCGTCATCGGACCCAACACGGCGGACGCCGTAGCCGAGTTTTTGAGGAAATGGCACAACTATTGAAGGGCAAAAGGATGAAGATTACCAATCTTCGTTTTTTTACCTCAATTTAATTGATTGAATTTTATTTATGTTGTAAAATAGGTAGGAATATTTTGGCAGCGACCGGATAAATTTACTCTGGAGCAATAGAATGGTGGTGATTTTTTGGCACAAAAGACCATTGACGCCGTGCGGGCCGCGGAGGAACAGGCGGAGCGCATGGAAAAGGATGCCCAGGCGCAGAGCGAGGCCGTTCTGGAGGAAGCCAGAAGAGAGGCTGCGGAGTACCTTGCTTTGCGGACGAAGGAGGCGTCGGACGCGGCGGAGGCCGCGCTCGGGGAAGCGCGCAAAAGAGGAGAGGCTTTGAAACGGCAGGCGGAGGAAGAGGCGAGGGAAGAGGCTGGGACGCTTGAGCGCATCGCGCGCGAAAAGCAGGACGAGGCCGTCCGGCTGATTCTCGGCAGGGTGGTCAGCCAATAAGCAAGCTTCCCGGTTCCATTTCTGAAAGAGAAGGAGGCGCCTGAACTATGGCAATCGTGCCGATGCGGCGCATCAGCGTTTACGCGCTGAAGAGCGACCGCAAGGCCATTCTGGAGTATTTGCAAAGAGGGGGCGTCGTGGAGATCATCGACGTTACCCGTGAAGACAACGTTTTCTCAAAAACGGACACCGCCGCAGCGCGGTCAACCTTTGAGAAAAACCGGCAGACCGCCCTCGGCGCACTGGAAATTCTGGATCAGGCCGTACCGGAGAAAAAACCGATGCTTTCCATGCTGCAGGGGCGAAAGCCCGTTTCAGTCGAAGCGTACGAAGCCTTTTCCGCCGAGCGGGACGCCGTGATGAAAACTGCCTACCGCGTTCTCCAGCTTTCCAAGGACATCGCGGAAAACAAGGCGGAAATCCTGCGCTTAAAGGCGCAGATAGATGCTTTGACCCCCTGGCTGCCGCTGGATGTATCCATGCGCTGGCGCGGGACCGGAAAGACGGCGGCCTTTATCGGCACGCTGCCGGGAGGTATGAGCGAGGAAGCCGTCCTCTCTGGACTGGCGGAGGCGGCGCCTGAGGCCGGGCATCTCCATGTGGAGGCGGTAAGCTCCTCCCGTGAGCAGACCTGCGTCTTTCTCCTCTGTCTGAAGGAGGAGGCCGAAGCGCTCGAGGCGGGGCTGAGAAGTCTGGGCTTTGCCCGGCCGGCCGCGCCGACCAAACGCTCCCCGGGCGAACGCCGGGCCGAGCTGGAGGAACGCATCGCCGGGGCGGAGGCCGGGATTCAGGAAGCACGCAAAGAGATCGAAAGCTATGCCGCTGTGCGGGAAAAGATTCGGTTCGCCGTCGATTACAACGCCATGCGTGAGGAAAAATACGGCGTGATCGCCCAGCTTTCCCAGACAAAGCACGCTTTTGTGCTGCAAGGCTACATTTCCGAACGGGACGCCGCCCGTGTAGAACGGGAGCTTTCCGAACGCTACGGCGCTGCCGTGGAATTGGAAAGCCCGGGGGAAGAGGACGAGGTCCCCGTCCTCCTGCACAACAACAAGTTCACCGAGCCGGTGGAGGGGGTGCTCGAATCCTTCAGCTATCCGGGCAAGAAGGAAATCGACCCCACGCCGATTATGGCCTGCTTTTATTATGTGCTCTTCGGCCTCATGCTTTCCGACGCAGCCTACGGCTTTCTGATGGCCGCGGGCTGCGGTCTGGCCCTCTGGAAATTCAAGAACATGGAGCCCGGCCTGCGGAAAAGCCTGCGCATGTTTTTCTTCTGCGGCATTTCCACCATGGCATGGGGCGTGCTCTTCGGCAGCTATTTCGGAGACGTTGTCGACGTCGTCTCCCAGACCTTTTTCGGCACCCACCTGACCATTCCGGCGCTGTGGTTCGTCCCCATCAACGAGCCGATGCGCATGCTGCTTTTCTCCTTTGCCTTCGGCCTGCTCCATCTGTTCGTGGGACTGTTCATCCAGTTCTACCAGCTCTGGAGGGCAAAGCAGTATAAGGACGCGTTTTACGACGTGGGGCTCTGGGTGGTGCTCCTGACCGGCCTGGTGCTGATGTTGCTTTCCACCCAGATGTTCGCGCAGATGTTCGCGCTCGAGTCCACTCTGCCCGCTTCAGTGGGCAATATAGCCGGCATCGTCGCCGGCGTCGCCGCGGCGGGCATCGTCCTGACGGCCGGCAGGGAATCGCGCAGCCCCTTCAAACGGCTGCTCAAGGGGCTTTACGGCCTTTACAATGTGACCGGCTATTTAAGCGACATTTTGTCCTACTCCCGTTTGCTCGCTTTAAGCCTTGCAACAGGCGTCATCGCCAACGTCATCAACAAGATGGGCAGCATGGGCGGCGCGAGCGCCGGCGGCGTAATCCTGTTTATCATCGCCTTTTTGCTGGGCCACACGCTCAACATCGGCATCAATCTGCTGGGCGCTTATGTGCACACCAACCGCCTGCAGTTTGTGGAGTTCTTCGGGAAGTTCTATGAGGGCGGAGGACGCAAGTTCCATCCCTTTGCCGTCAATACTAAATTTTACAAAATCAGGGAGGATATTTAGTCATGGAAAATATCGGTATTGTTATTGCGTTGCTGGGTGCGGTGCTGGCCGCCCTGATGTCCGGAATCGGTTCCGCCATCGGCGTCGGCATGGGCGGTGAAGCGGGCGCAGGCGTTGTGACCGAGGACCCCTCCAAGTTCGGCAAGGTGCTCATCCTTCAGCTGCTCCCCGGTACGCAGGGCATTTACGGCCTGCTGGTCGCCTTTATCACCCTGTCTCAGATCGGCATTCTGGGCGGCAATCCGGAGGTTTCCCTGGCCAAGGGCCTGCTTTACTTTGCGGCCTGCCTGCCGATGGCCATCGTCGGTCTGTGGTCGGCCATCCGTCAGGCGAGAGCCTCCGTGGCGAGCATCGGCATCATCGCCAAGAAGCCCGATCAGATGGGCAAGGCGATGATCTTCCCCGCAATGGTGGAAACCTACGCCATCCTTGCGCTGCTGATTTCCATTCTGGCTGTCTCCGGCATCGGCGGTCTGAACATCTAAAACCAGCAAAGGCCGGTCGTGGGCGGAAATGCACCCTCGCGGCCGGCGCCCGGACAGGGAAAACGGCTTTCCCATCAGATCGGCGGGCGGCGTTTCGGGCGGCGCGCCGAGGATATGTTGCGAGGAGAACTGATGCTATGACCGGACTCGAAAAGATACTCAAAGCGATAGAAGAGGACGCGCGCGCGCAGGCGGACGCCCGGCTGGAAGCGGCCCAAAAAGAGGCCGCGCAGATCATGGATGAAGCCAAGGCGCAGGGCGAGTTCCGCAGTGAGGAAATCTCCCGTCAGTCGGCCGTTGACGCGGCCGGCGCACTGGCCCGCGCGCAGTCGGCTGCCGACCTGCTCAAGCGGAGAACCCTCCTGCTCAAAAAGCAGGAGCTCATCGGCCAAGTGATCGACAGCGCCTACCGCTCCCTGTTTGAGCTGAGCGATGAGCGCTATTTTGACGTGCTGCTCGGCATGGCCAACAAATACGCCGAAAAGCAGGCGGGGGAAATCGCCTTCAATGAAAGGGACCTCGGCAGGCTGCCCGCCGATTTTGAAATGAGACTGCAGTCGGCGCTGACCGGAAGCGGCGCAAGCCTGCGCGTTTCCAGGGAGCCCCGCGCCATCGACGGCGGCTTTGTGTTGATTTACGGCGGCGTGGAGGAAAACTGCTCCTTTGCGGCCCTCTTTGAGGCACAGCGCGAGGCGCTCCAGGACGAGGTTTACGCTCTGCTGTTTGCATAACGCGCCCAACCGCGAAAGGAGGCTTACCATTTTATGCCGGACAATCAATACACCTACGCGGTCGCGCGCATCCGTTCCAAGGAGCTTTCCCTCCTTACCAGGCAGGACCTCGAGCAGATGATGTCCTTAAAAAGCTATGAGGAATGCATGCGCTTCCTGGCCGACAAGGGCTGGGGCGCGGGAGAAAGCGGGCTTTCCGCCGAGGCGTTGCTCTCACTTGAACTGGAAAGGACCTGGGCGCTCGTGCGCGAGCTGGTGGGAGACGCCCCCGAGCTGGATGTTTTTTTGTATAAAAACGACTACCACAATCTGAAGGTGGCCATCAAATCGGTGCTCACGGGCGCCGAGCCCGAGCGGCTGTATCTGCCGGACGGCACGGTGGAGGCCGGAGTGTTTACCAAAGCGGTCAGGGAGCACGATTTTGCCCTGCTGCCCGAGGCCATGCGCATCCCGGCGCAGGAAGCCTACGATGTGCTGCTGCGCGCGCACGACGGTCAGCTGTGCGACGTCATCCTGGACCGCGCCGCCCTTTCGGCGATTGAAACGGCGGGCGCAAAGACCGGGGTTCCCATGCTTTCCCGTTACGCCGAGCTGGTTGTGGCGGCGGCCGATATCAAAATCGCCGTGCGCGCCGCCAAAACGGGCAAGCCGGCTGCATTTTACAACCGCGCCCTCGCCCCATGCCGCACCCTCGATGTGGGGGCGCTGGCCTCTGCGGCGCGAAAGGGCGGGGAGGAGCTGGCGCATTACCTCATGCGCACCGAATACGCCGGCGCGGCCGAGGCGCTTCAAAATTCCCCCTCGGCCTTTGAAAAATGGTTTGACGACCGGCTCATGGAGCTGATTACCGACCAGAAATCCAATCCCTTTACCATCGGGCCGGTTGCGGCCTTCCTGCTGGCGCGGGAAAATGAGATCAAGACCGTCCGCATTCTGCTTTCGGGCAAGCTCAACGGTCTGAGTGAAACGTCAATCAGAGAAAGACTGAGGGAGATGTATGTATAAAATAGCGGTACTGGGCGACCGGGACAGCATTTACGGCTTCGCCGCCCTCGGACTGGATATCTTTCCCGTCTCCGACCCCGCCGAGGCGCAGAAGAAGCTCCGGCAGCTCGCGGAGGGGGAATACGCCGTGATCTACATCACGGAGGCGCTGGCCCTCGAGCTGGAGGAGGAGATCGACCGTTACCGCTTCTCCGAGCTTCCGGCCATACTGCCCATCCCGGGCGTTTCCGGGAACAACGGCATCGGCATCAGAAACGTCAAAAAATCGGTGGAGCAGGCGGTTGGCTCCGATATCATCTTTGGCAGCTAGGGAGCGATTGGCCCTCCGC
>CABSLJ010000003.1 GCA_902478455.1 uncultured Oscillospiraceae bacterium | reverse complement strand
TGTATAAGAGACAGGTCCTTCTCGACTCCGCCTACATAGAAACGCTTCGGGCCTCGCTGCCCGAGCTGCCCGAGGCGCAGCGCCTGCGCTATGAGCGGGAGTACGGCCTGCCTTCGCAGCAGGCCGCACGGCTGGCCGAATCGGCGCGGTCGGGCCGATTTTTTGAGGAGGCGGCCGTATGCTGCGGTGAGGCGGGGCAGGCCGCCGCGTGGGTTTTGGGGGATGTAGCCGCGCTGCTTTCAGAGCGAGGGCTTACTCTGGAGAGCGCCGCGCCGTCCGGCCGCAGGCTTGGGGAGCTGATTGCGCTGACGCGGCAAAAAAAACTCGCCCGTCAGGATGCGAAGGGGCTCCTGTGGGAGGCGGTATTCGAGGACCGAGATCCGCTTGTCCTCGCGCGGGAGAGGGACCTCCTCCTGCGGGAGGAGACCGGCCTCGCACAGGCGGTGGAAAAGGCGCTGTGCGAGCACGGGGCGTCCGTCCAGGATTACCGCCGGGGAAAGAAAAACGCCCTGAATTTTTTGGTCGGCCAGGTCATGCGGTCGGCCGGCCGGGGAACCGACCCGGAGGCCGTGCGGCGGCTGCTGACCAAACGGCTGGAACGGGAGGAACCGGAGGACGACGCCGGAAAGGCATGAATGGGCAAAGGGATAGAAGCGCCGCCGCCTTTTTCCTTCCACAGCAATCGGCCGCCGGGCAGGGAAGGCGGCCGCCGTACATTTTTGTTCATGTTTTTTGTCCATGGACAAGGGAGGTTCCTTGGATTATAATGGAGCAAACCGGAGAAAAGAGGTGCCTTTTATGATCAAAATAGCTTTCCTGGGTGCGGGCAGCACCGTTTTTGCCAAAAATGTCCTGGGGGATTGCCTTTGCTCGGATATCCTGCAGGACATATCCATCGCCCTGCACGACATCGACCCCGTCCGTCTCGACGATTCCAAGCGGATGCTGGAGCACATCGTGCGCAATCTCGGCCGGAAGGACGTGACGATTGACGCCTTCCCCGACCGCCGCACCGCCCTCGACGGGGCGCAGTACGTCGTCAACTGCATTCAGGTGGGCGGCTATGAGCCCTGCACCGTGACTGATTTTGAAATCCCCAAGAAGTACGGCCTGCGCCAGACCATCGGGGACACGCTGGGCATCGGCGGCATCTTCCGCGCGCTGCGCACCATCCCTGTGATGGACGATTTTGCGAAGGATATGGAGCAGCTCTGCCCGGACGCGCTTTTCCTCAATTACACCAATCCGATGAGCATCCTTTCGGGCTACATGCAGTGCTATACGCCGGTTAAGACCATCGGCCTGTGCCACAGCGTGCAGGTGTGCGTCCCCGTCCTGCTCGACATGCTGAAGATGAACGAATACGCAGACGGCTGCAGATGGGAGATCGCCGGCATCAACCATCAGGCGTGGCTTTTGAGCATCGCCGACCGTGCCGGGAACGACCTCTATCCGGAGATCAAGCGCCGCGCGGCCGACCCCGACGGCGGCTACGACATCCAGAACGACCTGGTCCGGCTCGACATGATGCAGCGGCTGGGCTATTACGTCACCGAATCCTCCGAGCATAGCGCCGAATACAGCATGTGGTACATCAAATCGCGCTATCCCGAGCTGATCGACCGCTACAACATCCCACTGGACGAATATCCCCGCCGGTGCGTCGAGCAGATCGAGAACTGGAAGAAGATGCGCGGCGAGCTCGTCGAGAACGACACACTCTCCCACACGCCCTCCCGGGAATACGCCGTCCGGATCATCGAAGCCATGGAGACCGATGCGCCCTTCCGCGTCCACGGAAACGTGCTCAATACGGGGCTGATCACCAATCTGCCCGCCGAGGCGTGCGTGGAGGTCCCCTGCATGATCGACCGCAACGGCGTCAACCCTTGCTTTGTGGGCGCTCTGCCCGAGCAGTGTGCCGCCGCCAACCGGCTGATGATCAACACCCAGCTTCTGACCATCCAAGCGGCCGTCACCCGCAAAAAAGAGGACGTTTACCGCGCCGCCATGTTCGACCCGCACACCGCCGCCGAGTTCTCGCCCGACGACATCCGCAGCCTGTGCGACGATCTCTTCGCCGCCCACAAAGACTGGCTGCCCGACTACGAATAACAAAGAGAAGCGGCCCTCCGCATGAAGGCCGCTTCTCTTATTTTTTGAGTTCGTCCTCCAGTTTGGCAATGCCCCGTTCAATGGCAGTCGTCTTGTTGACCGATTCCCGTGCGCAGTAGCGCTCCAGGATTTCCTGGCTTTGGTCATTCAGACGAATGCTCAGCTTGTGGGATCGGGGATTGTCTGTAGGGCGTCCTCGCTTTTTGGTGGGCATCAAGATCGCCTCGCTTTTGCCCGACAAAAATATTTTAGAATATCGTCTTGCAAAAGTCAAGCAAAATAAGGAAATCACACTTCTGTGTGAAAAAGCTTCTCAAGAAGTGGGCAGGGGGCAACAGACAAGCGTGGGCTTTACCATGTGGCGTTTTGAGTGTCGGTTGATTTGGCGCTAAGGCTCAATCGCTTTTTCACAGTCACATAGAGGCGTGAAATATTTTCCCATTTTCTCCTGCCACCCGGCTACAAGCGCGCGCTGCGCGTCCAGGTCATTTCCGCTTGGCGGCCGTGTAAAATTGTGGTATACTTAGCTTAAACCATATCAATGAAGAACGGGGGAATCCGCCATGGCAGCAACGGTTCAGTCGTCGCCCGCCGCAGATCAGTTTGAGGTAAAGGAGCGCAAGCGCCTGTTGTTTTTCGGCCTGCCCTGGACCTTTACCACCTATACGCTAAACAACAAGAAGCTGATCCTAAAGGAGGGCTTCTTAAACACCACGGAAAATGAAATTCTGCTCTACCGCGTGCTGGACATCACCCTCAAGCGTTCCCTGGGCCAGAGGATTTTCGGTCTGGGCAGCGTGGTCGTAGAGGCACAGGACAAAACCCATCCTCAGCTTGTGATCAAGAACATCAAGCGTTCACAGGAATTCCGCGAGCGGCTCTCCGGCGCCGTAGAGGAGGAGAAGCTGCGCCTGCGCATGCGCCGCGGCGAGCTGATCGACGGCGGCGTGGAGGACGGAGATGATCCGGGCGATATGGAGGATACCATTTTATAGGCTTTGCGGAATCGGTATGCACATAGTCAGACTTGGCGATGTGCATTTCCAGATTCAAAAATCGGAATGAGGAGTGGTTTTGGTATGGGAGAAAGCATTGGAAAAGTATGCAAAGGCGCCGGTATTCTTCTTTTTGTTGTGGGCGGAATCGGCGGCGTTGTCTATTGGATTGCGTTTCAATCCTTTCTGGCGCTGCTGTATATCTGGCTGGGCGCTTTTTTGTCCGGACTGCTGTTCCTTGCGGCCGGCGCGTTGCTGAGCCTGCTGCAGGACATCCGGGACAGCGCGAGTCTTTCCAATCAGCTGCTGCAGCGCATGCTGACGCACAGCAAGGGGGAGGAGGACAGGTCCAGTCCTATCTTCAAATCCCCAACGCCCGCTCCGGTGCATAAAACGCCTCAAACGCCGCCTGTGACGAGGGCTTCTGTGACCGGAAACACCTGGACGTGCCCCAAATGCGGCGAAAAAAACCGTGCCGCCGACCGCTCCTGTAAGAGCTGCGGCGCTTACCGGTAAAAAGCAGTCCCAGGACAGAGAGAAAGCCCCAGCAAATCGGGATGGGAAAAGCCGCCGTGGCGGTTCAGCCCATCTTTGCTAAGACAAAGGGGGAGCGATTTATGACGTTGTTTGACGGAACCCTCCATGATGGAGAGGAAAAGAGGTTTGTCGTCACCTTCCGGGAGGGAAGGGCGGTTCCCTTTACACAGATATTGACCGACAAAGTCACCGGTGTACAGTATCTGGTGCATTGTCCTATGTCGGGAGCGGCCGCCATGTCGGTGCTGGTGGATCAAGAGGGGAAGCCCCTTCTTGGCAAAACGGAATAACGGCGTCTTTTAGAGGGAGAGCCGCCGCAATGCAGAAAAAGCGTATCGGGCCTTGTCTTTTGACACGGCCCGATACGCTTTTCGGGAAGGAGCACGGAACAAAACCTACGGAGATTTTTTGGTCCGAGAACAGCGGCGGCAGGCGGCTCCTCCTGTTTCCGCGCTCTTTCCGGCGGTCGCACGGGATGCCGCCTCCCCGTATGCTCCGCCGTCAACGCCCATCTGCATAGGCGGGCGCAGACGCTTCAAAGACGGTGTACTCCCGGTCGAAGCGATAGCCGAGCGACTCCGCCAGATGCAGGGAAGCGGGGTTGGCCGCATCCCAGCTGGGGTAAAGCCCTTTGGCAAGACAGGCGAGGATCAGCCGCGCCGCGCAGGCGCGGGCCAGTCCCCTCCGGCGGTGATCCTCCCTGGTGTCGATTTCAATCTCAATTCCGCCGTCATACACCGTGTAGGAGGATGCGCCGCACACGAGCTCGCCGCCGTGCAGTACGGCAAAGCCGAGGCCGTCCCGTTCGTAGTCGGCGTAGGAGGAAAATTGTCCGCACAGGTCGCGGGACCAGGATGCGAGAAACGTCGAATGGTATATTTCTTTGTCGATTCTCCTGATTGTATATCCTTTCGGCAGCGCGCACAGGGAAGAGCGCAGGCGGTTTTCGTCAAAAACGTCCGGCTCCTTTCGGGTGGCGTAGCGCGTGAGCCGGAGGCTGTGCGGGTGAACCTCGGCGAGCAGCGCGGTCCAGGCGTCGTCTTTGGGGACCAGAAGAAGAAAATCGGAGCCGGTCACGGGAAAGTGCTCCGCCAGGGCGCGGTTGGGCGCGCCGGCAAAAAAGCAGAAATCGCCCACCACAATCTTTGCCGCCAGCGACCGGCCCTCGCCGTCGCGCCAGGCGCGCCCCATTTTTCCCTGCAGAAAGGACCAAAGCATGGTTTCCTCCCAGTTCTCAAACAGAGGCGCAATCTGTACAGGATTTTCCCTTGACACTTCTTGCATGAATCGTTCCCTCCAGTCCATGCTGCTATTGTATCACAAAAACCGTGACAGGCGCACTGATGTTTGACACCTCCGCGTTTTCTTTGAGCGCGTGCGGCCGATTTGCCATTTTGAGGGCTTTGTGTAAAGCGGATTTACTTGTCTGAATTTGGCGGCGCGTCCCCAAAAGCCGGAAGTTTTTCCCATCTCTCCGAAAGCACGCGGCCTGCCGCCGCGCACTTTTCCTCCGGCCGTCGGAATAACTTCCGCCTTGCGTGGGAAAATATCGGCGAAAGGAAGTGATATTCTTGAAACTGACCCCCAAAGAATATTCGGCTATGGCGGACAAGGCCTCGCCGGGTTCCAAAAGCGTTCAAAATATATTGATGGCCTTTTTGTTCGGTGGATTGATCTGCACCATCGGGCAGATATTGGTCAATCTCTATATGCAGGCCGGGCTGTCCCTTAAGGACGCGCGCGCCGTCGTATCGGTTACGCTCGTCGGTCTCGGCGCGCTGCTGACGGCGCTGCGGATCTATGACAACATCGCAAAGCACGCCGGCGCGGGTACTTTGGTGCCCATCACCGGCTTTGCAAATTCCATCGTCGCCCCGGCGATTGAATTCAAAAGCGAGGGACACATTATGGGCATTGGCGCGAAGATGTTCGTCATCGCCGGTCCGGTGCTGGTGTTCGGCATCACGGCGTCGATCATCTACGGCTTTATCCTGTGGATTTTTCAGCTGTTTTAATCACAACACTTTCGCCGCCGCGCGGCAGAATCGAGGTAATCTATGCCAAAAAGAATCGGACGCTATACCCTGCAGATGGAGCACATGCCCTCCGTGCAGGGCTTTGCCGCCGTCTGCGGCAAGAAGGAATCGGAGGGCCCGCTCGGCCGGGAGTTCGACCACTGCTATGACGACACCACCCTCGGCGAAACGTCGTGGGAAAAGGCCGAAAGCCGCCTGCAGACCGAGGCCGTCACCCGCGCGCTGACCAAGGCCGGCGTGACCGCCGCCGACATCGACTACATCTTCGCCGGGGACCTGCTGAATCAATGCATTTCCTCCACCTTTGGCCTGCGGAATATGAACATCCCTTTCCTGGGACAGTACGGCGCCTGCTCCACCATGGCCCAAACCCTCGCCCTCGCCTCCATCATGGTGGAAACGGGCGCTGCAAGCAGGTGCATTGCCGTAACCTCTTCTCACTTCTGTTCGGCCGAGCGGCAGTTCCGCTTTCCGCTGGAATACGGCGGTCAGCGCACCCCCACCGCGCAGTGGACGGTGACCGGCTCGGGCGCCGCCGTCGTCGGCAACAGCGGGGACAGCCCCTTTGTCTCGGCCGTGACCATCGGCCGCATCATGGACCTCGGCATCAAGGACGCCAACAACATGGGCGCCGCCATGGCCCCCGCAGCCGTGAGCACCATCACCGATTTCCTGAAGGACACCGGCACTAAGCCGGACGACTATGACCTGATCCTCACCGGAGACCTCGGCGAGGTGGGCAGCACCCTCCTCTATGAACTGCTGGAGCGAGACGGTATCAGCCTCAAAAACAAGCACGCTGACTGCGGCCTCCTGATTTACGACAAGGAAAGCCAGGACGTCCACGCCGGCGGCTCGGGCTGCGGATGCTCGGCGTCGGTGCTTTGTTCCTATATCATGAGCCGTCTCAAGCAGGGGGAGCTGAACAACATCCTGTTTGTGGCGACCGGGGCGCTGATGTCCCCGACCTCCTCCCAGCAGGGGGAGAGCATTCCCGGCGTGGCCCATCTGGTTCAGCTCAAAAGCAGCGCAAGCGCGGGCTGAGCGGAGACTGCCGTCTGCAAGGGGATTTTAAAACCATCAAAAAGGGGGCGCTGACTGCGCCCCTTCCGTTTGTAGAAAACCAGCTCGGGCCATCAGACGAGAGCAAGTTTTTGGTTAGCAAATAAGAAAGGAAGGGGATTCCGGCACATGCCGGACATCCTCCGCCATCTCCACATCGTCCTGCCGGATATGTCGCTGACAGGAAGAGGCAGGCGAAAATATTACCGAAAAGGTGGAGCGTCTTATTTTAAAAAAGCGTAGGAAACACTTAATTTATCGTGTTAAAGCGTTGAATAATGGCGGCCGATATGGTATGATAAGTACACCTGCAAATCCTATCCTATCCGACTGTGAAAGGGAGAAACACGCATGCTGACCTATAAATTCGACACCCAGCTTTTGATCGAAGGGGAGCATCTTTCCGAGGATGCGATCGACGATTATATCTCTCAAAATTTTGAGGGGGACTGCCTGCTCGTGGTCGGGGATGAAAATCTGATCAAGATTCATTTCCATACCGACGCGCCCTGGAAGGTGCTGGAATACTGCGCCTCTCTGGGGGACATCCACGACATTGTAGTGGAAAACATGGAGCGCCAGGCGAACGACCTGCACGGCTGAGCGGGGAACCAGCCCGGCGTTTTCCGGAAAGACAGCATCAACAGGCGGCGCCGGAATACATCCGGCGCCGCCTGTTTCGTAGATGATCAGTGTGTTTTGATCCAGAAAAAGGTGTTCTGCGGCCTGCGCACCGTCACCGAGCCGACCTTGTGCCCGTCCTCCAGCATGCCGTACCGCTTCAGGCAGGCCAGCAGCCGTTCGGCAGCCACCTCGTCCATATCGCACAAGGGAAGACGGCAGCCGCCCACATCAAAGCCGAGGGCGTTCATGGCGTGCTTGACCGGAATGGGGTTGACGTCGCTAAACAGGTTTTCGATCAGTTCCAGATATTGCAATTGGAGAGAATCGCTCCGTCCCGGGTCACCGGAAAAGAAGCTCTCACAGATGTCGTGCGTCTCTCGAGGCACGATGTTGGCCAGCACCGAAATCACGCCCAGCGCCCCCAGGGCGAGCGCGGAGGTGATTTGGTCGTCGTTGCCCGAATAGATGCGGAGATTGTCCCCGCACAGCGAGGAAATCTTGGCGATCTGCGAAAAGTTGCCGCTGGCCTCTTTGGTGGCGACGATATTGTCGATTTCACTGAGTTTCCGGTAGGTGTCGGCCATGATGTTCACGCCGGTGCGGGAGGGCACGTTGTAAAGAATGACCGGCAGAGAGGAGGCCTCTGCGCAGGCCTTGAAATGCAGGTACAACCCCTTTTGAGAGGCCTTGTTGTAGTAGGGCGTCACATGCAGCAGAGCGTCGGCGCCGAGCTTTTCCGCTTCTCTGGAAAGTTCCACGGCGTGCGCCGTGTTATTGCTTCCCACGCCGGCGATCACAGGAATTTTGTGCCCGACGCGCCGGACCGTATAGTCGATGACGCCGAGATGCTCCTCGTCGGTGAGGGTGGCCGATTCCCCTGTGGTCCCGGCGATGACGACGGCGTCAGTGCCGTTGTTCAGATGAAAGTCAAGCAGCTCCCCAAGTTTTTCATAGTTGACCGACAAATCGCTGTGCATGGGGGTGACCAGCGCCACGGCCGAGCCTTTGAATACGATTGGTTTCATTGCCCTTGCTCCTATCCTGTTTTTTTACAGGATAGCACACCAAAGGTTAAAACGGGGGAAAGGTTGCCCGGCAGGCCGTTAAGTTTGCATTAGGGCCGGATGAGCGCGGTACAGAGGTCAGCCGGCCTGCTGCAACAGATTGTTGTTGAGGGTTACCTGTTGTTCGGCGGGAAGCGAAATCGTCGCCACAATGGGAACCAGCGCTTCGTTCCGGCCGGAGAGGACACAGCTTCCCAGCGCTTTTTCCATGGAAGAGAAGGTATAACCCTGGAGCTCGCGAATGGCTGTAAAGCATTGGGTGGTCAGGTCGTACAGAAACGCGCGGCCTTCGCTGAGGAATACAAGGTATTGATCCTCCAGCAGGACGGCGTCTTCGATGATCAGAGGACTCAGCAGATGATTGAGCGTTTCGTCCTCCAGATTGTAAAGATAACAGTCGGTAATCTGCGTATACGGACTTTTCAGCGCCACGTTGAATAAAATTTCCGTGTTGCCCGCGCTGATGGATACAATGTGCTGCGGAAAGACGTCCGGAAGGGGATAGCTGCGGGTTCTTTGGGTGCGCGGATTGCGAAAATGAAGGGTGCGCGCCGTATCCCCGGAGGTGATGTAAAGCTGTTCGTTGCCCGAAAAGCTCAGCTCGGTTGGAGAGTCGGTTTGCAGAGAGGGGATGGACTCCTCCGGGCTGATCAGGGAGTAATACTGGGTGACGCCGCTGTCCGCCTGGCGGTAGGCGATGTAGTCGTCCCGCAGGGAATAATCGAGGCGCACGCCCGTGACCGGCAGCTGCTGCGGGGCGGTGGCGTCGTAATCATAGTAATAAAGATATTGCTGCTCCACCATCCAGCACAGACCGGGAGGTCCCGCCTGCACGCCGGAAATGTTCGCGCTCACGCCTTCAAAGGAATCCAGCAGGACTGCCTCCTGGCCGTCCATGCGGTAGAGGTTGCTTTGATAGGGACACTGCGCCGTTTCCTTCGTAATCAGCTCGAAGTAAAAGGCGCTGTCCGGCTGGGACAGGTCGAGCGCGGGAAGATGGAAGGTATACTCCTCCTCGGACGCATTGTAGCTGTCCGCCGCGGCAAGCGGGATCCTTTCGACTTCCGCGGTGTATTCAAAGATTTTTTCCTCCATCACAGAGGTTCGGTCGCGCTGCTGCTGCCCCGTAAGGATGGAAAGACTTTCATCTCCGGCGGGCGCGGAGGACGGCGCCTCCTCTTCGCAGCCGAGGCAAAGAAGGAAAAAAGCCGCCGCCAGCGTCAGCAGCAGTGTTTTTTTGAATGTGATCACCTCTGCCACCTCCTGATATCAGACATCAAGCAGGATGCTTTGCGCGTCAAAACGGGCGTGTGCCGGGGAGCAGCCCGGAGATTCTTCTATTATAGCACGCCTCTGTGGGAAACAAAACTACTGCGGGATTACAAATTGACCGGAGGACGGTTACAATCTCGTAATCTTCCGCCCGGAGGAAAAGGGACGGGGGATTGCACGGCCGGGAGCGGCCGATAAGAAATACAGATGGCAATTCTTACTCAACAAATAACTTTTTATAATTTTCAATGGATTTCTCAATCACCGCAAGGGCTGCGTCCGGTCCCTTGACCTCGTCGACGGCGGTTTCCTTGTTTTCCAGCGCCTTGTACACGGAAAAGAAATGGGACATTTCGTCAAACAGATGCTGTGGGAGCTGAGAAATATCGGTGTAGCTGTTGTAAGTCGGGTCCTTGCAGGGAATGGCGATGATTTTTTCATCGTTGCGCCCGTTGTCGATCATGGTGATCACGCCGATGGGATAGCACTGGATCAGCGTCATGGGATAGATGGTCTCCGAGCAGAGCACCAGCACGTCGAGGGGATCGAGGTCGTCGGCATAGGTGCGCGGGATAAAGCCGTAATTCGCGGGGTAATGGGTGGAGGTGTGCAGAATGCGGTCGAGTTCCAGCAGACCGGTCTGCTTGTCCAGCTCGTACTTTGTTTTGCTGCCTTTGGGGATTTCAATCACCACCATGAATCGCTCGGGGGCGATGCGGGCGGGGTCGATGTCGTGCCAGATGTTCATGATTATCCTCCTTGCTTTTCTGGAAAGTCTTCCTGTTTCGTGCAGCGGCGTTCAGGATAAAAATAGTATGCCGGAATCTTTCGGAGGGTATACGGCGCCCTGCGGCGCTGCGGGAAGACAAGGGCGGGGGAAAGCGCCGTCATCCCTGCCGCGTCCTCCGCTGCATAAGTCCGCCCGGGAGGAACAAAATACCACTGACGGCGGTTCCGGCTTGCCCGGGGAGCGCGCCGCCGCCCGGTGCAGGAGAGAGACCCGCCGGGGCGGGAAACTTTGTCCGGACTTTTTTGTGTGTTTGCCACTTGGCTGCCGTCCGTTTTTGTGCTATAACATAAAGCAGGCGTGCATTCCGGGGAAAAGGATGCCGCGCCGCCTTGAAAGAGCTTTGTCATGACCCGGCCGCAAAGAAGCACGGCGCGGCCATTCAAATCTAATCATGGGAAGTGGATTCATTTTGCAAAACCGCAGAAAAAAACGGATGTCGCTCCTGCTGGCGCTGATCCTTTTGCTGACCCTCGCCGCCTGTTCGGGCGGGGGAGACGCCTCCTCTGCAGACGTTTCGGAGAGCGAGGCTTCATCTGCGCCGGCGGCGTCGGAACCTGCTTTAGAGGCGCCCTCCCGGCCGGAGCAGACCGCCGTTAATCCCCTGACCGGTCTTCCGACCGATGAGCAGACCGCAGACCTTCGTCCGGTCGCCGTGATGATCAACAACATTCATTCGGCGCAGCCGCTGCTGGGCGTCTCTTCGGCCGACGTGATCTATGAATGTCTGGTGGAAGGGGGGATCACCCGCCTGCTCGCCGTTTTCCAGGATGTGGACGGGCTGGAGCAGATCGGCAGCATCCGCAGCGCGCGGCCGACCTTTATCAACCTCGCCCGCGGCCTTGACGCCGTTTATTTTAACCTCGGCGGCAGCGAAGAAGCCTTCCAGATGCTTGCCGACGGCGTGGTCGACAATGTCTCCCTCGGCAATTACCCCGATCTGTTCTGGCGCGACCCCGACCGCCGCAAGAACCTCGGCTACGAGCACAGCGCCCTCATCTCCGGCGAGCTGATCGAGCAGGGCATCTCCCAGCGCGGCATTCGCCGCACCCTGAACGAAAGCATCGCCTCCCAGAAGTTCGGGGAGAACTCCCCGGTCCAAAGCGGAGAGGCGGCCGCCTCCATCACGGCCAATTTTTCCTCTTACAAATCCACCGAATTCGCCTTTGACGAGACGTCGGGCGAATACCTTATCTCCCAATTTGGCAAGGCGCAGACCGACGGCGCCGCCGGCCGCCAAAACACCGCCGCCAACGTGCTTTGCCTGCGGGTCAACTCCTATGTGACCGATTCGATGGGCCATGTCTCTCACGACCTCGTTGGAAGCGGGTCGGGCTACTACATGAGCGGCGGAAAGGCCATTCCGGTCAAATGGTCCAAAGCGGGCTACGATGAACCCATCCGCTATACGACCGAAAGCGGCGAGGAGCTGACCATGTTGCCCGGCCGCATCTACGTCTGTATGGTGCCGCCCAGCCAGACCATTGTATTCAACTGACCGGACACAGTTCCGCCGCGGCGGGCGAAGATCTGCGCGGAAGGCTTTGAAAGCGCTCCGTCAGGCGGTGAAACGGAAAAAAGAGAAAGGGCCTGCTGCAAAGCGTTACGTTTTGCAGCAGGCCCTTTTGTCGTTGTGACCGTCCTCTGGTGCAAAGACCGGCGCGGGCGTGCCGCACATTGGCTTATTCCTGCGGCGGGACCGCCTCAAAGAAGGTGATGCAACCCTGCGGACAGCTTTCCACACATTTGCCGCAGCCGGTGCACCGTTCGGGATCAACCCGCGCAAGGAAATTTTTGACCTCTACGGCGCCGAATTCACACGCCTTTACACATTTCATGCATCCGATGCATCCGGTCTTGCACACCTTGCGGGTCGCCGCGCCCTTGTCGCAGTTGGAGCAGCGGACCACCGCCTGGGGCTTCAGCGGCACAAAGGAGATGAGCTTTTTGGGGCAGGCCGCCACGCATTTGGAGCAGCCCCTGCACTTTTCGGGATTGATGCTCGCCACGCCGTTGCAGACGGTGATGGCCCCGTAGTCGCACGCGGCGGCGCAATCGCCGAGACCCATACAGCCGTAAGAACAGCTCCCAATTCCACCAAAAAGCTGCGCAGCCGCTGCGCAGGAGGAAAGCCCTTGGTATTCCATTTTGTCCGAGGTGTTGTCATAGGTACCCATGCAGTGGACAAGTGCGGTCTTGTACTCGACCTTACCTGCTTCCACGCCGAGTACTTCAGCGATAGCTGCCGAAACAGCCGCCCCGCCGGGAAAACATAGCCCGGGCGCAGCCTCACCCTTGGCGAGCGCCTCAGCGTAACCCGAACAGCCCGAGTAACCGCATGCGCCGCAGTTGGCGCCGGGAAGCACTTCGAGCACCTTTTCAGCCTTCTCGTTTTTGGGGACCGCCATTACAATGGAGGCGATGGCCAGACCCAGTCCGGCAATCAATCCAATGCCCGCGACGATGAGGATGGGTAAAATCAGTTCATTCAAAACGCTCTCCTCCTTCTGTTAGGCCAGCAACCCGTCGACCAGCCCCTGAAAGCCGAGAAAGGACACGGCCACCAGAGAGGCCGCCACTAGGGTGATCGGCAGTCCCTTGAGGGTTTCGGGGATGTCGCAGGCTTCCAGGCGTTCGCGCACGCCTGCGAAAAGCACCATGGCCACGAGGAAGCCGATGCCCGAGCCGAGAGCGTTGACCAGCGACTGCACGTAGCCGAAGGAGGGATCGGCCGCGCCCTTTTCAATGACCAGCATGGTCACGCCGAGCACGGCGCAGTTGGTGGTGATCAGCGGCAGATAGATGCCCAGCGAATTGTAGAGGGAGGGCACATACTTCCGAAGCACCGTTTCCACGAGCTGGACCAGCGCCGCGATGATCAGGATGAAGACGATGGTCTGCAGATAGCTCAATCCGTTCGGTACAAGCAGATAGGTATAGATCGGCCAGGTGACGGCGGTGGCCAGCACCATGACGAAGGTGACGGCAGTGCTCATGCCCACGGCCGTGTTGAGCTTTTTGGAAACGCCGAGGAAGGGGCAGATGCCCAGAAACTTGTTGAGCACGTAGTTTTCGGTCAGAATGGATGCTAGAAAGATGGCGACTAAACTTTTAATCATGGCATTCGCCCTCCTTCTCCGCTATTTTGGTACAGCCTGCGCGCATTGGGCAGGCTGCGCAGCCGACCGACTCGGGGGCCTTCTTCTCGCCGGAAAGCTTGTTGGCCAAGGCGATTAAGAGTCCAAAGACGAAGAAGCCGCCGGGAGGCAGGATGAAGATGAGCACCGGGTCCATAAAGCTGGTGGTGACGGGCATACCGAACAGGCAGCCGGTGCCCAAGAGTTCGCGAATCATGCCCATGAGCAGCAGCGCGGCGGTGAAGCCGACGCCCATGCCCAAACCGTCCAGGATGGAGGGGAGCACTTTGTTCTTGCTGGCGTACATCTCGGCGCGGCCGAGAATGATGCAGTTGACCACAATCAGCGGCAGGTAGATGCCCAGCGCCTGGTCGATGTCCGGAGTAAAGGCCTTGACGAGCATCTGTACGATGGTCACAAAGCCGGCGATGATGGTGATGTAGGCCGGAATGCGTACCTTGTCCGGAATGAAACGGCGGGTCAGAGAGATCACAGCGTTGGAACAGACGAGCACCAGCGTGGCAGCGATGCCCATCCCGATTGCATTGGAGGCGGCGGTGGAAACCGCCAGGGTCGGGCAGGTACCGAGCACAAGGCGCAGCACGGGATTTTCCTTGATAATGCCCTTGGTAAATTCATGTCCCAAAGATTTTGCCATCAGTTCGCGCCTCCTTTTGCTTGAAGCTCTTGGTAGGCCGACACCGCTTGATTGACTGCGTCGGTCACGGCCTTGGAGGAAATCGTCGCGCCGGTCAGGGCGTCGATCTCATTGTCCGCGGTGGATCCTCCGTTCTTGAGGACGGTGAAGCCGTCCTCCGGTACGGGACCGGTGTACTGCGCCCGGAAGCTTTCCTGGGTGGCGTTTGCACCCAAACCGGGGGTTTCCTCCTGCTCAAGAAGGACAACGCCGGAGACCTGCGCGTCGGAGGTGATGCCGGTCATCACCTTGATGGCGCCGCCGTAGCCCTTGCTTTCGGTGATAAAGACATAGCCCACCGCCTGGCCGGAGGCGTCGAGCCCCTGGTAGTAATCGGCGGTCCCGTCGCCGTCGGTGTCCACACCGTCAAAGGTTTCTGCGGCGGGAAGGACCTCCTTGCGGGAATTCTGCTCCTTTAAGAGGGTCTGCTGAGCAATGGCATCCTTGGTCAGCAGGTTGGTGCCGGCGAGCAGCGCCGTCACCACCAGACAGATGACAAAGAGACAGACCGTGGGGATGAGCACCCCTTTAAGAGTGAGCCTTTTCACGCCGGGCGCCCTCCTCTCCGAACGGTCTGGGTCTTGTCAGCCGCTCAATATGCGGCACGAGGATGTTCATGATGATAATCGAGAAAGAGACGCCCTCGGGCAGCGCGCCGAACTGACGGATGAGCACGGTCAGAATGCCGCAGCCGATGCCGAAGACGATGCGCCCCTTGAAGGTCAGCGGGGAGGTGGTGTAGTCGGTCGCCATGAAAATAGCGCCGAGCAGCAGACCGCCCGTAAGCAGATGCACGAGCGGGTCCTGCCCCAGAATCAGGGCGAAGACGGCCACTGTGCCCAGATAGCATAGCGGAATGACCGGACTGATGACCCGGCGGGCCACGAGATAGAGGCCGCCCAAAAGCAGGGCAGCTGCGCACACTTCGCCCAGACAGCCGCCGCGCAAGCCCAGGAAGAGGTCAAGATAGCTCGGCAGCGTACCTTCGGCGGTGCCTTGGAGAACGGCGAGAGGGGTCGCGGTGGTCACAGCGTCGGCCGAAGCTCCGGTGTAGGCGAAGGGAGCGGTCCAGGTGTTCATGGCGGTCGGAAAGGAGGTCATCAGCACGATGCGGGCTGTCAATGCGGGATTGACAAAGTTCTGGCCGATGCCGCCGAACATCTGCTTGACAACGACGATGGCCACAATGCTGCCGAAGGCGGCCATGAAAAGATTGATGCTGACAGGCAGGTTAAAGGCGAGCAGGATGCCCGTCACCACGGCGCTCAGATCGCCGATTGTGTTGTCCCGCTTCATCACTTTGCGGCAGACGTACTCGGAGAGAACGCAGGAGAGCACCGTCACGGCGAGAACGAGCAGTGCCCGCCAGCCGAAGAGGATAACCGAGGCGATCGCCGCGGGAATCAGGGCGATGATGACATCGAGCATCAGTTTTTGGGTGGTGTCCCCGCACCGCAGATGCGGAGAGGGGGAAACCAGGAGTTTTTCGTTTGTCATGCCTTCCTACCTCCTGCGTTTTTTAAGATGGCCTTGCCCAGCCGCATGGACTGCACAAGCTGACGGCCGGCAGGGCAGTTGTAGGCGCACGAGCCGCATTCCATACAGGTGGCCACGCTCAGGGCTTCAAGTCCCTCGGCATTTTTCAGCTGCACCTGCCGCTCAATGAGGGTAGGCATGAGGTGCATTGGGCAACTCTGTACGCACCGCCCGCAGCGGATGCAGGCGGAGGGCTCCATAAGTCGGGCTTCGAGCTCGTCAAAGGCGAGGAGGGCGTTGTTCTGCTTGAGCACAGGCAGAGAGTCGTCCGTGAGGGCCATGCCCATCATGGGACCACCCATCAGGAGCTTTTTGGGAGGCACACGGTAGCCGCCGCAGAATTCAATCACCTTTTCCATCGGCGTGCCGATGGGCACGATGACGTTCTGGGGGCAAGCGATGGCCGAGCCGTCCACCGTCAGCCGTTTGGAGATCAGCGGGACGCCTGTTTTTAGATAGTTGGCCAGAAAGGCGACCGAAGTGACATTCATCACAAGGCAGCCGACGTCGGAGGGCAGCTTTCCCTTGGGGATGCGCCGGCCGGTACAGGCCTGCACCAACACCTTTTCCGCACCCTGCGGATAGTTGGATTCCAGCGGCAGAATGCGCACCTCGTTTTGCGGGTCGGCCTGGTTGTTGTCAGCAATTTTACGCAGGATTTCAATGACGTCCGGCTTGTTTTTCTCCACGGCGATGAGCACCCGCTTGAGCCCCAGAAGGTCCTTGAGCGCATAAACGCCGGAGAATACCGCCCAGGAATTTTCGAGCGCTTCCCTGTGGTCGGCAGTGATATAGGGTTCGCACTCGGCAACATTGACCAGAAGGGTGTCCACCTTCTTATCGGGCGGAATGTTGAGCTTGACATGAGCTGGAAAGCCCGCGCCGCCAAGGCCGACCAGGCCCGAGGCCCGCACTGCTGCGAGCAGGTCGGAGAGACTCTCCACCTTGGGCGGGGCAATGCGTTCGCTCATGCGCATCTCTCCGTCCGAATCGATGACAACACCTTGCGTTTTCTGCCCCGTGGGCAGAAGCAGCTCCACGATTTTGGACACGGTTCCCGAAATGCTCGCATGGATGGGGGCGCACACGTATTTGTCGCTGTCTCCCACCACATCGCCGACGCTGACCTTGTCCCCAACCTTGACGGTGGGAATGCAGGGCGCTCCCAAATGCTGTTGCATGGCCAGAATCACCTGATCGGGACAGGGCATGACGACCGATTCCAACTGAGCAGTATTCTTTCGGTGCGGCACATGCGCTCCTCCGTGCGTGTGGTAAGGCCGGGTGGGGAACCGAAGTTCCTCAGTTTTTCCCATAGTTTCCTTCCCTTCCTCCTGAATCGGGCGGTCAAAAGTGTTCCGTCAGGCGCGGATGCGCGTCCCGCTTCCTGCCAGGAGGTTTTGGCTTCCTCGGCAGCGAAGGGCGCGGCGCCGGCCCGGCTTTGGCTTTTCCGCCCGTCCTATGTTGATCGCCGGGACCGGCCAAGACGGCGGGTCGCCGGACAAAAAGACGGCAAAATAACGGCGGCGCTTTTTGAAAAGCGCAATTGGCCAGGTACGGGGGCAATCATTCGCAAGGACCAAAAAGATTATGATAACGTTTTCTGTCTTAAATAAAGGGAATCCTCTCCAACAGCGGAAGAATGGAACGCAGCAGAAGACCGGTCAGCGTGCCGGTCAGCAGCGCGAACAGCAGCAACCACGGCAGGTAAAAGGCGACCGCGCCTCCCGCCAGGAGAAAGGCCACGCCCAACTGGGCCAGATTGTGGGTCAGCGCCCCGGCGACGCCCACGCCGATGAGTCCCACCTGCTTTGCCGCCCGGCGGAACAGGAGGGCCATCGCCATTGTACTGCACAGGCCGCCGGCCAGGCTCATCGCGCCGGCGACCAGTCCGCGCGTCAGTCCGGCGAACAGGGCCTTGAACAGGGCGATGAAAAGGGCGGGAAGAATGCCCACGCTTCCGGCTGCGAACATGGTGACAATATTGGAAAGCCCCAGCTTGGCGCCCGGCGGGAGCATGGGCAGGGGCGGAATCAGCGCTTCCAGTCCGGAAAGGACCACCGCCAGCGCGCACAGCAGGGCGCACAGGGCGAGTTTTTGGGTCTGCGGGCGCATGCCCGTCTCCCCAAAGGGGGAATGTTCCTTCATAGATACAGTCCTCAGCACGGCTTCGGGAGAGAAGCCGCCGCATGTTATGTAAGCGGAGCGTGCGCCCTGCCGGCTGCCCGGGAAAATCATCCGGTGAAGGCGTCGGTGTCCCTGCCGCCTCCCTCAATTTGCACCGTGATTCCGGCGGGCAGGCAGACGGCCGCCTCTCCGGCGCGCATTAACCTGCCTGCGCGGACGCAGAGCCGATCGGGGCAATCGGCCTGCTCAAAACGGATGGCGCCGTGTTCGACGAGAAGCGTCGCGCAATAGTCGCCATCGAGTTCGATCCGGTAGGGTTCGGTCACGGCCAGCAGATCAATCCGGTAGAGCTCCCGGCCCTCCCGGGAGACGACCGCCGTGGTTCCCTCGCCGGAGCGGGAAAACCACAGCCACAAAAGAAGCGCCGATAACAGCGCGGTCAGAACAATCCATACGTCCCGTCTGCCCCAGAGGGGAAGCCGGGCGCGCCCGTTACTGCGCTCCATCGGCCGTCAAAACCTCCAGGCCGCGTTCGGCGTCGTTGAGGACGACCCGATCTCTGATTCCTTCGGTGCAGTAGAGGGAACCGTCGGCCCCGACCAAAACGGCCTGCGCGCCGTAGTGGGCGAGCAGGGGGAGGCTTTCCTCACGGCCGAGCACGATGCAGGCGGTGGAGAGCAGGTCGGTCATCGCGCCGTTTTCGTGCCATACGGTGGCGGACACGAGGTCGCTTTCGGCCGGATAGCCGGTCGTGGGGTCGAGAATATGGTGATAAGTCCTGCCGTCCTCGGTAAACCTTTTTTCATAGGTGCCCGAGGTGGAGATAAAACCGCTTTCGATGTGCAGTGTGCCGATGGAGGAGATGCTTTCTTCCTCGGAAAACGGGTCGCGGATGGCGATTTTCCAGTCGGAACCATCCTCTTTGGTTCCGTACACGCCGACGCTTCCGCCCACGGAGACGATGGCGGCGTCCGCGCCGGCCGCTTGATAGGCGGCGACCGCCTCGTCGCAGGCCGCTCCCTTGCCGGCGCCGCCGAGGTCGAGGGCGGTTTTCTTGTATTTGAGGGAGGCGGAGCGGTTTTCTTCCTTCAGGCGCAGTCCGCGGTAATCGACATAGGGGAGAAATTCCCCGATTTCCTCCGCGGTGGGAACCTTCTGATCCTCTCCGCCGATGTCCCACAGGGCGGTGAGGGGGTAGATGGTCGGGTCGTAAGCGCCGCCGCTCTGCTTGGCCACATCGAGGCAGCGTTCCAGAAGGGAGAAGGTCCTCTCGTCGATGTCGGTGTATTCCACGCCGGCCAGGCGGTTGATATTGTATATGTCGGAATCCTCCACCCGCCAGGAGATCAGGCTTTCCAGTTCGCTGATGCGGGCAGCGGCGTCCTCCGCCGCCTGTTCGCTGTTTTTGCCGTATACCGTCTGCTGCACATAGGTGCCCATCAACAGATCGGTGCTCTCGTAGGGGGTCTGGCTGGTTCCCTGCCCGAAATAAAGCCAGAGGACCGTCCCGGCCACAAGCAGCAGCGCGATTCCCAGAAGGGCGTGTATTTTATAAGACGGTCTTGCGGCGGCGTTGTTCAATTCCATTCCTCCCGGAGACATTTGCTTTTTTGTGCACGCACAGACGCAGGGACGAGGTTCCCGCTGTAACGGTTTACATTCTATCATTTTACCGTACCGATTTCAACCAATGTTAATTTAGTAACCAATTGAACGGAGAAAATCGCCAATTTCCGTACCTTTCGCATAACGCCGTCTGTTTTCCGAACAATATGCACAACCGCCCGCCGCCGGGCATTTCCGCCCGCCGCGCTGCATTATAATAGATAAGAGAATATCTGGAACCCCATTCCGCCGCGTCCAAAAGGCGGGGAGATTCCATATCCACAAGGAGGATGCGCATCATGATTCAAATCCGTTGGAAACCGCTTCTGATCTGTCTGCTGATTCCCACCGTACTGGTCGGGGGCTTAAGCGCCCTGCTGACCATGGGCTCCATGCAGGTCTATCAGGACCTTGTCAAGCCGCCGCTCTCTCCACCGGGCTGGCTCTTTCCGGTGGTGTGGACCATCCTTTTTCTGCTGATGGGCGTTGCTTCCTATCTGATTTATGTCAGCGACGCCGCGCCTCAGGAGAAATACCGCGCCCTCTTCCTTTACGGCGTGCAGCTGATTCTCAATTTTACGTGGTCTATCGTCTTCTTTCGCCTGCAGCAGTACTGGCTTTCGGTCGCGGTGCTTGCCGTGCTGCTCGTTTTTATCCTGCTGTGTATCTGGGTCTTTTCCAAAATCAGCCGCGCGGCCGCCTGGCTCTTGGTCCCCTATGCCTTGTGGGTGGCTTTTGCCGGCTATCTCGACCTGTTTATCGCTCTGAACAACCGTTGACCCCTGAATTGAAAAAATCATCCCTGGAAAAGGGGCTTGCCGCCTTCTTTTGAATCATTTCCACCCGTCCCTCCCGCATATATATAAGTAAATCTTTGCGGCGGGCTTTCCCCTGACAGGAGGGCGGACCCGGCCGGCCGAAAGAACCCGGGACCGCCCTCCGCCGGCGGCCTACCGGCACTAAGGACAGGGGGCGAATGGGTTTGTTTGTGGTATCTATGAAGGCATCCAAAAAAAAGCTGATTGTGTGGGGCGTAGTCATCATCCTGATGGTGCTGCTGTGCTTTCTGCTGTTTGGGCGAGGGGGCGATGAGAACTATGCTGTATCCGCCTTGGGGAAATACAGCCTGTCCGCGCAGGATAATACCGCCCGGCTCGACTTTCTCTCCCAGTTTGGCTGGCAAGCAAGCGGGGAACCTGTGGAGATTTGTGAGGTCATCATACCGGAAACCTTCAACGAGGTCTATGAAAAGTACAACGACATTCAAAAGGAACAGGGACTGGATCTGAGCAAATACTGCGGCGAGCGCTGCAAGCGGTGGACCTATGAGATCACCAACTATCCGGGACAGACCGAAGGCGTGCGGGCCAACCTGCTGATTCTGGACGGCAGGGTCATCGGCGGGGACATCAGCTCCACCGAGCTGGGCGGTTTCATGCACGGCTTCCACGCGCCCGAAGCGGGCGGCCCGGAATCCACGGCGTCCGAAGGAATCAACTCCTCCCAGCCCGACGCAAGCGCCCTGCCGGAGGAATCCGCACCGACCGCTTCGTCCGACGCGCCGACGGGAACCGAACCGGAGACGTCCTCTGCCGTCTCCTCTGAGGACGACGAGCCCATGCGCAGCACCGAGCGCGAAACCCTCGCGCCCGACCCGGAGATGCCAGAGGCTCCGACCGACTGAACCGGCGGAAGAAGGAGCGCGGCCTGCGGAGGGCTGCCGACAGGATGCGATCTTGCGCAGGAAAGGGGGCTGTGCTATACTGAATGTGCTTTGAAGGCTCCGGCTTTCGGCGGTCCTCCGGCGCGTTCGCTCCAGAGGACGCCGGAAGGCCGCCGTCCGCCGGACGGGCGCGGGCCGAACCGCGCCAAAAAAGCGGGCGGCGCGTGCATACGCGCCGCCGACGCGTGGAATGCTAAAGCGAAAGGAAAAAGAAGATGCAGCGTCTGGACAAATTTCTTTCCTCCCAAGGGCTCATCAGCCGCAAGGAGGCGTGCGAACGCATCCGCGCGGGGGAGGTCTCCGTGAACGGTCGGATGGTGCGGCGGAAGGATTGTAAAATTGATCCGCAGACCGACGAAATCCGCCTGGGAGATGCGCCTGTGGTCTATCAGGAGTACCTCTACCTGATGATGAACAAGCCTGCCGGCGTGCTTTCCGCCAGCCGGGACAGCGCCGCGCCCACCGTGGTCGACCTCGTGCCGGCAAAGTGGCGGCGGAAGGGCCTGTTTCCCGCCGGACGGCTCGACAAGGACACCGAGGGGCTGCTGATCCTCACCGACGACGGCGCCTTCGCCCACCGCATGCTTTCCCCCAAAAGCGGGGTGTACAAGCTCTATGAGGCGAGGGTCGACGCCCCTGTTACGGAAGAGGACGCCGCCGCCTTTGAAGCGGGTCTGCGCCTGCCGGACGGGGAAATCTGCCTGCCCGCCGGACTGCGCGTGCTGGAACAGGGGGAGTGTCCCTTAACCGAGGTCCGCATCTGCGAAGGGAAGTTTCACCAGGTCAAGAAAATGTTTCAAATCCGGGGTAAAAACGTCCTTCATTTGAAGCGGATACGCATCGGAAATCTTCCTTTGGACCCCGCCTTAAATCCCGGGGAATGCCGGGAAATCGCGCCGGAAGAGCGTTTTTGGATATTTGAATAGCAAATGTACCGAAAAAGAGTTTGGAGATTTGTGTTTTATAAGATTTGAATAAAGTCTCGAAATAATCTTTAGGCAAAAAACGGCTGTTTTTCGGGGGGCGAATCTGTTATATTTAGTACAGTGCAAATTGAGCCAGTAACAGTGCGACAGCATCATTTTCAGGAGGTTTATTATGGCTAATGTATCACTAAGAGGCGTATACAAGGTGTATCCGGGCAATGTGACGGCCGTCACCGATTTCAACCTGGAAATCGAAGACAAGGAGTTTATCATCCTGGTCGGACCCTCCGGCTGCGGTAAGTCCACCACCCTTCGTATGATCGCCGGTCTGGAAGAAATCAGCCAGGGAGAGCTCTACATAGGAGACGTCCTTGCCAACGACGTTGCTCCTAAGGATCGCGACATCGCCATGGTGTTCCAGAACTACGCTCTCTATCCGCACATGACCGTGTATGATAACATGGCCTTTGGCCTTAAGCTGCGCAAGACCCCGAAGGATGAAATCAAGCGCCGCGTGGAAGAGGCTGCCAGAATTCTGGACATCTCTCACCTGCTCGACCGTAAGCCGAAGGCTCTCTCCGGCGGTCAGAGACAGCGTGTCGCCTTGGGCCGCGCCATCGTCCGTGACCCGAAGGTCTTCCTGCTCGACGAACCGCTTTCCAACCTGGACGCCAAGCTGCGCGCTCAGATGAGAACCGAGATCGCCAAGCTGCATAAGAGACTGGGCACCACCTTCATCTATGTTACCCACGACCAGACTGAAGCCATGACCATGGGCGACCGCATCGTCGTCATGAAGGACGGCTTCATTCAGCAGGTCGATACGCCTCAAAACCTGTATGAGTACCCCTGCAACCAGTTCGTCGCCGGCTTCATGGGTTCGCCCCAAATGAACTTTGTCGACGCTACCCTGGCCAAGAAGGGTTCCGATTTCTATCTCCAGTTCGGCGGATACGAGGTCAGGATTCCCGCGGACAAGAACAAGGACAACGCGCTCGACGCTTATGCCGACAAGGAAGTTGTCTTCGGCATTCGTCCTGAGGACGTGCACGACGAACCCGAGTTCATCGCCAAGGTTTCCGAGGGTATTGTCGACGCGAAGGTTGAAGTCACCGAGCTCATGGGCGCGGAGACCTATCTGTACCTCAACTTGGCCGACAATGCGATCACTGCCCGCGTTGAACCCACTTCCACCGCGAAGTCGGGAGACACCGTCAAGATCGCCTTTGATCTCCGCAAGCTCCATGTCTTTGACAAGGAGACCGAGAAGACCATCATCAACTAATTGTAGTCGACAAGATTGGCAGGGCCGCAGATTTGCGGCCCTGTTTTTATATGCATCGGCAGAAAAAATAGATTGAAAAAAACCAAAGAGGGGAGGAAAGATTCCCACGGATCGGTATGTGTGGTGCAATGGGGCGTTCTGTTGAAAAGGAAGAAATATCCATTCCGGTTCCTCCGGAATCTGTAGGAAATGTAAACAATTTGTAAAATCGGCCTCTGACCACTTGGAAACATTTAGATTTATTTGTTACAAGGTTGCAATCTTTGTAATCTTTATGTAAAATAGAACTGTCTACGAACTTGTATCGTGCGCGCGGCGGCATCCGGTACAATTCGATTTGGTATAGCGTTCCGGGCATGGCGGCCCATTTCTTTGAAACGGAAGTTTCAGGCAGTGCAAAACAAGCCGGACAGCGGCAAGATATTAAAAAAAGTGAGGGAGTTTCATGTCCAATAGACTATTTCAGGGAGTCATTCATCAAATGCGCGACGCCATTGACCGCACCATCGGCGTCATCGACGAAACCTCGGTCATCATCGCCTGCAGCGAGCTCGGCAGAATCGGAGAGGTTAACGAAAGCCTCACCGCCGATGCCATGGCTTCGGCCAACTGCTTTGTCATCAACGGCTATACCTACAAGTCCTTCGGTAGCCGTCCCCGTCCGGAGTACGCCGTCTTCGTGGCCGGAAACGACGAGGTCGCTCAGAAGTACGCCATGCTGCTCGCCGTGTCGCTCAGCAGCATCAAGCAATATTACGATGAAAAATACGACCGCGGCAACTTTATCAAGAACGTCATTCTGGATAACATCCTGCCCGGCGATATTTACCTCAAGGCCCGCGAGCTGCGCTTTAATTCGGATGTCAGCCGCGTGTGCATGCTCATCAAGATCACGTCAAAAACGGATATTTCCGCTTACGATATCGTGCAGAACCTTTTCCCGGACAAGAACAAGGATTTCGTCATCAACATCAACGAAACCGACATTGCCCTCGTCAAAGAAATCCGCAGCGGTATCGAATCGAAGGATTTGGAGAAGCTGGCCGGTTCGATTGTCGATACCCTCTCCAGTGAGTTTTATACCCATTGCGTGGTCGGCATCGGCACCATCGTCAGCGGCATCAAGGATCTCGCGAGCTCCTTCAAAGAGGCGCAGGTGGCCCTCGAGGTCGGCAAGGTGTTTGACACCGAGCGGACCATCGTCAGTTACGACAACCTCGGCATCGCCCGCCTGATCTATCAGCTTCCCACCACTCTGTGCGATATGTTCTTAAAGGAGGTGTTTAAGCGCGGTTCCATTGAATCGCTGGATCAGGAGACTCTGTTCACCATTCAGCGCTTCTTTGAGAACAATTTGAATGTGTCCGAGACTTCCCGCAAGCTTTTTGTTCACAGAAATACGCTGGTTTACCGGCTGGAAAAAATCAAAAAGCTCACCGGGCTGGATTTGCGCGAATTTGAGGACGCCATCATCTTCAAGGTGGCGTTAATGGTCAAAAAGTACCTGTCTGCAAATCCGGTAAAATATTAAGCGCGCGCTGCAGCGTTCATCCTGACGCATACAGCGGCCGCTTCGGGAGAAGGGCCTGCAAAGGCCGCTTCACCTCCATGAGCTGTTCTTTCGTCTGAGGAGGGTAGGGTAACCGGCCCTCCTCAGGCTGAATATGGGCGGTTCTCAAAAGGTTTATCTCTTTATTGGAGAGGCAATGTGCAATGATTGAATTCCGAAACGTATCCAAAACATACGACAACGGCACGAAGGCTCTCAAGGATGTCAGTTTGAATATTTCAAAAGGCGAATTTGTGTTTATTGTTGGGGCCTCAGGCGCGGGCAAGAGCACTTTTTTAAAGCTCATCATGCGCGAAGAGGTCCCGAATTCCGGGGAAATCATCGTCAACGGAAGGAAGCTTTCCACGGTGCGTCACAGGGACGTTCCGTACCTGAGAAGGACCATGGGCATTGTCTTCCAGGATTTCCGCTTGATCGACAAGATGACCGTATATGACAATGTTGCGTTCGCGATGCACGTCATCGGTGCGTCTTCGCGCGATGTACGCAAGCGCGTCCCCTATATCCTGAGCCTTGTGGGGCTTCAGGCCAAGGCGAAATCCTACCCGAGCGAGCTTTCCGGCGGAGAGCAGCAGCGTGTGGGACTGGCGCGCGCGCTTGTCAATAATCCGAGCATGATCATCGCAGACGAGCCTACCGGAAATGTTGATCCGGCATTATCCTTTGAGATTGTTGATTTGCTCAGTGAAATCAACCGCTGCGGCACCACCGTTCTGATGGTGACCCATGAGCATTCTCTGGTCCGCCGTTTCCACCGCCGTGTGATTGAGATCAAGGACGGCAGCATCCTGCGGGACAGCGGACAGGTGGAGGTGCAGCATGGGATTTAGCAGCATCAGGTACCTTGTGAAGGAGGGCTTCCGCAACCTGTGGAGCAACCGCATGATGTCCTTTGCATCCGTCGGCGTGCTCATTTCCTGCCTGCTTCTGACGGGCAGCGCCCTTCTTTTTTCCCTCAATGTGGCGAACGCCATGGATTCCCTTCAGGGCGCGAGCGAAACCACCGTCTATCTCAAGGACGACGTCGCCACGTTGGAGGCGGTCCAAATCGGCGAGGAAATCGGCAAGATTTCCAACATAGAAAGCTATGAATTCGTCTCCAAAGAGACTGCGCTACAGGAAGCAATGGAGGCCATGGGAGATGACGGCTATCTTCTTGAGGATTTTCAGGGCGAGGAGAACCCGCTTCCGCACGCCTACCGCATCACCGTGGCGGACATCGCCAAGTACGACCAGACCATCGCTCAAATTGAAAAGCTCGACGGCGTGGAGCAGGTGGCTTCCCGCAGTGATGCGGCCGAAAGGCTCACCAACATCAACCAGCTTATCAGCACGGTCGGCTTCTGGGTGGTACTCATCCTGAGCATCGTGTCCCTGTTCATAATCTCCAACACCATTCGGGTGACCATGTATTCCCGCCGCCTGGAAATCAGCATTATGAAATCGGTCGGCGCAACCGACTGGTTTATCCGGGTCCCCTTCATCGTCGAGGGCATCATCATCGGCGTCATCTCGGCGATTGGTTCGACCCTCCTGCTGGATCTGCTGTATGAAAACACCATCAGCGCCATTCAGCAGCTCGTCCCCTTCGCACACATACCGTTTAACAGCATGCTGCCGCAGGTTTTCCTGGGATTCCTTCTTGCAGGTATCCTCTTCGGCGCCATCGGCGGCGTGATATCCATCAGCAGATACCTGAAGAAAGAGGGAGGAGATATCATTGGCTGGTAAAAAGGGACTTCGCGCGCTTACCGCGCTGGCGCTGGCGGTCTGCCTGATTGCGCTGCCCAATGTGCCCCCGACCGCCCAGGCAGCCTCGAACCTTTCCGACCTGCAGCAGCAGCAGGCGGAGCTTGAAAAAAAGCAGCAACAGCTCAACCAGACCCTGCAGAGCGTCCGGAACGACAAATCCAAGCAGCAGGAATACGTCAATGCGCTTAACAGCCAGATTCAAACCGTGCAGAGCCAGATTGATCTGAGCAACCAGAAAATCGCCGCCCTGCAGGAACAGATTGAACAGAAATCGGGCGAAATTGCCGCGACGGAAAAAACAATCGACGAGGACTTTGAGCGCCTTAAGAAACGTCTGCGCGCCATCTATATGGCGGGCGAGTCCTCCTCGCTCGACCTCATCCTGGGCGCGGAGGATTTTAACGACTTCATGAACAAGGCCGAGCTGATCCGCAGCATCACCGAGCACGACACCGCCCTCATTCAGACACTCAAGGAGAACAAGGCAAACATTGAGGACGAGAAGTCGACCATTGAGGAAAACCTCGCCGCCATGGCCGAAGAGAAAAAGAGCCTCGACGCCAAGCAGACCGAGCTCGCGTCCCTTGTGGAGGAGAGCGAATCGGTTCTTGCCGAGCTGCAGCAGGAGGAGTCCGAGGCCGCAGAGGCCAAGCGTCAGGCCGACGCCGAAAAGAAAAAGATCGACGCCGAGATCGACCAGTGGTGGAAGGATTATTACGCCCAGCAGCAGGAGCAGAATAAGCCCGACTCTCCCGTCTACAACGGGGAGCGCTTCACCTGGCCGGTGCCGGGGTATACTTGGTTGTCCCAGGGGTATCACAGCGGCCATCTGGCCGTCGACATCGCCGGCTCGGGCATCTACGGAAAACCCATCGTCGCCGCCAACGACGGCAAGGTGGTCTACGTCAATACAAGCGGCTGGGGCTACGGCTACGGCATTTATTTGATGATCGACCACGGCGGCGGCTACGGAACCCTGTACGCCCATTGCAGCAGTCTGGCGGTATCGGTCGGTCAGACGGTGGAAAAAGGCCAGACCATCGCTTACGTAGGCAGCACCGGCAACTCCACCGGACCGCATCTGCATTTTGAGACGCGCAAAAACGGCGTCAAGTACAACCCGATGAGCGAGTTCAATTGAGAGAAGATGCTTCCGGAAGCGGCGCAGCGCTGCAGAGTTACCGGAAAAAATGGATTTAGCAGCTTGAATTGGGGTGCTTCCTGTCACACCGTGAATAGGGAGCATCCTACTTCTCTGTAGCGGGCCGGAAAGCGGGTTCGCTTAAACCGCAGGATACGTCTGCGCGGCATCCTTTGCTGCCGAAAGATTCTTTAGAAAAGGCGCGGGCGTTGTAAGCGCCCTTTTCCGGGGCACACTATCTTTGCCCAACGCCCCCTCAAAATTGCGTGGAGAAACGGTGGAATGTACAATGGGTAAGAAAATTTCTCTGGGCGTGGTGATCGCACTGATGGCCATCACCGCCGCAATTGCCGTTTCGTTGACCTATATGTTCTCCCTCAAACGGTTCAATGAGGTGATCCCCGAGTTCAACGAACGTCAGAGAATGTACGATAAGATCGCTGAGATCGACCAAACCGTCCGCCAGGATTTTCTGGGAGAGATCGACGAAACCAAGCTCAAGGACGGTTTGAGCGCAGGCTATATGGCCGGGCTCGGAGATGCCCAGGGGCAATATCTCACCGCGGAGAAATACAAGGAGTATCTGGCCGGGGTGTCGGAAAAGTTTGTCGGTATCGGTGTGGAAACCATCGAGGATGAAGACGGAAACATGGAGATTGTCACCGTTCTGCCCGGCACGCCCGCCGAGCAGAACGGCCTGCAAAAGGGAGACGTCATTCTCAGTGTGGACGGAAAGGACGTCCGCCGCATCGGCTACAGCGACGCGCTCAACCGTTTGGATGGCAGCGTTGGTTCAACGGTGGAAATCCGTCTGCTGCGCGTCACATCCGCGGACGTTCCGGAGACGGAGGAGGATGGAGAAGCGCAGGAGCCGGCCGAAGCGACGACCGAGACGCTCACCGTTTCCATCGTTCGCTCGGAATACAGCGAAAACACCGTCAGTTACCGTCTGATCAACGAAAAGATCGGCTGCATCGCCATCTCGGAGTTTACCTCTCAGACCAAGGAACAATTTGACGCGGCGCTCCAGTCCCTGCAGGCAAACGGCGCGGCCGCTCTGATCTTTGATCTGCGCAACAATTCCGGCGGCAGCATGGAGGTTGCCGCCGATATTCTCGACGATCTGCTCCCCGCGGGCAATCTGGTCAGCGTCAAGGACAAGCAGGGCAACGTCACCGTTGAGTTCACCTCGGACGCAAAAGAGGTCGGCCTCCCAATGACGGCGCTGGTCAATGACAAGACCTATGGCCCGGCGGAGCTCTTCGCGGCCGCCATCCGCCAATATAAGAAAATCGGTCTCGTTGGCGAGACGACGGCCGGGAGCGGCGCCAAGAACAAGGTGCTCGCCCTCTCGGACGGTTCGGCCATCATTTTTTCGGTGGCCAGCTATATCACGCCCGAGGGCGCGGAATTTGACGGCGTCGGCATCGAGCCCGACCATCCCGTGGTGCTCACGGAGGGCCAGCGCGCTCAGCTCAACCGCAAGCTGCTGTCCGACGCCAACGATCCCCAGATGCAGACGGCGCTGAACGTGCTCAGTGAGGCGGGTGTAGACACCGCGCCCCCGGTTTCCGAACCGGAAGCGTCCGCCGAGTCGGCGCAGAGCGAAGAAGCTGCGCAATAGCGACACGGCGTATTTCAGGCGCGCGGCCGGCCCGGCGTAAGGAAAACCGTCCGTCCGCCAACAGTATGGATACAACCGGGGCTGATGCAAACGCCGCCCCGCAGGGAAGGGAAAATCCTCCGTCCCTGCGGCGACCGCATCAGCCCCTTTTTTGGTTTTTCTTTGCGCGAGTTCCGTACCGTGATCGATGCGGAATCGGGATTTTGATCGGGCAGCCGAATGGAAGTCCGCAGTTACTGAAAAAGCAATCGCAGCGCGCCGTCGTACAGCTTGGCAGGAAGCAGCCGGCAAAAGAGCATTCCAGGCCGGGCCATAAAGCCGACGGCGTACCGCGCCCTCGGCCGTTTGGTTTCCGCCGCGCGGACAACGGTTTTGGCGATGCGCTCCGGCTTGGAAAAAAACCTTCGCCCCAGGCCGACGAATTTGCAGTAGGCGTCGATTTGCTTCTGATAGTGGGAACCGTCGTAGTTTTTCCGCAGCTCTTTCTGCATGACGTCGAACCAGGGGCTGTCCACCGCGCCCGGCTCAATGAGCACCACCCGCACGCCGAATTGCCTGAGCTCATAGCGCAGGCAGTTGGAAAAGCCCTCCACCGCGTATTTTGATCCGTGGTACAGTCCGCCGAGCGGGGTATACATCCGCCCGCCCGCCGAGGAAAGGTTGATCACCCGGCCCCGCCGTTTTTTGATCAACGGCAAAAACAACTTTGTGACCTGCGCAAGGCCAAAGACGTTGACCTCAAACTGGCGGCGCATGTCGTTTATTGTGACGTCCTCCAGCGCGCCGAAGATGCCCAGACCGGCGTTGTTGATCAGGACATCCAGCCCGCCGCATTCCCGCTCGATTTGTTCGGCCGCCTGCCGGACGGAAGCTTCGTCGGTGACGTCAAGACGGATGACGGTTGCGCCGGCTTCGCCGAGCTTTGCCATGCGCTCGGTCCGGCGCGCGCCGCAATAAACCCGGTAACCCTTTTGCAGGAACCCTTCGGCGGCCGCGTAGCCGATCCCCGAGGAAGCGCCGGTGATGAGAACACTCCGCACAGAGACATCCCTCCTTCTTTCAGTTGCTTTAAAGGTAACACAGATCACCCGGTTTGACAAGCGGCCTCTTCTTAAAGGCCAATGCGCCCCTTTCCCGCGCTTTTTCAGAAAAGGGTTCCGGAAAAATCTTCCCTTGATTCCGCAATAGGCGGACTTTTCCTTGCATATAAATAGGCGGGGGTGGAAGAATGTGCTTACGGTATGGAGCGCCGCAGTGCGCCGGCCCGGCGGGAAAATGTCCTCTGGAGGAGGCGGCGCGGCAGGTTTGGGATTTGGCGAAACATCATGCTTGACATCGCACCCCGCGTTTACTATAATACTATTATTGTCCAGAATTATCGGCTGAAAAGGTGGTAGAATCGCAATGATGAAGCAGGTACTGCTTACCGACGAGGGCCTCAAAAAGCTGGAGGCCGAACTCGAGGAACTGAAGACAGTCAAACGCAAGGAAATTGCGGAAAAAATAAAAGTGGCTCTCTCCTTCGGCGATCTTTCGGAAAACAGCGAATATGACGAGGCCAAAAACGATCAGGCTATGATTGAATCCCGCATATCCACCATCGAGAACATGCTCAAAAACGTCAAGGTGATCGACGAGGACGACCTGACCACCGAGCACATCCATGTGGGTTCCAAGGTCAGGGTGCGCGACGTTGAGTTTGATGAAGTCTGTGAATATCAGATCGTCGGTTCCAACGAGGCCGACCCCGCGGACGGACGCATTTCGGATGAGTCCCCTGTGGGCAAGGGCCTTTTGGGGCATAAAGTCGGCGAACGCGTGGAAGTGGAAACCCCCGCTGGTCCGATGGCCTACGAAATACTGGAAATTTCAAAGTAACGGTAAAAGCGGGCAGGGGCGAGATGGAATCCCTCTGCCCGTTTTTTTGCATATCCGGCGCAGGGGAAAGAAATTACCCGAGCCGCAAGCCCAAAATGGGGAAGTTCCCCGCAAAGGATCAGGAGCGTTTTAAAATAAGATCGGGAGTTGTTTTGGTATGAGTGAAAAGAAGGCGCCGCAGATTGAGCCGCAGGAAGAGCCCCAGCAGGATTTGAGCGAGCTGCTTCAGATCCGGCGGGACAAGCTCGCCGCTTTGCAGGCTGCGGGCAAAGACCCCTATGCCGTCACCAAGTACGACGTGACGGCCAAAAACGCCGACATCCGCGCCCGGTTTGAGGAGCTGGAGAACACCCAGGTCTCCATCGCCGGACGGATGATGAGCCGCCGGATCATGGGCAAGGCCAGTTTTATGGATGTGCGCGACGGCTCCGACCGCATGCAGGTCTACGTCAGGCGGGACGATGTGGGCGAAGAGGAATACGCCGAGTTCAAAAAATGGGACATCGGCGATATTATCGGCGTGGAGGGCTTTGTCTTCCGCACCCAGAAGGGAGAAATCTCGGTCCACGCCCAGAAGATCACCCTGCTTTCCAAATCCCTTTTGCCCCTGCCCGAAAAATTTCACGGCCTGCGGGATACCGATACCCGCTACCGTCAGCGGTATCTCGATCTGATCGTCAACCCCGAGGTCAAGGATACCTTCTTAAAGCGCAGCCGGATTCTGCGGGAAATCCGCAGCTATCTCGACAATCTCGGCTATCTGGAGGTGGATACCCCCGTGCTCCACACGCTGGAGATCGGCGCGGCGGCCCGCCCCTTCGTCACCCACCACAACACTCTGGATATGGATATGTACCTGCGTATCGAGACCGAACTCTATCTCAAGCGGTTGATCGTGGGCGGCTTTGACCGGGTCTACGAAGTGGGGCGTATCTTCCGCAACGAGGGCATGGATACCTCCCACAACCCGGAGTTCACCTCGGTGGAGATGTACCAGGCATACACCGACTATCACGGCATGATGGACCTCATTGAGGATATGTACACCACCATCACCCGCAAGGTCTGCGGAACCGACGTCATCAACTATCAGGGCACCGAAATCAATATGGCCGGCCCCTGGGAACGCCTGACCATGGTGGAGGCGGTTAAAAAGTACGCCGGCGTGGACTATTACAGCTGGGAGTCGGACGAGGCGGCCCGCGCCTGCGCCAAGGAAAAGGGCGTGGAGGTCGACGAGGGCGCCGCCGCCACCAAAGGCCATGTGCTCATCGCCTTCTTTGAAGCCTTTGTGGAAGACAAGCTCATCCAGCCGACCATTATTTATGACTATCCGGTGGAGAATTCCCCGCTGGCCAAGCGCAAGGTATCCGAGCCCGCCTTTACCGAGCGGTTTGAGTATTTCATTTACAACCGGGAGATGGGCAACGCTTTTTCCGAGCTTAATGATCCCATCGACCAGAGGGAGCGCTTCGTGCGCCAGGTAGAGGCCAAGCGTGCCCAGGGCGCGAACGCCCAGCTCGACGAGGATTTCCTCACCGCGTTGGAGTACGGCATGCCTCCCACGGGCGGTCTGGGCTTTGGCCTGGACCGGCTGGTGATGCTGCTGACCAACAGCGCCTCCATCCGCGACGTCCTTCTCTTCCCGACAATGAAGCCGCTGGAAAAGTAAAGAGGCTAAAAACTGCATAAAATCAAGGCTTTAGGGGTTTGTGCAGGATAAAAATACGCCAACTTACGCCAGCTTTACGCCAATATGTGCAGTTGTCTATACAAAAAAGGGTTGCTCTTAGTTCAAGAACCGTGTCTTGCATATAAAGTAGGACACGGTTTTTTGATGCATATTTTTATGGCGTAGAGAATGGAGCCTATCTTTTGTTTGAAAAGGTCAACTTACGCGACCCCGCATTTTTTAATGCGGGGCTTTTTTTATTTGGAGGTGTCTTATGTCAGAATACCAATTAGAAATAAAACAGATCGTGGATTATCCGCGATGCCGGATTTATCGGCAGTTCGTGCAGTCCCTTATGGAAGACCGGAGCATTCGCCTTGGCGGCAGTTCCGGTCTTTTTTATTATACCGTCCTTTGCAGCTACGCGAATTTCCGAACATCATACAAGCGGATAGATGGGATCAGCTACATCATCTATCCCGGCGAATGGCTGTGCCGGATCAGTGAACTGGCAGAATGGTTTCGCACCCGTTTTCAGCATCAGGCGATTTCCCGCCTTCAGGATTTGCAGGACCGCCATCTGATTACCTTTTCCCTTCTCGGCCGTGGAAGGCTGGTGAAATTCAAAATTACGGACTGGCAGAAACATAACCGTGTACTGGATTACAACGCGCCCTGCGCCAAAGATACCGGCTTTTTCTTCCTGCCTGTTTCCACTGCCAATGAACTTCTCAGCTATGGCCGCTGTTCAGAGATGGACGCGCTGCTGGATCTGTGGGTGAATACCGTATACAACGACGAACAGGTGCAGGGTTCGGATGCGGGACCAGTAGTTTATCTGCGCAACGGCACGGGGAGCCCGCTGCTTGGTTACGCGGGGCTGGCTGAACGCTGGGGCGTTTCCAAAGCAACCGCCGGACGTTATCTCAATAAACTGAGCAGCCTGGACTATATTTCCGTCATTTCCTTTCCCGGCGCGCATGGAAGCGTTATTTGCATGAACAACTATCTGTCTACCATGTTCGAGGTATCGGACGTCATGGTAGATAAGGAAGAAATCGCCATGCTGCTGCACATCGGCCTAACTATGCCGGAAATTGAAGAAATGATGGCGGAACCCGTTCCCGGTATCGGTTCAGAAGAGGAAGACGGCGTTTCAAATCCGTATGTTGCTTTTATCCTTCAAAAAGTCATGGAAGTCCTTTCCGTACAAGGGTTTCCGTGTTTTTCATGTCCGAAAATTCAGTATAAGTTATTACCATTATCCTGCGATTGCAAGGAAGAAGTATTTTGTATTTCAGATGGTATAGTAGGATTTAAGGCATTACTGGTTATTTTATGCGGAAAAGACAGGGAATTGTTCCGCTTTGAACTGAGATTACTGCCAAAGGGGGAGAAAAAATGAAACAGGCGATAGAGAATAAAGGGACAGAGAACCCGGTGTATCACGATACATGGATGCTTTTGAGGAAATACCGGGACGTGGTGTGGAGCCTGGAACTGTCCGTACAGCAGGTGCGCCGGCAGTTCCAGATCGAGTTTGGCAGCAGCATTGAGGATTTTCTGGAGTCTATCTACCTTGCCGGCGTGGATTTTGCGGATTCCGGCATTCAGGAACACGCCAGAAGCATTGAACGCAGCTATCAGATGATCCGGCTGATGGAAAGCGCGGTCAGCCTGCTCCGAAATAAGCATAAGTTTGGGGAACCCTATTACTGGATTCTGTACTATACGTACCTTTCCCCGCAGCAATACAGGGACACGGAGGAAATCATCGGGCAGCTCCAGCCGCATATCCAGGACATCAGCTACCGGACCTATTTCCGCAAGCGGAAAGAAGCGATTGAGGCGCTCTCGTCAGTCCTTTGGGGATATACTTCCCGTGACAGCCTGAATCTTTTGGAGCATTTTTTCCCGGATAATGGCCGCGAAAAAGGCCCTGGCAGATAATTGGCACAGAAACGCACAAAATTGGCACGGTTTTGCTATTGAGGCGTAAATCCCCCTGTGATAAAATAAGTATGTTGAAAACTATATACCGGAGCCGGGAACGGCAGAGAGAACGCCATTTTTACGAATGGTGTTTTTTTATTGCCTTTTTCCGGTTCCTGACCAGCAGGCCGCTCGTTCCGTGGGCGGCCTTACTTTATTTTCAATAGGAGGATGATGATTTGAAGAAAAAACCCATTCGAGAGCCGCTGAAACGCCGAGGGCATATCAACTGCAGCCGAATGCTGTATATGACGTTCCTGACGGTGTGTATGCTGGCGTGCTTTTCCCAGCAGGCGTTCGCGGCGACAACCGTGTGGCAAAAAGCGGAAGAGATTATGAAGGACGTCTACAACCAGATCCTGCTGATTTCCACGATTGCGGCCGTCGTTACAGCGTCCATTGCGCTGCTGATGATGAACTTTTCCAAAAGCGGCAAAACAGTGGATGAGGCCCGCGCCTGGCTCAAGCGGATTATCATTACCTGGGCGATTTTAAACGGCCTCGGGTTCATTGTCAGCTACATCACGCCGTTCTTCGCCGGAGGCAAGTGGGGGACCCCATAAAGGGCCGCAATCCCGCATTGGCTGAAAGGAGCGTGATGCCGTGGGCATATTAGACGGGATTGTGGCGTGGATCGCCGAACAGGTCATGCACGGCCTGGATTTAATCAGCACGTCGGTCTTAGGCGCGCTCGGCTGCGATATGAATACCTTTCTCCGGTACTTTCCGGCGGCCGGGACAATGTACGATATCTTTGTCGCGCTGGCAATCGGGCTGATTTTACTGAACTGGGTGTGGCAGCTTTTCCGGAACTACGGCCTCGCCGCGGGGATTGAGGCGGAAGATCCGGTAAAGCTGTCCATCCGTTCGGTTCTTTTTATCCTGCTGGCATATTTTTCAGACGAAATCGTCAGTACTATCCTGAAAATCGGCGGGACGCCGTATCAGTGGGTGCTTTCGTCCTCGCTGCCGCCGCTGGATTTTGCCGATTTCAATTCCGCGATTACCGTGATTCTCGGCGTCTGCGCCAGCGGGGCGGTCGCCATTATCGCGCTGATCCTGGTGCTCATCATGGCCTGGAACTATATCAAGCTTCTGTTTGAAGCGGCCGAGCGATACGTCCTGCTCGGCGTGCTGGTCTATACGGCCCCGGTGGCGTTCGCGCTGGGATCTTCCCAAACGACGTCGCAGATTTTTAAGAGCTGGTGCCGGATGCTGGGAGGCCAGATTTTCTTATTGATTATGAACGCATGGTGCCTGCGGCTGTTTACCAGCATGGTCGGCACCTTTTTATCCAATCCCCTTTCGCTTTGACCGGAGGTGACATAGATGCGAAAAACACGAAAAATCCTGCTGGTCCTTACGCTGGCGCTGGTATTTGCAAGCCTGTCCGCAGTCCCCGCCTTCGCGGTGACGGAGGCCGAGGTGCAGCAGCAGGTAAATTCCATAGGCAAAGAAGGCGTAACAGGGAATGTCTTTATCTGGTTCCTGTGCGCCATCGGATTTTTAAAGGTATCCCAGAAGATCGACAGCTTTATGAGCAGCCTTGGCATTAACGTAGGGCATACCGGAGGTTCCATGCTGGCGGAAGCCATGATAGCGGCCCGCGGGGTTGCTTCGGTGAAATCCTTCGGCGGCCACAGCGGCAGCGGGGGCGGTTCCCGGGGCGGGGCTTCTTCCGGGGGTGTGCCGGGGTCCGGCACTTTAAAGGGCGGCCTTGCGGGCGTCGTCAGCCGCAGCTTTCAGAATAACGCGGTCAAAAACGCCACCGGCAGCAAGGAAGGCGGCCTTGGAGGCAAGGCGTTTGCTTCCTCGCTGGAAAAAGGCGGCGGCTTCGCCAACCGGATTATCGGCACGGTGGCAGCCGGCGATCTCTCCACTACCGGCTCCATGACCGGGGAAAAAGCGTCCGCCGCGCTGTCTTCCTACCTGGGCTATACCGCTTTGGGCGAAAACGCCGAGGGAGTTCCCAGCTTTTCCAATGTGGAAATCGGAGGCGGCCGGATTACGGCGACGGAAACCTCTGAGGAACATCCGGAGGGGATCGCCATAGGGATGTACCACGCGGACCAGTATATGGCTCCCAGCGGGGAGTATTCCACGGTGACCGCCGCCGACGGCACGACCTGGTACAAACAGTACGCGGCCGATACGGTAGAGCGCAAGCCCAGCAAGGTGCCGGACGGCAATATTACCTATCATGAGAGCATTGTGAAAAAGCTGCCCGACCCGCCGAAACGAAAGGACCGTGTCTGATGCCGGAAGAAAAAAGCAGCCAGGGTTCCAGCCCTGTGGAAAAAGGGGCGCAGGCCGCCAACGCGGTGCGGGGTGCGGTCAAGACCGGGAAAGCAATCGCCGGGGCCGCCAAGGGCGCCGCTGCCGGCGGGCCTTACGGTGCGGTGGCAGGGCTTGTTTGGGGAAACCGGCACCTGATTGGGAAAATTATTCTGATTACAGTATTTATCATGCTGTTGCCTGTTTTGTTTATCCTCATGCTGCCCGCCCTCATTTTCGGCGGGCTGGTGGACGCTTTTACCCCGGACGATCCGACGGTGCCTGTGCTCAACGACAGCGCCTATATTACGGAAAACATGACTGATATTACAAACTCCGTGAGCGGCGTCCTATCGGAAGCACTGGAAGACATATTAAAGGAAATTGAGGATGATTTCGCTTCGTCCACCGCCGACCAGCGGGAAATCATCAACCCGCATGAGAACGCCCCGGCATATAACGCCAACGCCTTTGTCTCCCAGTTCTGCGCCTCCAAAAACGAGGATTTTGAATCCATTACCTTTGCCGATATGGAGTCCACCCTGCGGAGCGCCAAAGGGGAGCTGTACTCTTACACATCAAAAGAGGAAACCCGGACGCGGGTGGAAACCACCGTTACGGTGGACTCCGGTACCGGCAAGGAAACGGAAACTTCGACCACAGTGACGGAGGACTGGATCGTATATACCATTGTTTACAACGGCGAGGATTATTTCGCGGACCATGTGTTCCATCTGGACGCGGAGCAAAAGGAGCTTTCAAATAACTACGCCCAAAATTTGAGCGTGTTTTTGGGTGATGGGATGTTCCAGCGCCTGCCGAATGGGTATGAAGCAATCGGTTCTCTCGGTGATATCAAGTTTACCGATGGGGACACGGAGGTTGTCTACTTCAACCAACTGGACGAACGCTATGCGGATAAGCCCTACGGGACGGACGACATCGGCGGCTATGGCTGCGGCCCTACCGCGATGGCGATTGTGGTTTCCTCACTTACGGAAGACATTGTCGATCCGGTGGAAATGGCCAGATGGTCGTATGAACACGGCTACTGGGCTTCGGGCAACGGCTCTTACCACGGCCTGATCCCTGCCGCCGCTGAGGCATGGGAACTTCCGGTGGAGGGATGCGGAAAGGACGGCGGACAAAAAATTTCGGACGCGTTGAGCGGCGGGAAGCTGGTAGTCGCGCTGATGGACGAGGGACACTTTACAAATTCCGGCCATTTTATTGTCCTTCGCGGCGTCCGGAACGGCAAAATCCTGGTAGCGGACCCCGCCAGCTATGAGCGAAGCGAGCAGGAATGGGATTTGTCTATTATCCTTGACGAAGCCAGAGAGGGGGCGGCGGCCGGAGGCCCGTTCTGGATTATTGGATAGGAGGATTCCATGAGCAAACCCAAAGACAATGAATTTGAAACCTACTATATTCCGCCGAACTTTATTGAGGGTTCCACCCTGTTCGGCGGGCTTTTTAAGCTGCGCAACGCAATCGAGGCCGGTATCCTTGCCGTAGGGGCAGGCCTGCCGGTTTTCCTGCTGGATATACCACTGACGACGCGGATCATTATTCTGTGCCTGACCGCCCTTCCCCTGGGCCTTCTGGGGCTGTTCGGCGTATCGGGAGAATGCCTGTCGTCCTTTATCTTTGCTTTCTTCAAATGGATAAAAAACCGGCGTGTGGTAGGAATCGTCCCTGAAAAGGAAACGCCGGCAAAGAAGGTGAAAAAAGAAAAGCCGGAAAGGAAAGCGGCCCGTGAAGAAAAGAAGGGTGAGGACAAGGAGCCTTCCATGATGGCCGAGATTCTGGGCGTTATCCGGAAACGGTCGGCTAAAAAGGAAAAGCCGGCGCCGGAGGCAAAGGAAGAAAAACCGCGGAAACAAAAACAGCGGGAGGAGAAACCGCGGCCGCGCCGGCAGCAGGCCGGGACGGATTTTTTGAACCCGGCGGCCGCTTACCTCCCCATTGATAAGATTGAAAACGGCATTATCTATACCAAAGACCACCGGTATATCAAGGTGATCGAGGTGGTGCCGATTAACTTCCTGCTGCGCAGCGCCAGGGAGCAGCGCAGCATTATTTATTCCTTCATCAGCTATCTTAAAATCAGCCCGGTCAAAATCCAGTTCAAGGTGCTGACGAAACGGGCGGATATCAATAAGCACACGGAAATCGTGAAACAGGAAATGGAACGGGAGACAGACCCCCACTGCCGGATGCTTCAAGAGGATTATCTGAAGCTGGTAGGGCGCATCGGCTCCCGTGAGGCGACTACCCGGCGCTTTTTCATCGCCTTCGAATATGAGGCGTTCGGGCGCAGGGGCGGGGACGAGGAAGCGGACGCTGTATCGTCGCTGCAGGTTGCCGCCCGCACGGCGGTCAATTACCTGAAACAGTGCGGCAACGAAGTGCTGATGCCGGAAAATGAGGACGAATTTACGGTAGATGTGCTGTATAACATCCTGTGCCGGCAGGAAAGCTCCGACGTGCCGCTGTCCTCCCGTGTGGAGGAGGTCGTATCCCGGTATGTGGAGCAGGGGAAAAGCACCGACGCTATCCCCTGCACGGAGTTTTTCGCTCCAAAAACCATTGATTTTACCCATGCCAAATACCTTTGCATCGACGGGCTGTACCATTCGTACCTGCTGATCCCGTCCGACGGGTACAAGTCCCGCGTAGCAGCCGGGTGGTTGAGCCTGTTGGTTAATGCCGGCGACGGCATTGACATCGACCTGTTTCTGGCGAAACAGCCCAAGGAACGCATGGTGCATAAGCTGGGCCAGCAGCTCCGGATCAACCGCTCCAAAATCAAGGAGGCTAGCGACACGAACACCGACTTTGACGATTTGGACGGGGCAATCCGCAGCGGCTACTTTCTCAAAGACGGGCTTGCCAACAACGAGGATTTCTACTATATGAATCTCCTTATTACCATCACCGCCGAAACGCCGGAGGATCTGGAATGGCGCGAAAGGGAAATGCGGAAGTTGCTGGTATCCCAGGATTTGAACGTCTGCGCCTGCCCTTTCCGGGAAGAGCAGGCGTTCCTTTCAGCCCTCCCCCTCACCAGCCTGGAAAAACACCTGTTTGGGCGCTCCAAACGCAACGTCCTGACGGCCGGGGCGGCAAGCTGCTATCCGTTTACGGCTTTTGAGCTGTGCGACGACAACGGAATCCTGCTTGGAACCAACAAGATTAACAATTCTCTGGTTATTGTGGATATCTTCAATTCCAAGGTCTACAAAAACGCGAATATGGCGATTTTGGGGACCAGCGGGGCCGGCAAAACCTTTACCATGCAGCTGATGGGGCTTCGGATGCGGCGGAAAGGCGTCCAGGTATTTATTATTGCGCCGTTAAAAGGCCATGAATTCCACCGGGCCTGCAAAAACATCGGCGGCGAGTTTATCCAAATCAGCCCGGCATCGAAAAACTGTATCAACGTTATGGAAATCCGGAAAACCGATACGTCGGCGGACGAGCTGCTAGACGGCGGCGCTTTGGAAAAATCGGCGCTGGCTTCCAAAATCCAGCAGCTACACATCTTCTTTTCCCTTTTGATTCCGGATATGGACCATGAGGAACGGCAACTTTTGGACGAGGCGCTGATTAAAACCTATAACAAAAAGGGCATCACCCACGACAACGCTTCGCTGGACGACCCGCGGAACCCAGGCCACTACCGGGAAATGCCCATATTAGGGGATTTGTATGAGGTGCTGTCCGCTTCCCCGGAAACCAGGCGGCTGGCGAATATCCTGAACCGACTTGTTCATGGCTCCGCCCGTTCTTTCAACCAGCAGACCAACGTGGATTTATCCAACAAGTACACCGTGCTGGATATTTCGGAACTGAGCGGTGACCTGCTCACCGCCGGTATGTTTATCGCGGTCGATTTTGTCTGGGACAAAGCAAAAGAAAACCGGACGGTGGAAAAGGCCATCTATATCGACGAGTGTTGGCAGCTCATCGGCGGCGGGGGAAACCGACTGGCGGCAGAATATGTGCTGGAGATTTTCAAAATCATCCGGGGCTACGGCGGCAGTGCGATCTGCGCCACACAGGACCTCAACGATTTCTTCGCGCTGGAGGACGGCAAGTATGGAAAGGGAATCATCAACAACTGCAAGACCAAGGTAATCCTCAATCTGGAGGACGAGGAGGCGCAGCGCGTCCAGAATATCCTCCACCTTTCCGAAGCGGAGGTCATGGAGATTACCCATTTTGAGCGCGGCAACGGGCTTATCAGCTCGAACAACAACAACATCACAGTGGAGTTCAAGTGCAGCGACTTGGAAAAATCCCTGATTACTACCGACCGGCGGGAATTGCAGGAGCTGCTGCGGCAGAAGGAGGGAATACAGGCTTAACACGGACGGAATACGCATTACCCGGCTGTATGCGGATTTTTTACGGATTTAATACGTATTAAAGGAGATGGAAAATGGTGAAAACCAGAGAACAGCTGTACGGCAAAGAGGCGGCCTGCCTGCTGCGGGATATATCCAGCTACCACTGTATCCGGCGCGGGCAACTGTACCGGCTCTATCCACATAAGGACAGGGGGGTGCTGGATAACCTGCTGGGCTATCTTGTGAAACAGGGGCGGGTTTTCTATAGCCCGCGGATCGATATTTACTATGACAGCCCGGACTTTGAGACAGACTGGGAAATGCTATCGGCTTTATGGGTACTGGCGGATTTCGCAGACCGGGCGGAGTATCACTCCCCCGATGATTTCCCAGTCAAAATCATCTTTTTTGCGGGCGGCGAGGTTTATGAGGTTATCTGCGTCCCTCCGGATAAGGAAACGCTGGTGGAGCACGCGCTCGCCCGGTCCGGGGAAGAGGGCGGCAGGCGTATCCTCATTGTCGAGGGGGCGGAGCAGATCGCCCGGCTCCGCGTCCCGGGCACGGCCGCTTTCTGTACGGTATCCGACACGGGCGAAATTCAGTATTTTAAACAGAAACAGGAGGAACCTTATTGAACCGAGCGCACATATCGCAATACATCAACGGGCTGCTGGAGGATATCTCCAAGCTGTCCAATACGCTTTGCGCGATGAACCGGACCGATATTGAACGGTATCCGGAAAATTATGGGCTGCTTTCCACGGACGCCGCCCTGCACAGCGAACTGATTGCCTGCAAAATGCGGCATTTGATTTATGAAAGCACGAATATGAAAAAAGCCGAATACCTCACTTCCGCCGGCGTTGTGCAGGGGATCCGAGTTTCGGAGGAGGATGGCGTATTAAACATATTCCTCCCCTGCCTGGTCCCGAAGCGGAAAGGAAGGAAAAGCTCCGAGTTCCTGAGCGACCCGCTGTATTTTACTATGAACCAGTATGCGGACAGCCACACGCTTCCGAAGTTCGGCCACTGCGTCGTCTGCTTTTCCCACATTTACAGCAAAGAACGCCCTTTATCGCGGGTACGGGATTACGACAACTTGGAATTAAAACAGATGCTGGACGTGATCGCCGCTTTCCTCATGGAGGACGACAGCGGGCTTTTGTGCGACGCCTACAACACGACGGAAATCGGGGACCGGGATTGCACCTGTATTTCCGTGATGGGAAAAGAACGCTTCCCGGAATGGATAAAAGAGCGTGAAAACCGCCTGAAATCCATATCCGATTTTTAGGCTTTTTCGGGCCCCCGGAACAGGATACCGGAAAAACGCCGGGAAAGCGCGTCCTTCCGGGCTGTTCAGGGCAATACGAAAAGGCGGGTTTTACCCAGGTTAATCGCGGCTGGGTAATTTTTTAGAAGGGAGGCGAACGCCATGCAGTCCCGACAAACCCTCCCCGGCAGACAGACGGCCGCTTACCGGATTTTAGAGTTTGTCGCCCTGTCCGGCGAGTTTCCCACAGACCGGCTCTCCCGTCTGCCCGGTGGAGAGGCATATAAGGCCCATGTCATACAATCTCTTAAACAAAAACATTTACTCCGCACCTTTTACAAGGACGGCCTGCGCGGATACCGCCTGACAGCAAAGGCAAAGGGGCTTCTCACAGCGGACCGGCCGGAGCGGTTCCTTCCGTATCTGGCCGGTGCCGCGGAAACCAACCATATCAAAAGTGAACCGGCCCGGCGGCAGCGGCTACACCGGATAGCCGAAACCGCCGCCACCATGCAGAATGCGGGCGCCGCTATTTTCCCTGATGAAAAACCGGAGGTGTTTTCCCCGGCTTGGGATGGACGCCCGCAGATTTTCATCACGGCCCCTGCTTTTTACAATTCCCGCGAGATCAAGGAACTGGGAATAGAGGCCGTAAAAATCAAGGGTGCGCGCTCGGCCGGTGTCCTGCTGACAGAAAGCGCCGTCTTTGTGATATATAACCTGGGCGGCTCCCTGATGAAATGGCAGTACCGGGCAGAAATGCGGACCAAGGCGCTGATGCAGACAATCCTTTGCCGGGAACGGCTGCCGGAGCAGTACGCGCCGGAGGATGTGAAGGGACTGCTTTTGGGGGACAATATGGAGCTGGCCGCTACTATCCTTTCGGGGGAGGGCGGCAGGCAGTACCTGCTGCTGGACGGAAGCTACGAACATTTTTACTATTTGACAAACGACCGCAGGGGCGAAAAGCTGCTGCGGATGATGTGCAACGCAGAACTGTCCGAAGAGCTGGAAGCCCTTCTGTTAACGGATTTGTGGGAGAAGGACGAGGGGCTTCCCATAGAAAACGACGCCATCGACGGCAGCGGTAGTCCTGTCCTTTTCGCCTACACCTGCGACCTGCCCCGCATCCGGCGGTTTGACACGGCGCTCCGGCTCCAGAATAAAGCCGGCACGCTGATCTGCTTTGATTTTCAGGCGGAAGCCCTCCGCCGCTGCTGCGGGGAGCAGGTACGGTTTCAAACCATCAACTTTGAAAAATGGGAAAGGAGATTTTGCATATAAGACGCAAAAGGCTGTTTTCGATTCTGCTGGGATTCCCGCCCCTTCTGTTTGCCCTGCTTTACGGAGGCGGGTACATCGCGCAGTTTATCCGCAACTATACCATATGGAAAGACGCGGGCGGCACACCCGGCTATGGAACATCGCCGGAAATGCCGACATTTTCGTTGTCCGCCTGCCTTGCGGCTATGTTCAGTTTCCCGTATGGGATCATCGGCGTGCTCATCTGCGCCGGTGTACTGGCCCTGCTCATTGTCATGGTGATGCGGATGGGCTATGGGGACACCGGGGAGTACGATAAGGAGCGGAATTTCATCTATTCCAAAAAGGGCACCTACGGCACATCGGGTTTTATGTCCGAAAAGGAAGCAGAAGAGGTGCTGGACTTAACCTCCAGCCTGAAAAAGCATACCGGCGCCATTCTCGGCACGCTGAACGGTAAATACGTCTGTGTGCCGGAAGAAAGCCGGCTCAACCGGAATATCGCCGTATACGGTGCCAGCGGTTCGATGAAGACCAGGGCCTACTGCATCAACCGCATCCTTCAGGCGGCGGCACAGGGGGAATCCCTGATTATCTGTGATCCCAAATCCGAACTGTACGAAACAACAAGCCAGTATCTGCGGGAACAGGGCTATACCGTCCGGGTGTTCAACCTGGTATCCCCGGAGAACTCGGACGCCTGGGCCTGCCTTTCGGAAATTGAAGGTGACGAACTGATGGCCCAGCTTTTCTGCGACGTTATTATCAAGAATACCGGGGATGAACGGGGCGACCACTTCTGGGACAGCGCGGAAACGAATCTCCTCAAGGCTTTGGTTTTGTATGTGGAACGGGGCTACCCGGAGGGGCGGAAAACCATGGAAGAGGTCTACAAGCTGCTCACCCATACGGCGGAGCAGGAATTGAAAAACCTGTTCGACCTGCTCCCTTCCTCCCATCCGGCCAAAGCGCCGTTCGCAATTTTCCGGCAGGCATCCGATACGGTGCGCAGCGGCGTTATTATCGGGCTTGGCAGCAGGCTGCAGGTGTTCCAAAACAAGAAAATCTGCAATATGACAGGGTTTGATGAAATAGACCTGGAACTGCCGGGGCAAAAGCCGTGCGCCTATTATGTGGTCAATTCCGACCAAGACAGCACCTTTGATTTCCTTTCCTCTTTGTTCCTGTCCTTTTGCTTTATCAAGCTCGTCCGCTACGCTGACAAAAACTGCCCCGGCGGAAAGCTACCGGTCCCCGTCCATGTGCTGGGTGAGGAACTGACGGCCTGCGGTGTCATTCCGGATTTGTCCCGCAAGATCAGCGTGATCCGTTCCCGCAATATTTCCATGAGCTGCGTGTTTCAGAATTTAGCGGGGCTTCAGAACCGCTATCCGCAAAACCAGTGGCAGGAGATATTGGGAAACAGCGATATCCAATATTTTTTGGGCTGTTCCGATCCGTTGACAGCAGAGTACATCAGCGAGCGGTCCGGCGAGGTATCCGTCCATGTGCAGAGCAAGGCAAAGCAGCTTGGCACATGGCGGGTGAGCAACTACACGC
>CABSLJ010000002.1 GCA_902478455.1 uncultured Oscillospiraceae bacterium | reverse complement strand
AATCAATAAAGAAAAATTGGAAAGAACCTAAATGTTGCGAGAGTTCAATCCTATACAGTGAGACATCTATTTCATGCAACCTTTCCAAAAGAGAACCGGACAGCGAAGGATCGCTGTCTGGTTCTTTCTTTTCCCTTCTCCGGGGATTTGAACCCGAAAGGGTCGGAGCATGAAAGGCGAAAGGGAGCCGCCTGTAAAAACCAGGCGGCTCCCTTTCTTGCAGGAACGAAGATGCTTCCGTCCCCTTGTGTGCGACTTCATAAAAAGATTACTTTTTCTTAAAGGTCATGGACGCGCCGTCCTGCGCCAGTACAAGCTCGCCGTTGTTCAGCGTGGCCTCAGCGTCTTCGCCGTCCACCGTCATGATCAGCTTGCCGTTTTCGGCTTTCCATGTGCCTTCCTCAGCCTGTTCCTCACCCATTGCGGACATATCCAGCGTAAAGGTGCCGTCCGCCTTAAGCTCCAGCAGGCATTCAAAATTGCCCCCCGCTGCGCCGGCCATGGAAGCCAGAGCATCGATATCCATAGAGACGCCGTTCGCTTCCATCTTCTGGAGCTTGTAGGTTCCCGCAGGGCTGTTGGCGTTGCCGTTTCCGCCGCCCGCGCAGGACGCAAAGCTCAAAAGGCACACGAGAGCGAGCGCCAGGCTCAACAATTTGACCGAAAGATTCTTTTTCATTCTAACCTTCTCCTAACTGCTATGTAGTACCGGTTTCGACCCGGCCAGCGGATAGCATTATAACACATCGCAATCGTTTATTCAAGGAAAAGTCGCTCTTTTTCTCAATTCACTCCATCACTACGGAGGCGAACGCGCTCCGGCGGCGCACCGCGCTTTTTATTCATCCAGCCGAACGCCGAGATGGGACAGCAGCGCCTCATCAAACGCCGCTTGGGTTGCCGGTGTGAAGGAGGAAACAAGTCTATTTCCCTCAAACGCCCGGAATTCTGCTCCGTCGATGGTACGGCGACCGTTTTCCGTCCGCAGCGCTGCAATCACCCCCATCCGAAAATGCGATTCGGGCAGCTGTTCGCAGGCGAGGGCGGCGGCTCTGAACTCCTCAGGCTTGCGCGGTTCCTCGGTAAAGGAATAGAGACGGGCAAGGGCTCCGTCCTCTTTTTGCGCATTCAGCATCCAGCCGAGGCGGGGTTCTCTTGTCAGCTTCCACACGCCGTTGGGCTGCGCCTGCACAAGCTCTTCGGCCAGTTCCAGGGGATGCAGCGGACTGGCTCCGCCGACGCCGACATCACACAGATAGCTTCCGGCGTCCAGCGTCACCTTCAAGACATGATGACGGCGTATGAGACTGTCGGTTTCGCCCTTCATCCAGCCCAAACAATCCGTGACCTTAAAGCCCATCTGCCGCAGCAGCCAGCCGAAAAGACGGTTCAATTCAAAACAGAAGCCTCCGCGCCGGCGGCCGACAATCTTCCCGAGCAGGTCCTCAATTTCGAGCGACAGGGGAACGCCGTTGACAATATCCAGATTTTCAAACGGAACCGACAGCAGATGGCGCTCCTGTAACTCGCAAAGCACAGATAGGGAAGCTTCGGAAGGGCCGCGGTATCCGATGCGCTCCAGGTATTGATTCACCCACTGCTCCGAACGGAAGCTTTCTTCACAACAAACTTGCATGGGGGACGGTTTCCTTTCCAAAAAAACTCTTCGATTTATGTCCGGCAGACACATTGCAAACGGCAGGCCATCCTCCCGTCCACCAATCCAAAAAAGGCCCCCGCAGCGGAGGGCCTTTCATTGCGCTCAGACCGGTTCAGGCGATGATCTCGCCGTCAACCGTGCCGGGCAGTCCGGCGGCGTTGGATTCGTCGGTATCGATGTGCATGGCTGGAGCAAAATCGGAGCGCACGCGGACGACAACGTCGCCAAAGGTGAGCATGCGGCCGGCTCCGCCGACTTTGACCGAAACGATCTGCTTATCGCTCAAGCCGTACTCCTTCGCCGATTCGGGGGTCATGTGGATGTGGCGCTTGGCGGCGATCACGCCCTTTTCCAGCTCCACCTCTCCCTTGGGGCCGACGAGCTTACAGCCGGGGGTGCCTTCTATATCTCCCGACTCGCGGATGGGCGGGGCGATGCCGAGCTTTCTCGCGTCGGTCAGGGCGAGCTCCACCTGCGTGGCCGAACGGACGGGTCCAAGAATGGAAACGCCCTTTATTTCCCCCTTGGGACCGACCACATCCACCCGCTCATAGCAGGCGAACTGGCCGGGCTGAGACAAATCTTTTTTATTGGTCAGGACGGCGTCCTCTCCAAACAGGGTGGCCAGGTCCTCCTGGGACAGATGGACATGGCGCGCGGAAGTTTCTACCATGATTTTCAAAACTGTTTCCTCCACATCATCGTGATTTGTATTTGGCTTCATTGTACCGCTTCTGCGGGAAAATTTCAACACAAACCCTGCAATTGCCCGAATCGTGAGACATTGAGGCTGTTTTTGTGGTATACTGAAAAAGCCCCCTCTCGTTTGGAAGCGGGGAGAGCTGTCTTTTTCATCCGATTGTCACAAAGGAGGACGCCCCATGTTCGATTCCTGGGAACCGTTAAAGGAACAATGCCTGCAATGTGAAAAATGCGGGCTGTGCAAAACGCGTACCAACGTCGTGTTCGGCGTGGGCAATCCCAACGCCGAGGTACTGTTCATCGGCGAGGGCCCCGGCCAGAACGAAGACCTCCAGGGAGAGCCCTTCGTCGGCCGCGGCGGCCAGCTGCTCGATAAAATGCTCGAGGCCGTCGACCTCGACCGGAAAAGGAATATCTACATCGCCAACATCGTCAAGTGCCGGCCGCCCCAAAACCGCGACCCGCTGCCCGAGGAGCAGGACGCCTGCATCGACTGGCTGAAAAATCAGGTCGCCCTCATAAAGCCGAAGATCATTGTCTGCCTCGGGCGCATTGCGGCGATGAAGCTCATCAAGCAGGATATCAAAATCACAAAGGAGCACGGCGTCTTCTTTGAGCGCAACGGAAGTCTGCGCATGGCCACCCTCCATCCCGCCGCGCTGTTGCGCAATCCGTCGCAAAAACCCGCCGCCTTTGAGGATTTTCTCAAGCTGCGCGAGAAAATCCGCGAAATCTGCGAGCATACCTATTCCTGAAGCGCGCCGGAGAGAAAGCGAAAGGCCCCTCTTCCCATCGCGGGAGAGGGGGCGCTCTGTTTTTCGCCTCAGATTTGTTCCTCCATTCCGGCCGCCCAGAGCAGGCCGTTGCGCATCAGGCGGACGGCGTCCTTCCCGGCAAACACGCGCACATTGTGTCCCAGGCTGCAATAGAACACCCGGCCCCTGCCCCACCGTTTGGTGTAGGCGACCGGCATATTCACCGCGCCGTTGGCCGAATGGGGACCTCCGGCCGCATGGAAGCGCGTGGTGGCCAGGACGTTGACCGCCGGGTCGACGTGCAGGTAGTACTGCTCGCTGACCACGTCGAAATCATCGATCCCTTTTAAGATGGGGGAATCGCTGCTCTTTTTGAGCCGGACCCGATAGGGCACGCCGTCGTTTCCCGGGTGAGCGACCCACTGGGCCCCCGTGAGGAACTGCCAATCGGTGTTTTCGCGGAAGGCGTCGCACATGCCGCCGTGGCAACCGGCGAGCCCTACGCCGCTCTCCACCGCGGAGAGGATGTTCTCGACCGACTGCTGTTCGATTTTTCCCATGCTCCACACCGGAACGATCAGATCAAAGCTTTTGAGCCGTTCTGCATCGGAAAAACATGCGAGCGTGCCGGACAACTCAGTTTCCGCCCCTTCGGCGCGCAGCAGGCTTCCAAAAAGCTCGGCCAGCGGCCTCGGTTCATGGCCCTCCCAGCCGCCCCAAACGATGAGCGCCCTTTTCATCGCGAAACGTCCTCCTTTTTCTCATTTGCGGGCGCGCCCCGACCGGCGGACTGGACGCCCCGCATTCCAAATCCATCTTAGCGCTTTCCGTGGTAGAACACAAGACTTTTTCGTCCCGGATGGACTTTTTTGCTGTATTTTCTGCGGTATCCGGCAGTCTTTGGTCCCGCAAAAAGTCCCGGCCTGTGTTTTTCTAAAAAAACCGGTGCATACTAAAGGGAGAGCAGCCCGGTCATCCGGGGATTGCCGCGCCGGCAGGCCGGTCTTGTCCGGCCCATCTGTGACCAATTTGATACAATGATTACAATCCTGTTTTTTGGCCGTTTTATATTGACAAGCCCCCGGCGACTAGGTAACATAGAAAAGGAGTTTACTGGAAAAAGAAGGGTAGGGTAACCGTATGAGCAGATCTGCGCACCGGGCCGCAAGCGCCCTTTTGGCTTTTCTTCTTTTGGGGATGCTGTTCCTCTCCGGATGCACGGGCGGTCCGGCCGCCGAAAGCAGTGCTCCCGATGTTTCCTCCGGCGGGACAAGCTCCACGCAAGCCGAAAGCAAGCCGCCGGAGTCGACCGCATCCTCCGTATCCAGCGAAGCTGAGACGTCCTCCGAATCCTCCGAGGCGGAAAATCCCTCTTCAAACACCTCTGAACCCACGCCGACCTCCTCTTCGCCAGCTGATCCGCCGGCCCCCCAGCAACCGGGCGGCGTGCCCGCCTCTGATCCGGTCGATCCCAGCTATTTTGACGACGCCGTCTTTGTGGGGGATTCTGTCTCTCTCAAGCTGAAATACTATGTCACCAACCAGCGCAAATCGTCCGACCCAAACCTGCTGGGCAAGGCGCAGTTCTTAACCAGCGGCAGCCTTGGCAGCGCCAATGCGCTGTGGGACGTCAGCGATCAGTCGGTCCATCCGTCTTACAACAACGCCAAGATGCGCATTGAAGACGCCGTCGCCAAAATGGGCGCTAAAAAGGTATATATCATGCTCGGCGTAAACGACATCGGCCTGTACGGCATCGACGACTCGGTGGAAAACATGAAGACCCTCATCGGTCTAATCCGAGAAAAATCGCCCGGCGTAACCATCTTTGTTCAGTCGGCCACGCCGATGGTCAAGGGCAAGGAGCTGCGCGATCTCAACAACAAGAACCTGCTGGAGTACGACCAGAAGCTTGAGGCCATGTGCGAAGAGCTGGGCTACTATTTTGTGGACGTCGCCTCGGTCATGCGGGATGAGGAAGGCTACCTGCCCCTCGACTATTGCAGCGACCCGAGCGGAGAAAACAGCCTGGGCATCCATTTTACCGACAAGGCCTGCCAGGTCTGGATTGATTATCTGGAAACACACACCGTTCAGCTGGAATAAACGCCTCCCCTGTGAAAAAATTCGCCCTCCTTCTCCTTTTCCACCGCGCGGAAGGGGATGTGCATACCAAAAACTGAGCGCGGAGATAAGGTGGAATTGAAAATGAAAAAAACGCTCGCCCTTTTCCTTTGCATTCTGTTCGCCCTCTCCTTTGCGTCCTGTTCCTCTCCTGAGAGCGCTCCGAGCGCCGACCTGAAAGAGGTGCTTGCCGACATGGAGTCCCAGCTTTCGATCAGCGACCCCCTCAAGGTGGATACCGAGGACGACCTGATGACCATCTACGGCATTGAGGCCGCCGACGTCAAACAGTTCGCCGGCATGTACAGCGGCACGGGCATCAACGCCGACGAAATCATGATGGTGGAGGCCGTCGATTCGGACGCCGCCGGCCGCGTCAAGGAAAAGCTGGAAAAGCGTTATCAGGACAAGGAAAATGAGACCGTGCAATATCTGCCCGACCAATATGACATCGTCCAGAAGGGCGAGGTGCGCGTCAACGGCAATTACGTCAGCCTTCTGGTCGCCCAGGATGCGGACAAGCTCTTCTCCATCTACGAAGGTTATATCAAATAGAACAGTGATCCGCAGACGGCCCTCCCCGCAGGCCGCTGGGAATCGCCCGCACGGACAAATGCAGAGAGGTTGTGACAAACAGCCTCTTTTTTCTGCCGCCGCCCGCCACGCGCCGGTGTTTGAGAAGGAATTTCTTTCCTCCTGTAACCTTTCCGGCCGTCCGTACGAATTTTTTCTGGCGGCCCGCGGCCTTTTTCTTTTGGATTCTATGACAAAGGGTGATGATGATTGGTCTTTTCGAGCCTGCTGTTCCTCTTTCTCTACCTGCCGTTGGTGCTGCTGATTTACTATATCTGCCCGCGGAGATACCGCAATCTCTTTTTGTTCGTCGCCAATCTGATTTTCTACGGGTGGGGCGAACCGGTTTTTGTGACCCTCATGATCTTTTCCACCGTGATCAACTATGCTCACGGGTATTTCATCGACAAATACCGCGCCAATCAAAGGACCGCCAAGCTGCTTGTGCTGTCCGACGTCGTCATCAACCTGGCGCTGCTTGGTTTCTTTAAATACGCCGGCTTCTTTGCCGACATCCTCAAGCACATCCCGATGTTCTCCGGGATTACCGTGCCGGATATTCCGCTGCCCATCGGCATTTCCTTCTACACCTTCCAGACCATGTCCTACGTCATCGACGTCTACCGCGAGGACGCGCCGGTCCAGAAGAACGTCATCACCTTCGGCACCTATGTGGCCCTCTTTCCTCAGCTCATCGCCGGCCCCATCGTCCGGTATCAGGACGTCGCCGAGCAGATGGACCACCGCCGGGAGAGCGTTTCCCAGTTTGCGCAGGGCGTGCGCCTGTTCCTCATCGGTCTGGCCAAAAAAGTGCTCATCGCCAATCAGATGGGTCTTTTGTGGGACAGCATCCGGCCGACGATGGACCAAAACGGCGTTCTGGGCGCATGGGTGGGCATTATCGCCTACTCCTTCCAGATCTACTTTGATTTCAGCGGCTATTCCGACATGGCGCGCGGCCTCGGCAATATGATGGGCTTTGAATTCCTCAAGAACTTCGATTTTCCCTACATCTCCAGAAGCATCACCGAATTCTGGCGCAGATGGCACATCTCGCTGGGCACTTGGTTTCGCGAGTATGTCTACATTCCGCTCGGCGGCAACCGCAAGGGCAAGCCGCGGCTACTGTTAAACCTGCTGATCGTCTGGTTCCTGACCGGCTTCTGGCACGGCGCGAGCTGGAACTTCATCCTTTGGGGCCTTTACTTCGGCGTGCTGCTGATCATCGAAAAGTTCTTCCTGCTGAAATATCTTGAGCGCTGGCCGAAATTCTTCCAGCACCTGTACGCGCTGGTGTTCATCGTCCTCGGCTGGGTCATCTTCTTTTTTGAGGACACCAACCAGATGTTCCACTATTTCGGTCTGCTGTTCAACTTCCAGAACGGACTCATCGGCGGCCAGGCGCTTTCGCTTATTCTCTCCTATCTGCCGCTGCTCCTCGTCGCCGGACTCGCGAGCGTGCCGCTCGGCATGCGGGTCTACGAAAAGATCAAGAACCGCAGGTATTACTGGGTGGCGGAAACGGCCGTCTGCGCCGTGGCGCTGCTTTTGTGCACCGCCACGATGGTCAGCTCCAGCTACAATCCCTTCCTCTATTTCCGCTTCTAAGGAGGTGAACCGCGATGTGTGAAGAAAAGAAAGAACAGGCCCTTACGCCTGAAAAAACAAAAACCAGCTACAAGGACATCGTCCTCACCGCCCTTTTCTGCGTCTTCATCGGCGTGCTGATGGTGCTTGTCTTTGCCCTGCCCAAACGTTCCTATTCCCCAAACGAAAAGAGGATGCTCGCCTCAGCGCCCAAACTGACGGCCGAGGACCTTTTCAGCGGTGAATTCGGCAAAGATGTGGAGACCTTCCTCTCCGACCAGTTCGCCGGCCGGGATTTCTTCGTCGGTCTCAACGCCTATTACGACCTCTGCAGCGGCCGCAACGGCGCAAACGGCATCTACAAGGGCTCGGACGACTACCTCATCGCCAAGCCGGTTCAGCTCGATGAGGAAAATCTCTCCAAGAATCTGACGAAGATCAACGCCTTTGCGGAAAACAGCTCCATTCCCGTTCACATGATGGTGGTTCCCACCACCGGCTATATTATGGACGACAAGCTCCCGCCAGTGCACGACGCTTACCACGACGGGGACATTCTCTCCCTTGTGCGGGAGACCCTGGTTTCAGACATCGGCTGGATTGACCTGGAAGGTCCCTTCCTTGCAAGAAAGGACGATTACCAGCTTTACTACAAAACCGACCACCACTGGACCTCCCGCGGCGCTTACACGGCCTATCTCGAATTCTGCGGGGCCATGGGACTTCAGGCGGTCCCGGAAAGCGACTTCCGGGCGGAGACTTACGGCGGCTTCCGCGGCACCTCCTACTCCAAAAGCGCGCTGTGGCTCTCCAAGCCGGACGACATCGAGCTGTGGAAGGATGACTCCCTGCAGAACATCCATGTCTCCATCACAGACAACAACAACGTCGAAAGCGACAGCTTCTTTTTCCCCGACCATCTGGAGGAGGCGGACAAATACCCCGTTTTCCTCGATGGCAACCACAGTCTGGTGCAGATCACCAACCCGGACGCCGAGGGCGGCAGCCTGCTGCTGATCAAGGATTCCTTCGGCCACTGCTTTGCCCCCTTTGCCGCCGAGCATTACAAGGAAATCTATATGGTCGATCTGCGGTACTACAAGCGCCCTCTTACAGAACTCATCGAGGAGAAGGGCATTGACGAGGCGCTCATCCTCTACGGGCTCGATAATCTCGTCAACGACACCAACTTCAATTGGCTCAAGTAAATCCGAACTATCCATCTGAACCATCCAAAGGGCGCGCGGCACCGGAATCAGCCGCGCGCCCTTTTTGTCCGCTGACTGCCGGGCGGCGCGATTTCCCGGATCGTAACGCTTGCACCCCGTCTGATTTCATGCTATTCTGTGCAGGGAAGAACTGAAAAAGCATTCGGTATTTGGGAACCGCGCTTGGCGCTGTGGACGCGGCGCAGAACACACCGGCGCAACCGGCTGCCGCCGGACAGACACAAAAGGAGGAAGTCAGACATTGGAAAAGGCCATTGAGGTGCGCGGTCTGCGCAAAACTTATGGGGAGATCGAGGCCGTCCGGGGGATCGATTTTTCGGTCGGCCGGGGAACGCTTTTTGCCTTCCTTGGGGCCAACGGCGCGGGAAAATCGACCACTATAGACATCATCTCCACGCTGCTCAAGCCCGACGCTGGGGAGGTGACCGTAGACGGCTTTGCACTCGGCCGCGAAGATGAGCGCATCCGCGCCTCTATTGGCATCGTCTTTCAAGACAGCCTGCTTGACCCTCTGCTGACGGTCAAAGAAAACCTTCTGGTGCGCGGCTCCTTTTACGGGCTTTCCCGCGAGCGCCTGAAGGCGGCCGTCGGCAAAGCGGCCCAAGCGGCAGACGTGAAAGAATTTTTAGGCCGACCCTACGGCAAGCTTTCGGGCGGACAGCGCAGACGGGCGGACATTGCCCGTGCCCTGGTCAATACGCCCCGCATCCTTTTCCTCGACGAGCCGACCACCGGACTCGATCCTCAAACCCGCCGCAACGTCTGGAACACTATCCGCCGCCTGCAAAAAGAGGAGGGGATGACCGTTTTCCTGACCACCCACTACATGGAGGAGGCCGCCCAGGCCGACGAAGTCATCGTCATGGGTCACGGGGAAATTCTCGCCTCCGGCACGCCCGCGGCGCTCAAAGAGCGCTATGCAAGCGACCTGCTCTCTCTGACCCCTAGGGATGTCTCCCCCATGCGCGCCGCGCTCGACCGGATGGGACTCGCCTATGAGCTGGAAAAGGGTGTCTTTCAAATTGCCCTGCGACGGACGGTGGATGCTCTCCCTCTGCTGGAAGCCTTCCGGGACAATCTGGAAAATGTTGAGCTTGTAAACGGAAGTATGGACAGCGTCTTTCTTAAAATCACGGGAAGCGAGGTGCTCTCCTGATGTGGATGATCTCAAAACGAAACTGCAAGCTTTTTTTCCGGGACAAAAGCGCCGTTTTTTTCTCCCTGCTGGCCGTCTTCATCGTCATCGGTCTTTACGTCCTTTTTTTGGGGGATACCATCACTTCCGGTATGGAGGGAGTGCCTTCGGCCAATTTTTTGATTGACAGCTGGATCATGGCGGGACTTCTTGCCGTGACCTCCTACACCACCACACTGGGCGCCTTCGGGACGATGGTCGACGACCGCGCCAAAAAGGTGCTTAAGGATTTCACCGTCTCTCCTTTGAGGCGTTCCTCGCTGGCGGGAGGATACATCGTCAGCTCCTGCTTTGTAGGTCTTGTGATGACCCTTGTGACCTTTCTTCTCGCAGAGGCGTACATCGCGCTGCGCGGTGGAGAACTCCTGACGCTGACCGCCGCCGCCAGGGTTTTGGGGCTCATTCTGCTTTCGGTGCTTTCAAACAGCGCCATGCTTTTCTTTATTGTCTCCTTTTTCAAAAGCCAGAACGCTTTTTCGGCGCTGAGCACCGTGATCGGCACGCTCATCGGCTTTCTGACAGGGGTATACATTCCCATCGGCAACCTACCTTCAGCCGTTCAGGCGGTCATCAAGGTCTTCCCGCCCTCTCATGCGGGCGCGCTCTTCAGGCAGGTCATGCTGGAGCGCCCCCTGTCCCTCTCCTTTGCCGGAGCACCGCAAAACATAGTCGAAAATTTTGAAAACGAAATGGGCGTCACCTACTCTTTCGGTGGACAGTCCCTTTCCCTGGAGGGCAGTCTTTTGATTTTGATCGGTTCGGCACTGCTTTTCTATGGACTTTCCATCCTGATCATGCGCCGTAAGGAGCGGTAAAGGCCTCCTTGACACTACGCCCCCTCCTGTTTTTGCCTTCACAACAGGCCCGGCAACCAAAAGTTGCCGCACGGTTGGTGGACTTTGGGCGACTTGTTACCGCAAAATAAAAGCAAAGGAAGGAAAAACTATGACAGTCGGCGAGCGCATCAGGCAATTGAGGTTGGAACGCCATTTCTCTCAGGAGCAGCTGGCGGAACGGCTGGAAGTCTCCCGCCAGGCCGTCACCAAGTGGGAAAACGGAAAAAGTCTGCCCAGCATGGAAAAGCTTCTGGCATTGTGCGACCTCTTCGGCGTCCCGCTCGGCGAGCTGACAGGGACCGAAGCGTCCGCACCCGCGGCGCGTTCCGGCGCAGGACGACTCCGGGCGCTTGTGATTCTCTGCGTCCTGAGCGCCTTTGCCGCCGTCTGGTCGGTGTGCCGTGCGTTTTCCGAACGCCTGCCGGAAAACGTCATCGGCTATGCCGACCGGGCGACGGAAATCTACGTTCAGGGCGTTCCTCTGCTGCCCGTCCTGCTCTGTCTTGCCGCCCTTCTGCTTTGCGCCGCCACAGGCTTCCTGTTTTGGCGGACGAACAAACACAAGGAGAACACCCACCGATGAAAAAATCCATCGTCTTACTGCTGACTGCCGTGCTGACGGTATCCCTCTTTCTGCTGCCCGCCTGCTCCGGCGGGAACGGCGAACCGGACGAAGCGGAAAGCGCCGTCACCGCCGACACCATCGAGGCGGTCGACGAATGGCCGGACAACGAATACACCCGGCTCATCCCCCAGCCTCCGCACGGGGAGGCCTACCAGGTTATCTACAACGCCGACGCCCGGCGCTATGCAGTGTCGCTTCAGGGGATCACCAGAGAGCAGGTGAAGGATTACATCCGCTCCCTGGAGAAGGAGGGCTACGCCCAGGTCGCCACGGGAGAAAACGAGGTTTCCGGCGGGACCATGCTGCGGCGGGACGACGTGTATCTGAGCATCGCCTATTCCGGAGAGGGCATGGGCATCGCCATTCTATTGGACGGCGCGGCGGCTTCCAACTGACGGCGGACGCTTTCATTGCAAACAATCGGGAAGACTGGGCGTGAAACAATGCGCGCCTGCGCTCTTTGCGGCAGCATACGGACGGGTGGACACCGCTTGTCCCTGCCGATTCCCGCCGAACACGCTTTAACGGATGCCCTCTGAAACAGAACCACACACAAAAAGGAGGCGGACGCCTCATCCTTCCGCACGGCCGGGGACCGCAGGAGTGATGGGCGCCGCCTCTTTTATTGTACTTTCCAGGGATGGCGCTAAGTAAGAGAAAGGATTTCCCCGATGATGCGTTCGGTGATCTCGTTGACCTTTCCGTAATCCATCCCCTGTTCGTAGAGCCCTTCGAGCACATCGTGCGTCTTTTTGGCCTCTTGCAGCTTGAGGACCGCTTCATCGAGCAGCTCGCGCTCGGCCTTGCGATTGAAATTCAGACGCTGCTGGCGGCCGGAGATGTTGGCGCTGTCCATAAACCGGGTGGTGTGGATACGGCGGTAGGGCGGAAGCGTGACCGCATGCCAGCGGTTGGAGGAGACAAAGCCCACGCCGAGTTCCGGCAGCAGAAGATGGTCCAGACGTGTGGTGGGGGCCATGGGACAGTAGCAGGCTATGACCTCCTGTCCCGCCGCGAGCGCTCTGTCCCTCAGATAACACAATAGCGTTCCTGCCGCCGAGCCGAACTCATCCTCGATCACATAAAGCGTGGGACACAATTGGGAGATGGTATCCTCAAAAAACACCATGCCGGAGGGCGTGAAGGCGCTTAAAAGACGGACCGCTTCCTTCCCCGGCTTTTCCCCCTCCTTTTTAAAGAGCTTTTTGGAGAGGTTGTCGGCGTATTTGATCATTTTTTCGTGGTTGATGCTCTCCAGTATCACCTTGGCGATGTCGCTGTCGAGCGCGCCGCAGGCCGAGAGATAACGCCTGGAACGCTGATGCAGCGCCGCGCATTTTTTGGTGACGGCGATGATTTTCTCCCGCTCTTTGAAGAGCGCCGAGCGGTCCCAGCACTCCCCTAAGTTGACGATGACGTCGGAGACGCCGGGGAACTGGGGCTCTAGGACGTGCGGGGCGGTGCCGTCGGCGATGCAGCGCTTGAGGTCGGGGAAAATGACGGCGTCGAGAGAATCGGCGTCGGAAGAGCAGAAGATCAGCTCGGTGCGGACGCCCGCGTCGACTGCGGCCTTCGCCGCCCGCTTCATCAGCGTGGATTTTCCCGTGCCGGGGCCGCCCTTGAGAATATATGCGAACCAACCCTGTTCAGGATCATAGAGATGGCTGAAATGCGAGACAAAACCCATGGGGGAATTTGCCCCCAGAAAAAAACGAGGAACTCGGAACTCCTCACTCATTGACTATCCCTCCCAATGCAATCTACTTCATGCTATGTGGTTTCGCCCCCTTTTGACACAGAAAAGAGCGCCCGGGAGAGAAAAAACGGAGAAAGCTGTCCTTTTCCTCCTCAAGAAGAGCATACGCTCGTCCGGCGCAGCAGTATGTTCAGGCAAAGTGTTTCCCAAAGCTCGCACAAAATTCCGAAAAAGCAAAGGAGCCCCAAAAAGGAGCTCCGCTTCTGTTATTGCCGCCAAGGCTCGCAGTCTATTTTAGGATCCGGTTAGTAAAGGTTCCTTGAAATCATACTGCCGGTAAAATTCCTTCGTCTCCGCCACACGGTAGACGTCCGATTTGTTTTTCTGCCAGAGCTTGGTCAGCTCATCCAGGCTGATCCAGATCTCGTTGTCGCTTTCCTTCTGGGATTCGTCGAAGATGAGCTGCACACCGATATGCAGATGGCTCGTCTCGATGTTGTTGACGTTTTCCTTGGTGCTGTAGCCCGTGCGGCCGACGTAGCCGATCACATCCCCCGCTTTTACCACCTTGCCCTCGCACAGGTCGACGTGAAAGGGGCGGTTTTGCCGCAAATGGGCGTAATAATAATAGCGCTTCTTGTCAAAGCTGCGGATGCCGACGCGCCAGCCGCCGTACTGGTTCCAGCCCATGACCTCCACTACACCCGATTCCACCGCGATGACAGGCGTTCCCGTCGCCGCCATGAGGTCGTGGCCCAGATGCTGCCTCCGGTAGCCGTAGCTGCGCGAAGCGCCGAAATCGTCGTAATGCTCAAAGGGAAAGGTCTTGGCGATGGGCGAAAAGACCTTCATGCCGTATCGGCTCTGCCAGACGAGCTTTTCCGGGTCCTCTTCCGAGGGGACCTGCACGCTGTATTCCCCCAGGTATTCGTCCAGCACCGCCGAATAGGCCTCCCTGTAGTAGGCATAATACTGCATGCCGCCGGCGATCTCCTCCATCGTTTTGCCGGTGCGCAGCTGTTCGACCACGGCGTCCATGTCCTTTGCCTTGTAGCGGTCGAAATCACCGCCGTACTTCGCCCCGAGGTAGGCGAGAATCTCGACCCAGTCGAGCTGCACGTCCTCCTCCCGGGAGGCGATGTCCAGCTTCATCGCCTTTTCCAGCGCCGGATAGGTGACGTTGAATTCCACATACCTGATGTAATCCTCCTTAGCCGCCGTCTGATCGGCCCCGGCGGAGACCTCCGCCGGCCGCTTTCCGGCGAGCAGAGAGAAGGTCAGCAGGAACGCGAGCGTCACGATCAGAAGCAGCGCCGGCGCCGTTTTCCTGAGCTTGGGCAAAAGTCCGTCCATTGAAGACACCACCTGCATTTCCTTGGGCGCGTACCGGCATAGCCCGCCGACGCGCGCCCAGATTCTCTTTTTTATGTATATGAGGCAAATATGCAATTCAGTCGTCCGGGGGGATAACCCGCCCCATACGGCAAGCGGTGGCCCGGTCCCCTGTCCTCCCCCCGGCTCTTTGCCGTCCGGAGAACTCGCTTTCAGGGACCGGGCCGCCGCTTGGGCGGGCGCGGGGTCAGAGATCATCCGCGTCCTGTTCGGGGACCTCGCTGCCTAAGGGACTGCCCGTATAGCTGCCCAGGACATCCGAGGGGACGCCGCGTCCGCTCTGCTCCGGCAGTGTCTGCGCGAGCTGCTGCGCTTTGCTGAGCAGCTGATCCTTCTGCTTTTTCTTTTCCATCCTGCATGGTCCTTTCTGTTGGGCGTGATTGCATCTGCGAGCTTATTATGCGCCTTACCATGCATCATTACACCCGGGTTTATGAGAGAAATGTGCCTTTTTTTCCGGGAGGAGATATGCTATACTTGGATCAGCAGCCGAACAGACGAGGCACGATTGAGGGGAGGGGCCGCCATGTCCGATCATATGCTCAAGGTGGAGCGCAAGCTTTCCGACGCGTTTCTCGACAAGCTCATGAAGAAAGCGCCCACGGTGTACGGCGTGTCCGACTGGTTCAGCGTCCCCTATCAGGAGGACGGCATCCACTGGCACCGGCTGGACATCCACTTCCCCACCGAGCAGCATCATTCGCTCCCCGCCATCCTGTATCTGCACGGCGGCGGCTGGTCCACCGGGGACAAAGCTTTTTTCCGCCACTACTGCCGCACCCTCGCCCAGGCGGGGTACGTCGTCTTCAACGCCAATTACCGTCTGGTGCCCGATTACCGCCATCCCGCCCAGGTGCTCGACGCCATCGCCGCCGCGCGCTGGGTGCTCGACCACGGCGCCGACTTTGGAGCGGACACCGGGCGCTTCTTCCTCGCGGGGGATTCGGCCGGGGCTCATTTGGCCGCCATAACGGCCGCCCTGTGCACCAATCCGGAATACGCGGAAAAATACGGCTACACCGACCGGATAGCGGGCATCCGGCCAACCGGCGTGCTGCTGCTTTGCGGCGCGTTCGACATGCAGACCGCCCTGAAAAGCAAATTCCCCCGCATTCGGAAATACGTTCAGGGTCTTCTGGACATCCGCAAGCCCCAAAAGCTGACCGAGGCCTCCGACTGGGACGAAATTTCTCCCCTGCGCCACATCACAAAGGATTTTCCTCCCACCTTCATCACCGACGCCGAGCCCGACCGCTTTATTGAAGAAAACCGGGCGATGATCCGCAAGCTCGGACAGATGGGCGTGGAGCACGACGCGCTCCTCCTCGGCGCGAAGGACGGCGCGCTCCTGCACGATTATCAGGTGGAATATTTCACCGCCGCTTTCGGCGCCTGCATGGAAGCGGTGCTGCACTTCCTCAAAAAAACCGCCCGTATGCCGGAGGATATTTTCGAGCTGTAGCAGCCCCAAAGGACAACCCATCCCCACGGCGCGTCCTTTCCGATTTGTCTTTTTTACGCACAATCTTTTCAAAATCCGCATAAATCGCAAAATGGGCGTGCATTTTAATAGGAATCGAGTATGATAGAGATGGCCGGAGTTCCGGCCTGTTACCGGGTCATTCGTGCGTCCGGGAAATGAAGAGCCGGACGCCGCCAAAAATACAGGAGGTCGATTGATATGTCAATTTTGGTAACCGGCGGCGCAGGGTACATTGGAAGCCACACCTGTGTGGAGCTTCTCAACGCGGGCTACGACGTCGTCGTGCTCGACAACCTCTGCAATTCCAGCGAGGAATCCTTAAACCGAGTGCGCGAAATCACCGGGAAGGACCTGACCTTCTACAAGGTCGACCTGCTCGACGCCGACGCCGTGGAAGACGTCTTCCGCAAGGAAAAGATTGAGGCGGTCATCCATTTTGCAGGGCTCAAGGCGGTCGGCGAATCGGTATCCATCCCGCTGCGCTACTACCACAACAACATCACCGGCACCCTTGTTCTCTGTGAAATGATGCAGAAATACGATGTGAAAAACATCGTCTTCAGCTCCTCCGCTACGGTGTACGGCAACCCCAAGACAGTGCCGATCAAAGAGGACTTCCCCCTCTCGGTCACCAATCCCTACGGCCGGACCAAGCTCATGCTGGAGGATATCTTCCGCGATCTCTACGTCTCCGATCACGACTGGAACGTCGTCCTGCTGCGCTACTTCAATCCCATCGGCGCGCACAAGAGCGGCAAAATCGGCGAGGATCCCAACGGCATTCCGAACAACCTCGTGCCCTACATCACCCAGGTGGCCGTGGGCAAGCGCGATTTCGTCCGCGTCTTCGGCGACGATTACGACACGCCCGACGGCACCGGCGTGCGCGACTATATCCATGTGGTCGACCTCGCCATCGGCCATCTCAAGGCGCTGGAAAAGCTTGCCGGGAAGCCGGGCGTCGTCACCTACAACCTGGGCACCGGCAACGGCTACAGCGTGCTCGATATGATCCACAGCTTTGAGAAGGCGGCCGGCAAGGAGATTCCCTACCAGATTGTCGAACGCCGTCCCGGAGACATTGCCACCTGCTATGCCGACCCCGCCAAGGCCCGCGACGAGCTCCATTGGACCGCCGAGCGCGGACTCGAGGAGATGTGCGAGGATTCCTGGCGCTGGCAGAAAAACAATCCCAACGGCTACGCGAAATAGGCCGTCTTTTTGGAACGGAGCCTCGTTTTCACGCGGTCCGCTCAAAGAAACCACAAGGGCGTACTGTGTTCGCCCGCCGGAACCCCGGATATCCGGGAAGACCGGTGGGCGCGCACGGTACGCCCTGATTATTTCGATCGCTGTCTGACTTCAAAAGAATAAGCGCGGCTGTCTGGCCATGTGCGTTGAATTCCCTGTATCCGGAATTCCGCCCGCGGCGTCTTCTGCATGGTCAGGGTGGAAAAGCAGCTCTGTCGGGCCCCTGCCCCACAGGTGAAGTCTTCCCCCGTCCCCGCCAGCAAAACGGTGGTCGGCCCATCCGCTCCGCCGATGATGCCAATGCAGCCAGCCTCTTCCGGCACAGAATCCATCCGGGGCCGGGCGGCGTATTGGATGCTGCTGTCAAACTGCAGTTTCTGTCCTTCGGGCAAAGGAGGATCGATTTTATACCAGGCGCTTGTTACAAACAAGGCCTCTTGTCCCGCCGCCGGCGGGAAAGAAAATTCCTCGTCCCGCTCCAGCGTGACGGTGTATTGCCGGCCGTCAACAGGATTTTGGAACGGCAGGGAGGAACGGGGACTGTCCGCACTGAGAACCGCAGAGACGCCGATTTCATAGAACGTATGGGAAGCGGCAGTCGTCAGCCGCAGGGAACGGACGGTCCCACAGTGCAGAGAGCGGCGCAGCCTTTCTGCAGTTGAAGCGGATTCCGGATAGGGAACCTGAAATCGTTGGCACAAAAAGCAGGCGTGTCCCACGAGCGTTTTTCGGTAGCGTCCGGCCAGCGACGCCGCCGTTTTGTCCTCTTCGGCAAAGGGAAGAGCTGTCAGACCGCTCGAAGAGATTTCCCGCGCCGTTTCCCCGTTGATCTCAATTTTGTCTAGAAGGATTTCCCTGTACGGAGACTCCGCTTCGGCCTCTCTGCACTGCGCCTCGCTCATTTCTTCCTCCAGATGCCTGTACTTTTCAAAATAAGCCCGAACCTTACTTTCCTCCAACAAGGTCAGCAGATCGAAAACAATCCCCTGCCGGAATCGGTAGATGCAGGGGATGCGCCGTTCCAAACCCTGGTGCGCAAAGCGCCAGTCGGTCCGCTGCGCCCTTCCGTAAAATGCGCCCTTCTTAACCCAAAGTGAGGAATCATAGGCCACTCTCATTCGCTTTCCCCTTTCATATCCTATGCAAAATCCGTCGGTTGCCGTTAATCCTGTATTTCATGCCCCTGCACGTTCACATCGTCTGAACAAACATCCGAATTTCATTTCCATACCTCCAGTTACGGATGGGGGATGCGTAATGTCGTTATCATAGCATATCCCGGCGGACAAATCCACCCTATGCGCCGTATCAAATCAACCCCCGCTTTGGACTGTTCACATGGAACCAAAGCGGGGGTTCTTCGTTCTTTTTCAAAAGATAACCGCGGAAAGCGGGCGGGTCAGTCCTTGGCCAGCGATTTGTAAAGCCGGATGTACTCGTTGGCCGAGCGGCCCCAGCTGTTGTCGCACTGCATGGCCCGCTCGACGAGCAGCGCCCAGCCCTCCGGATTGCGGTAGCCCTCCAGGGCGCGGCTGACCGCATAGAGCATGTCCCGCGCGTTGTAGGTCTGGAAGGTAAAGCCGTTGCCCACGCCGTCGCCGCTGTCGGAAATGGAGTCCTTGAGTCCGCCCGTTTCCCGCACGACCGGGATGGAGCCGTACCGCAGGGCGATCATCTGGGACAGCCCGCACGGCTCGCTTTTAGAGGGCATGAGGAAGATATCCGAACCGGCGTAGATTTTGCGTGAAAGCTCGGGCACAAAGCCGAAGCAGGCGCACATGCGGCCGGGATATTTTTCCTGCATGGCCTTAAAGAAGCTCTCGTACTCCCAATCGCCCGAACCGAGGATGACGAACTGCACGTCCTGGGTATCCAGAAGCTCACAGAAGACCTCCTTGACGAGATCGAGTCCCTTGTGGGCGACCATACGGGTCACCATGCCGATCATCGGCACGTCCGGGCGCTGTTCCAGACCCAGCCGCTCCTGCAGGGCGCGTTTGTTTTCCGCTTTGCCCGCCGGGTTCTCCGCCGAATAATTGAGGAAAATGTCCGGATCGGTCTCCGGGTCGTAGCTTCCAACATCGATGCCGTTGAGAATGCCCGACACCTTCCACCCGCGCGCCCTGAGGATGGGATCGAGGCCGTGGGAATACCACGGGTCGAGTATTTCGCCCGCGTAGGTGGGGCTGACCGTCGTGACGGCGTTGGCCGCCTCAATGGCTCCCTTCATGAGGTTGATGCAGCCGTCGAACTCCAGCAGCTGGCGTTGGGAGGAGGGGATGCCCAGCACGTCCTCGAGGATTTCGTCGCCGTATTTTCCCTGATACTGGATGTTGTGGATGGTGAAAACCGTCTTGATGCCCTCAAACCACTCGTTTCCGGCGTAAAAGAGGCTGTAATAGACGGGGACCAGAGCGGTCTGCCAGTCATTGCAGTGGATGATATCGGGCTTGAAGTCGATGTAGGGGAGCATCTCCAGCGCCGCGCGGGACAGGAAGGCAAAGCGCTCGGCGTCGTCGTAGTGGCCATAGAGCCCCTGACGTTTAAAATAATACTGATTGTCGAGCAGGTAATAAATCACGCCGCCGTGACGGGCCTCAAAGACGCCGCAGTACTGCCTGCGCCAGGAGACCGGCACCGAAAGACTGGTGACGAATTTCATATTCTCGCGGAACTCCTCCGGGACCTCCTCATACAGCGGCATCACGATGCGGCAGCCGATGAGCCGCTGGCGCAGCGCCTGGGGAAGCGAGCCGGAGACGTCGGCCAGGCCGCCGGAGGCGGCAAAGGGGCGCGCCTCGCTCGTGCAAAACAAACACTTCAATCGGAAAACCTCCTTTTGTGATCCTTTGGAATCCGACAGGGACAAGGGGCATAAAAACGCCCCCTGCGCTGCCGCAGTTTGCCGGGTTGATCAGGTTTCTCGCGGACGAGCGCCCGCCCGCCGCGTGAGCCTGCCCCCTAGGTACGGCTTGCAGCTTGGACCGTTTAGACGACGCTCGCCTTGCTGATGTACACCGGGTAGGTGGCAAAACCCATCAGGGTGCGCTCGTCCTTGATGACGACGTCCTTGTCCGTGATGACATAATTGAGATTGCAGCCCGAGCCGATGACGGTGTCCTGCATGATGACGCAGTTTTTGACCCTGGCGTTTTTGCCGACGTGCACGCCGCGGAAGAGGACGCAGTTTTCCACCTCTCCCTCAATCACGCAGCCGTTGGCGATGAGCGAATTGGTTGCATTTGCGCCCAGACCGTATTTGGCGGGCATGTCGTCGCGGACCTTGGTGTAGATGGGATCGTCGCCCAGGAAAAGCTCCTCGCGCGCCTGGGGGGCCATCAGGTCCATGTTGGCGTTGAAATAGTCGTTCATCGAACCGATGATGCGGGTAAAGCCGTTAAACGCATAGCCGAAGACGCGGCAGGCGTCCACCTGGCGCTGGAGCACGTCGCGCAGGAAGTCGCTCTGGCTGTGGCTGACGCTTTCGGACACGAGCTTGATCAGCAGCTCGCGGCCGATGAGATACATGCTCATCGAATAGGTGCATTCGCCGCTTATGGGAGGATTGATGGCGATGTCGGTCACGCGGCTGTCCGCATCCATGGAGAGGACAAGCGGCGGGAAGGCGTGCGCCGAGGGCACGCCGCGGCGGCAGATGATGGTGATGTCCGCCTCGTTGGCGATGTGGCGCTCCAGCACCTTCTGGTAATCGATGTTGCAGACCGCGTCGCAGTCGCACAGGAGCACGTAATCCTCCTTGGAGTTGGTCAGAAAGCCGCTGATGGCGGCAAGCGTCTCCACCCGGTTGTTGAAGGCGGCGCTGCTGTTGCCGAAGGGCGGCAGAATGAAGAGGCCGTCCCTGCGGCGGGAGAGGTCCCACGCCTTGCCCGTGCCCAGATGATCCATCAGGGACTGGTAGTTGCGCTTGGTGACCACGCCCACCTTGTTGATGCCCGAATTGACCATGTTGGAGAGGGGGAAGTCGATCAGGCGGTAGCGCCCGCCGAAGGGAACCGATCCCATGGTGCGGTGGTCGGTCAGCTCGCGGATGCTCTCCTCGTGCATGTTGGAAAAAATGATGCCCATCACATTGTTGCCGCGCATTACGCCTTCACCTCCGGAATATCCTGATCGATCATGGCCTTGGGCGGCACAACCGCCCCGGCGCCGATTTTCAGATTGTCGCCCACAACGGCGATGCCCCAGCTGTCCTTGTCCTCTATGTCCTCCGGGCGCGCGCCGACGACGGCGCCCTTGCCGATGACCGCATTCTCCGAAACGATGGCGTACTGCACCACCGCCCCTTCCTCAATGCGGGCGCCCGGCATGATGATGGAATCCTTGACCACGGCGCCCGGTTCGACGGTCACGCCGGCAAAGAGAACGGCGAAATCGATCTCGCCGTAAATATTGCAGCCGTCTGCCACCAGGGAATTCTGCGCCTTGGCGGTGGAGGCCATGTAGTGGGCGGGCATGACGGGGTTGCGGGAATAAATCTTCCAGCTCTCGTCGCTTAAATCAAGGGTCACCTTGGGGTCGAGGAGGTCCATGTTGGATTCCCAGAGGCTGTCTATGGTGCCGACGTCCTTCCAGTAGCTCTCAAACGCATAGGCGAACATCTTCTCTCCGGCGTCTAGCATGGTGGGCAGAATGTCCTTGCCGAAGTCATTGGAGGAGGTGGACTTTTTTTCGTCCTCCTCCAAATACATGCGCAGCTTATCCCAATTGAAGACATAGATGCCCATGGAGGCCTTGGTGCTCTTGGGCACGGCCGGCTTCTCGTCAAACTCATAGATGGAACCGTCCTCGTTGGTGTTGAGGATGCCGAAACGGGAGGCCTCCTCAAGCGGCACGTCGATGACGGCGATGGTGCAGTCGGCCCCCTTTTCCTTGTGGTAGGCGATCATCTTGGAATAGTCCATCTTGTAGATGTGGTCGCCCGAAAGGATGATCACATAATCGGGATGGTAGCGCTCGATGTACGGGATATTCTGATAGATGGCGTTGGCCGTCCCCTTGTACCAGTCGGCGCCGCGGCTGCGCTGGTAGGGCGGCAGCACCTGAACGCCCGAGTTCATGCCGTCCAGGTCCCACGGCTGCCCGTTGCCGATGTATTCATTGAGCACGAGCGGCTGGTACTGGGTGAGCACGCCCACCGTATCGATGCCCGAATTGACGCAGTTGGAAAGCGGAAAATCGATGATCCGGTATTTTCCGCCGTACGGCACCGCCGGCTTGGCCAGCTTCTTGGTCAGTACGCCCAGCCTGCTGCCCTGTCCGCCGGCGAGCAGCATGGCGACGACCTCTTGCTTTGGAAACATAAAGATTCCTCCTACTTGGCTTTCTGTACTTATTTTGGATCAAAGGGCTGCGCAGCCCGCCTGAATGCGGCCGCCGCCCTGTAAAGACTAATTCAGGACGGGCTTTCCCGACTTTCTGGCCGCCGGTTTTCTGGCCGGCTTTTTGCGCACGCATTTGAGATAGATGACCGCCATGGGCGGCAGGGTCAGGGAGACCGACTGCTCATAGCCGTGCATCGGAACGCTCTCGCTCGGGATGACGCCCGAATTGCCCGCGCCCGAGCCGCCGAATTCGACGGCGTCGGAATTGAAGATCTCGCGGTAGGAGCCCGCAAAGGGAATGCCGATGCGGTAATTTTCCCGCTGGACCGGCTGAAAATTGCACACGGCGATGAGCTCGCCGCCCTTTTTGTCGATCCGGCGGAAGCTGATGACGCTCTGCGTGTAATCGTCGTTGGAAATCCAGGAGAAGCCCTCCCAGGAGAAATCGATCTCCCACAGCGGCGGCGTCTCCAGATAGAAATGATTCAGCGCGCGGAAAAAATCCTGCATCTGCCGGTGCGCCGGGAAGGAAAGCAGCTGCCAGTCGAGTTCGGAGGCGAAATCCCATTCCTTAAACTGACCGAGCTCGGTGCCCATAAAGAGGAGTTTTTTGCCGGGGTGGGCCGTCATGTAGGTCATAAAGGCGCGCACGCCGGCGAACTTCTGCTCGTACTCTCCCGGCATCTTCTGCATCAGGGAGCACTTGCCGTGGACCACCTCGTCGTGCGAGATGGGCAGAATGAAATTCTCCGAGAAGGCGTAGAAGAAGGAGAAGGTCAGATTGTCGTGATTGAAGGAGCGGTAGATCGGATCAAGCGACATATAGCGCAGCATGTCGTTCATCCAGCCCATGTTCCATTTGTAGTTGAAGCCGAGCCCGCCCGCGTAGGTGGGGCCGGATACCATCGGCCAGGAGGTCGACTCCTCGGCGATCATCATCGCCTGCGGGAAGAGAGCGAAGACCGCCTCGTTGAGCCGCTGCAAAAATGCGACCGCCTCGAGATTTTCCTTGCCGCCGTATTTGTTGGGCAGCCATTCACCGTCCTTGCGGCTGTAGTCGAGGTAGAGCATGGAGGCCACGGCGTCGGCCCGGATGCCGTCGATGTGGTAGCGGTCCATCCAGAAGACGGCGCTCGAAACAAGGAAGCTGATGACCTCGTTTCTGCCGTAATCGAAGACAAGCGTGCCCCAGTCCTTGTGCTCGCCCTTTCGCGGGTCGGCGTACTCGTAGCAGGCCTCGCCGTCAAATTTGGCCAAGCCGTGCTCGTCCCGCGGAAAGTGCGCCGGCACCCAGTCCATGATGACGCCGATGCCGGCCAAATGACAACGCTCCACGAACCGCATGAATTCCTCTGGCGCGCCGTAGCGCGCCGTCGGCGCGAAATAGCCGGTCACCTGGTAGCCCCAGGAGCCGTCGAAGGGATATTCGGTCAGCGGCATCAGCTCGATGTGGGTGTAGCCCATCTCCTGCACATAAGGAATCAGCTCGTCGGCCAGCTTCTCATAAGAGAAGGTGTTGCCGTCGGCATACCGCCGCCAGGAACCGGCGTGCACCTCATAGATGTTGACCGGCTGGCTGTAATGCTCCTTTTTTTCCTTGCGCCTGTACCAGGCCGCGTCGCGCCAGGGATAATCGGGCAGCTCGTAAACTTTGGAGGCATTGGACGGGCGGGTTTCAAAATGAAAGGCGTATGGGTCGGACTTGAGCACAACAGCTCCCGCTTTGGTTTCGATGCTGTATTTATAGATAGCGTAATTCTGAAGGCCGGAAGAGACCTGGCATTCCCACACGCCGCCGTCGCTGACGCGCTCCATGGGATTGGCTTCCCGGTTCCACTCGTTAAAATCACCTACAACGGAGACCGAACGCGCATCCGGCGCCCAAACCCGAAAGACAACGCCCTCCCCGCTGCGGTGCGAGCCCAGGAGTTCATAGGCCTTGTAATTGGTTCCCTGATGAAACAGGCGCAACTGCCTGTCCCTTTCCTCGGGCGAGTGAACATTCTGCATGCCAACAGGCCTCCTTTTCTTTCCAATTCTATTGTTCTCTTTCATCATATCAACTTATTGTTAAAATTTCAAGGGGCTTTCGTAATTTAGCCACAAAACAAAAAAATAAAATTTTGTATTGTTTGGAGATTACGCACAATTCTGCGATCCTGTAGCTGTTCAATCTCTTCAGTTTAAAAGCAACAGAAGGCCATCTGTTAGTGTATCACGGCGGCGCTGTCGAATTCACTCGGAAGGAAAAGAAATCGCCAAGAAAGTTCCGGAAAATAAAATCGCACGCCGTAAGGACGGACCTTCCTTCGGCATCAGAACTGCAAAAAGCAAACCATGGCATCCTTTTACAACCGGATATGCGCAAAGTCTTCCACCTGTTTTGCATACAAAGGCAAAGGACAGACGGCTTTTTCGCCCTCTGTCCTCACGAGTTATGATTCCGTTTTATTTGTTTTTGTCTCCAGACCGTTTCTCGAAAGGATTTCAAAGACTGCGGGCGGCAGACATCCGCTCAGCCGCGAAATGCGATCTCTACCGCCTCTCCGTCCCGCATACAGTTTTCTTTAAATTCCTGCAAAACAGACTTTATCATCTCCGCGCTCGGCCCAAGCTCTCTGGGCAGGGTAGACGCTCCGATGACTACCACCTTATCTGCGTCGCACTCGCTTCGCAGTAAATCCCAGAAGGCGTCCCAGTTCTGCCCGTAAAAGTCGGGGAAATCAAACGCTTCCCTGATTCTCCGGTGGAGTTCTCCCAGAGATTTGCAGCCCGTTACATCCAGGGTAACAACCTTTTTTTCTTCCATTGTATGTATCCTCCTTCAGACGACTTCCAGGAAGGTTTCGTAATGATCATAGGTGACAAACAGCAGACCGTCGTTTGACCATAAGAGGCGGTGGCCGTTTCGCCTGCCACTGTAATAGTTGAGGTCAGCTTCAAACCAGATACGGCCTGGTATTTGCGGTAAATGCTTGTTGCGATTTTGATATAGCCCCATCGTGACCATTTTCCCCGGCGCAAATTTTGCCGGAGCTTTCCCTCTTCTCCAGCCCAGATTTTTCAGTTCCTCTTCGGTGATGTAGCAGTCCGGCAAGGCCGCATAATACTTCATCCAATAATCTGCGCCGTTTTTTCCCTCCTTTGTGCTATCCCCGGCTTTCACCGCCGCCATCGGCTGTATTTGGCACCGGCAATTGGGGTGAAGCGGCGGCGGGTGCGCCGGATTCTCCTCTATGAGATAGATTTGGCCATGGCGGGTCTTGCACATCACACAGGTTTTCAGATCGAGTGAGGCAATCCAGTTCTTATACTTCAGGCTTTGCTGCGTGGGTGGGTCGTAAACGTCAAGAAGCCCCTTGAACAGTTCAGCGGGAGGATCGTCCTGCACGACATATCCGTACATCTTTTTCACATACATTGTAGCACTCCCTTATTCTATGGTAAAGACAAAGTCCCCATACAAACCGGCGAAATTCGGCAAAAATTTGCTCTGTATAGGGCAAATGGAAACGAAATTTCTGAAATACGGCGCTTTTGGACAGATAAAAGTCCATGTGAGCAATCAAAAAGCGAGGCCTCAGGGAGATTCCCCGTCCGCCTCGCTTAAAAAACAGCAGGAAGCCTTTCAGCAAATCCCGCCCGTTTGTCCATGGAAAAAACTCTTTTTCTAACGCTCCTGTGCACCGAGCAGAGCGGCAATCTCGCCGGCGGTGTCCGCGACCAGCACCGCGCCCAATTCTTTGGGCCGTTCCCGGTCATGAAAGCCGAAACCGTAGGTAACCGCCAGGAAAGCGATTCCCGCCTCTTCCGCGCCGGCGGCGTCAAAGCTGCTGTCCCCCACCAGAATCGTTTCCTCCGGTTTTGCCTGTGCGGCTCGCATGCAGCGCCGGATCAAATCCGCCTTGGTGAGCCGGTCTTCTTCGTCCATGCCGCACACCGCGTCAAAGCAGGGCAGGATGCCCTGCTCCTCGAGCATTTCCCTGGCGAAACGCTCCTTCTTCAGGGTGGCCGCGCCGAGGAAACAGCCCGCCGCCTTCAGACGGCCGAGCGTCTCTTCCATGCCGTCGTATACCCTGGCCTCGTGCTTGCCCCGGTCGGCATAATAGGCGCGGTAAACTGCGGCGGCCCGCTCCGCCTGCGCGCGGTCCATCCCGCATAAACTCTCGAACACCCACAGAAGCGGCGCGCCGATTGCGCGGCGGACAAAATCGTCGCCGCCAAAGGTCCGGCCCATCTGCTCCATCGTCCTCCGGTAAGCATGAAAAATGCCCTGGTAGGAGTCCACAAGAGTCCCGTCCATATCGAACAGAACACATTGATATCGTTTGTATCCCTTCATGCAAGCTCCTTTATTCATACACCGACGGGGTGAGAAAGGTGATCTCCATCTCCCTGGAAAGCTCCCGCAGCTGCCTTTGAATCCGGCGGCGCCTTTCATGCACCTGTTCCTCATGCACCTGAAAATTCAGCTCTTCGCTGTAATAATTGCCGCCATGGCGGTGATGGAAGCCGTCGAAGCCGGCAAGATACACCTGGTGCGCCCCACAGCGCTTTAGCAGATTCAGCAGCATCAGTCCGGCATTGTCGGAGACCATCTCATCGCTGTTTGTATATCGGGCGTAATCCACATACACACAATTGTCGCCCCCCGAAATGTTGGAGGTCAAAATGAGATGCACCTGGTCCAGGCGTTTGATCTCCTGTTCGATGATGTCCATCCTCTTGTGGTTGCTCACAAAACAGGCGTTCATGCGGTAGCGGGCGTCCACAAAGTTGACCGATATCACATACGGCTCTTCTTCCTCTATAAAATTCAGGATGGTTTCACATTCCGTCGCCAGGCTCTGGCCCGGCGCGAGAAGCAGGAGTTTTTTCCCGCGGGTCCACTTGATGATCTGACGGACCGCGTCGCTGTCATCGATCTGCCTGCTCTGGTAGCGCATATAAAGCTGCTCGATCAGCTCCTGATCATAGAGTATTTTGTATTCCGCCGGAATCGACTGGATGATCCTTTCAATGTCCTTCATGGTCAGCGTCTGTCTGTTGATGAGATAGGACGCATAATTGGGATGGCACACATTGCTGGCGGCGATGTGATAGGGCACGCTGTAGCCCCACTCAAACTCTTTGCGGATGGCGGAGATGTATTCATCGTAGACGTCCATCACCATCGTGACGTCATAGCGCGAGGCGATCTTCTTATTGATATACTGGGTGATCAGCTCGGTCGGCAGATTGCCCGCGCCCCGTCCCATTCCGTTGACCGAGGAATCCAAAATCAGCGTCCGCTTGGTCTGAATTTTGCCCAGCACCTGCGCGTTGGAAAAGGCCAGCTGCAGATTGTTGTGTCCGTGAAAGCCCAGGTGAATCTCCGGCCTCATATTTTCATCGATCAGATAAAACCGGTGAGATACCTCGTTGCGGTACATGCTGCCCAGCGTATCGACGATATAGAAGGCGTAGGGCCGCAGGCTGTTCATTCGCTCCACCAGCTGGAGCAGCTCCATGTCGCTGTAAAAAACGGTGCCCACCGGCTGCATGAACACCTGATAGCCCTTTTCCATGAGAATGCCGGCCCACTCGACGGCCTGGCCGATCTCCTCCTTGTGGAAGGTCAGACGGATGCCCTCGATGCTGTTCCCGTCATAGGGGGACAGTTCGGACGGGTGCAGCTCCTTTTCGCCGATGGCGATCATCGCCACATACATCGCCGTCCGCTCCCGTTTGGGCAGCACCTCTTCAATCTGCGCGATGCTGTTGAAAAGCGAGCAGGCCTCATCCTGCACCATGCGGGTCAGAAAGCCGCATTCGATGATGTCGATATTGGCCTTCTCCAGCTTGTCCAGAATGGAAGCGATGGTCTTTTTCCCGAATCTCCAATCGTTGATGTAGCCCCCGTCGCGCAGGGTGCAGTCCAGTATCTGCGTGCTCACAGCGTGATCTCCCCTCTCTCCATTTTTTCCCGAATCACGCCCCGGACAAATTCCAGGTCCTTGGGCGTATCCACCGACAGCGTGTGCGCCTCCACCGGGATCATCCGCAGCTTTTTGCCGTGTTCGATGAAGCGCAGCTCGTTGATGTCCTCGATCTGTTCCAGCCGCCCTTTGGGCGTCTGCGCAAAAAAACGCAGCGCCTCCAGCGAATAGGCGAGCACGCCGAGATGCTTGTAATAGTCGTAACGGACGCTCGCTTTGGGATGAGGGATGGGACTTCTGGACATAAACAGCGCGTTGCCCTCCCCGTCGGTCACCACTTTGATGTTGGTGTCGTCCACCGCCTCCACCGGATGCTCGATCCTCGTCATCAGATTGGCGGCAAAGAAGGGCGCCCCTTCGGCGGGGATCACCTGCTCCACAATTTCCGGCTCAATCAGCGGTTCATCCCCGTTGACGCAGAGATAGACGTCGGCCGGGATGGACTGCGCCGCCTCATAAATCCGCTCGGTGCTGCTGCGGTGGGCCGGGGAGGTCATTCGGCTTTGCATCCCGTACTGCTCGCAGATCCGCCGGATTCTATCGTCGTCCGTCGCCACACAGACGGCGTCGATTTTACCGGATTTCCGGATTTGGCGGTACACCCACCAGAGCATCGGCCTGCCGCATATGTCGGCCAGCGGCTTTCCTCTCAGCCGGCTGGATTCGTAGCGCGCCGGAATGATTGCAACGGTTCGCATAACGTTTCCTCCTTACTTTTGAAACAGCCTTCCCAGCGCGCGCAGCGGCCTGGTGATCCGCCAGGAGGTGGAGTTTTCATAGGTTTCCACCACCTCCCGGATGCGCCTTTCCATCTCCCGCTCGTTTATGCCGGAGGAAGGCGTCCCCCCGGTCGGCGCGGGCGGATGTTTTTTTGCGGAATGCTTCCCATGGAGCTCCCGCTTGTACAGATTCCAGTTTTCCATGATCCAATTCGACCACATCTTCAAGACCCGGCCGCTGACCGCCTCGAAACCGTCCGGCACCGGGATGTCCGCCCGCTTGCAGCAATTCTCTCCGTCCTTCATATCATAGGCCAGAACGTTGGGCAGATAAATCTGGATTTCCTTTTTGAGCAGCTGCTTTCTGCCGTTTGCCCTCAGCTGGAAATGCAGAATCAGGAAATCCCGGAGCCGTTCCTTTAAGGGCAAAAGCGCTTTGTTGAAAATGTTGTCCGCCCGGTAGGTATCGAGCAGCGCTTGAAGTACATAATGCTCCCTCAGCGCGCCGTAGCAGCCCGTGGTCAGTTCCTCATCATCCTCAAACCCGAAAAAGATGCGGTTCAGCCGGAGCCTTTTGAGATTGAGGCCGGCTCTGTACTCCGGCGTCAGCACAATTCCGCCCTGCTCGCACAGGAGCTTCAGCGCGGCGTATTCCTCCGCGTAGGCCGTCTTCCCTTCCGCCAGCGCCCTTTGCACCGTCTCCGGCAGCGCTTCGGCCGGAAAGTCGCCTTCATCCGCTGAAATCAGTTCGGCCTGGGGAAAATCCGAGCGCAGCGCCTCCAGATAGCCCTCCGGTACCGGCCTCCCGAAATGCACGCAGATAAACCGTTCGGGAATGACCTCTTCCTCCAGAAAATCCAGAAGCTTGCGCGCCTTGCCGTCCTTGGCCAGATAGGGATTCAGCAGGAAATAGCGCTTGTACTCCTGCAGGAAGGAGATGAAGTCCGCCTGAAACAGCACGCGGGACTGGGTCATATTCCAGTAAAGCTGCTTGGCGATGCAGTAGACCACCTCTTCGCGGTACTGTGGAGCGCTCGTCTCCAGAAAGGTGCGGAAGGCCCGGACGATGTCGACCATACCGCCCACGGAGGAGGTAGAAATGGTGTTGGCCCGTCTGTAGTAATTGTAAAACGCCTCTCTCACATAGCCGATTTTTGGGGTCCTGGTCACCAGGGCCGGGATCAGCGCGATATCCTCAAACAGCATTTTTTCATAGCGGGTTTCCTTCCACAGACTTCTTCTGTAGAGCTTGTTGACGCTGTAGGTAATGTTGTTGCCGTTGGCGATGTAGTCCGACAGGTCCACCACATCCTCCGTGTACGAGGCGACGACCGAGCTTTTGCCCTCCTCCACATAGAGGATGCGCACGTCGCACATCACAATGTCGTCGTCCTCTTCCTCGGCTTTTTCATACATCGCCGCGTACATTTCCGGCTCCACCGTGTCGTCGGAATCCAGGAAGGCCACATACTCCCCTCTCGCCGCGTCCAGACCGGTGTTGCGCGCCATCCCCAAGCCTTCGTTTTGTTTGTGGATGACGTGCACCAGTTCGGGGTACTCCCGGGCGTAGCGGTCGCAGATCTGCGCGGAGGCGTCCTCGCTGCCGTCGTCCACAAGGATGATTTCCTTTTCCTCCAGGGTCTGGGCCAGCACGGAGTCCACCGCCCGTTCCAGATACTCCTCAACCTGATAAACCGGGATGATGACCGAGACCTTTATTGCTTCACTCATAGCGTTCCTTTCCTCCTGGGCAAAAAGTGGATGGGCGTTCCGGATGAACTGCGGCGTCACGTCCGCGCCAGGTAGCGGAGGATGTTCCTCAGCTCGTAGACCGTCTGCGGCACATAATAATGCTCTCCCGCAAACTGCCGGTGAAACTTCTGCAGATACCGTTTGAGAATTTCATCCTCCTTCCAGAGGACCTTGCCGTCGAACAGGCGGTAGAGCATAACGGTGTTCCGGTCCATCCCGAACAACAGCCGGCTCGTGAGCGCCGCATTGGAACACACGGTGATGACAGCCGTATTCCCGGCAGCCTCATTGAGAAGGAACAGCTCCCACGGGGCGTCCTGCGGGTACCGCCTGCTCAACCCCAGCTGGAGCGGGACATTCTCCGGATTGCGCGGGTGCGGCTTGACGATAAACCGCCCCGGACCGACCGCCTCCCTGCATTCCCGCATCAGCGCAAGGTCGTTGTTTTGCAGCCCCTCCGCCCGGAACGACTGCTCGAGGAAAATAAAATCCGCGCCCGTCTTTTCCCGTCTGTAAACAAAAATATGATTTAAAAGCGCCTTGAGCTCTGCGTCGTCCGGCCGGATCTTCGGCAGAGGGCGGTTGGGCAGGCGATCTCCCCGCATGGCGAGCCGCGGTTCATAAAGCAGAACGCATTCCACCTTATCCCGAATTTTGCCGCCTTGGGGATGGCGGTTGATGGGAGCGCGGTCCTCTCGCAGATAATCGATGACATACGAGGAAAAGCCGTCCTCATACCAGATAAAAGCACAGGGGCGGTCGTAATAAAGGCAGGCGAGCATCCGGAGGAAGGGGTCGAAGTTGGCAAAGTAAACCGCCGCATAATCCGCCAGCTCCTCATTCAGCGCCCAGCGGAAAATCGGGCCGATGTTCCGGAAGCCCTCCGTGAGCTCCGTTTCTTTCGCCCCGGCGTACTTCCGATTCAGCTCGTGGGTCGCGCCGAAAATCACCCGTGAAAACAGCCCCGTCTCCCGCAGGCGCGGCGCCGTTTCCCTGAGACCGGGCGTGACGTCGGTGACGATAAGGTCGGCGTCGCACTCTCCAAGGAGCGCCCGCTTCATGTGGACCGCCGTGAGCAGCTGGTAGACCGAATTGACGATGATTAGAATCCGTTTATTCAGCATCTTGTTCCCTTCCTATTTTCCGGACGATGAAATGCCCCCGCAGATTTTCACAGCCGGTGGAGTCAAAGGTCCAGACCACCTCCGGCTTTTTCCGGAAGACGTACGGCAACAGCTCGGCCGGAAAGATTTCCCGAATGACGTAGGCGTCCGGGAAAATCTCCCGGTAATCCAGCGTGTCGTCCGGGTGCGGCTTGATGATCAGGCGAAGACCCCGGAGCGCCCCGTCCCGCAGTCGCTCATACAGCCGCCGCTGCCGCGCTTCGCTCATCATGCCCAGATTGGCAAAATGCTGGGTCAGAAGGATGGCGTCCGCCTTTGCCCGCAGCTTCCGCCGGAGGAAGAAGCCGACCACCCTTTTCCGCCCGGACGCGGGCAGGGACTGCAGCGCTTCTTCCACGGAAAAATCCGCATATTTTTCCGCCGAGACGTCCCGCGTCTGCGCCCGTTTGAGACAGACAATCCGCCGGACCAGCGGATGGCTTCCGTCGTACAGCCCGTATTTTTGGGCGATGGCCGCATGGATGGGAAAGGTTTTGAGCAGCGCGCCGTGCAGCGTCTCCGGCCGACTCAGCATGCCCGCCGCATCCTCCAAAAAGGTAAACGGCATCCGGTTGTAAAGCAGATACAGTGAAAAATAAAAATGCGCCCCCGCCACATAGATTGCCACAAAGGAGGCGATATCATACGGAATGATTTGCTCATAACAACGTGCGACGTCGGCCAGGATTTTCTCCTCCTCCCGGTGGGGTATCTGCAGGTAGGGGAAGAGGTACACCTCGTCAAAAAAGCGCCGCGCCGCCAGCTTCCGGTACTGCGGATATTTTTTTACGATGAAATCCGGCAGGATCAGCACCGCCTTGTCCCTTGCATGGAAGAACATGCGGTGCAGCATGACCTCCAGCAGCTGGTAGGAGCTGACCGCGTGGTACAGCACCCTGGGAACAGGCGCGGCCGACCGGCTACCCGATGTGCATCTCATCCAGCAATCCCTCCAGATTCTTCCGAAACTTTCTGTTTTTCCGACCGCAGGCAAGGATCATCGGCGCATAGGCGTCCCGTCCGCTGATGGGAATTTCCCAGCCGAGCCTCTGCTCCGTTTGGAGAAACTGCCCGACGAAATCCAGTATGCCCCTGTGTATCTCCCGGATACGCCCGGCGCCGGGCGGCGGCTCTTTAAACCGGCAGACGGCGTCTTGCGCCCCGTCGGAATAAAAGCCGACGAGGCTGCCCTCCGGCGCGCCCAGAAGCAGCTCCCAGTAGAGATTGTGTCCCCCCGCCGGATCGTGGAATTTCCACAGGTCCCGGTTCTCCCTTTGCGAATAGAGGTAGCTGAACATCCGTCCGCTCAGCAGAAGGGGTTCGGCGGCGTCCGGCTCCGGGCTCAGGCAGGCGTTGGTCCCCGCCACAATGCCGGTGATGCCGCAGTTCATGCCCCAGAGCCGGTTTACGGCGGTATCCAGCATCATTGCCCCGCTTCCCGCCCAGCCGACGTCCACCGCCGCAGCCGTCCGGCAGCCCTGAAGAATCCCGCCGAAGTATTTTCCGCCCGCCGCCACCTGCTCCTCATAACCTGCCAGCACCTGGTCCCAGACGTCCGTCAGATATTTTTTGATCCGACCGACGTTTTTATGCGTCAGCTCCTCCTCCGGCCGCACGCCGGCCGCCCGGCAAAGCGGCTGCAGCAGCCGCGTCAGCTCCATCCCCTCCAGCGCCCTCCGGATGGAAATGCGCTGATCCGCCTTGTGATACAGGAATCTGCGAAAATAATCATACCGGTAAAACCGCGCCGTCAGCTTGACAGCCGCCAGCCGGGACCAGTAGACATAGGCCGTGCTCTCCGTCTCCTGCGGGTACATCCGCCGGTAGGCCTCCAGAAGCACCGCCCCGTCCCGCGCAAGGAAGAGGATTTTGTCCATCCCCCTGCTGCGGACGCAGTTGTGGATAAAGCGGCAGTAGCCGGTCACAAACAGCCCGCCGTACAGGTAGCCGTACTCGTATTCCGGCGAAAAGGCGTTCCGTCCGCTGTGAATGTGCGCGTTGACCAGTCCCCGGTAGACGCTCCCCGTCAGAGAGGACATATCCTCCGCGCGGAAGCGCCCTCCCGTCTGGTTGACATTGGGATACCAATACGCTCGGACGCCGCGGCGCGAAGCCTGCTCGCAGTCGGAAATCCGATGGTCTCCGACGTGGACATACACGCCATCTCCGCCCGTTTTCTCCCGCATGACGTCAAACAGGCGGCCGTCGCTCTTGGAGACGCCGTAATCGCTTGAGACAAAACAGTCCTCAAAGGGACCGTAACCGCACGCTGCCAGCAGCGCCCGTATCTTTTCCCCTCCCAGATACATGTCCGAAGTGGCGACCAGCCGTTTTCCCCGCTCCCGGAGCGCCCGCACGACGCGGAGCAGATAGGGGTTGGCACAGCAGCTCCTCTGTTCGTATTCCCACTCCGTCCGCATCCCGAGCTCCTTGGGGATTCCGGTCTCCTGTTCCATCTCCTCCCAGATTTCTTCCAGGGTGACCTCGCGGATTCCCTGTACCGCATCCTTTTTCCTTCTGGCGCTTTCCTCCGCCTCCATGCGGATCCGCCGGAAATCGGGGTAGCGCAGTTCCATTCCCACCAGAAAAAAAACGTCGGCCGGGTGGGAAAAGGGACGGAAGAGGAGGGTGTCGAACACATCGAAGGAGATTACATCGGCCGCCGCCAGCTTTTCCGCGAAGACCTCGGGCGGCTCACGATAGGATAACGACGATTCGCTTCCTTCCTCCCGGAGCCTTTTCTCCTCATACGCAGGAAAGCGTTCCGGTTCTTCCAGTCTCCGGTCAAGAAACAGAGAATACCGTATGTTCAGCCACAGCAGGTACGCAAGCGCCGTCAGGCGTTTTCTCCGCCGCCTGAGGCTCAAATACCTGTCTCGGATGCCTGGCGTCCGGTCGACCAGCGCCCGGTAAATCCGCTGTTTCACACCTTACCCCTCCTTCCGCTTTTCATACGCGGCGCACATTTCCTCCGGGTCTCCCATCCCCATCAGGCGGCCCTTTTCGATCCAGATGACCTTGGTGCAGTTCTGGCGGATGGTCGACGTGGAATGGGAGACGAGCAGCACGGTCGAGCCGCCATGGATCATATCCCGGATGCGCGCCTCGCTCTTCCGTCTGAAAAACATATCCCCCACGCTCAGCACCTCGTCTAAAATGAGGATTTCCGGCGTGTCTCTGGCGGTGGCGATGGCAAAGCCGAGCCTGGAGACCATGCCGGAGGAATAGTTGCGCACTCTTTCCTCCATGAAGCCCTCCAGTTCGGCGAAGCGCACGATATCGTCGAATTTTTCGTCGATGTATTTTTTGGTATACCCGATGATGGCCCCGTTGAGGTAGACGTTCTCCCGCCCGGTCAGCTCGGGATCGAAGCCCGTCCCCAGCGTCAGCAGCTGGACTTTACTCCGGTCTACCTGCACCTCCCCGCTGGTGGGGATGAGCGCCCCGGAGATGATCTTCAGCAGCGTGCTCTTTCCCGAACCGTTTGTGCCGATGATGCCGGCCACCTCACCCCTGTCCACGCGGAAGCTGACGCCGTCGAGCGCCGTAAACCATTCATAGCGCTGCTCTCCGCGCAGCCTGCGCACCATAAGCTCCTTGAGACTGGTCGCCTCATCCTTCGCCCGCCGGAAGCGCATGGTCACATCCTTCACGATGATCTGCGCCCGGTCCGCATCGTTTTGCGCCGGCATCTTCATCCCCCCGTTTTGGTCATATCTTCTGCAGAATTCTGTTGCGGTTCTTTCGGAACACCCAATGGCCGAGCATGTAGATTCCCGCCGCCCACAGGACCATCTGCAGGAATTCCACCGTGTCCGGCAGCTGCCCGTACATCACCGCCTTTCTCAGACAGTGGATGTAGGTATAAAGCGGATTGCTCCAGATGACAACGCGGATAAAGCCCTCGAGCTGCTCCACCGGATAAAAAATGGCCGAGCAGTACATCCAGAGGGTCAGCACCACCGAATACAGATGCTTGACGTCGCCGAAAAACACATAGGCCGTCGCCAGCAGGTAGGAAACGCCCAGCGCAAAGACGGTCAGGCAGAGGATGACAAACGGCGACAGCAGCATGGTCCACTTGGGCGTCACCCGGAACACGAGGAGCATCATCACATAGGCCGCCAGGGAATAACACAGATTGACCAGCGCCGTGTAAACCCGGGTGAGAATGAAAAGCTCCATCGGGAACTTGACCTTGAGCAGCAGCATTTTGTTGTCCACCAGCGTCGTCATGGCGGCGTTGGTGGCGCTTGTGAAGGTCTGCCACAGGATATAGCCGGTCAGATAATAAATGGGATAGTTTTCAATGGAGCGCCGGAACAGCTGGGAAAAAATCAGGGAGAGCACCGCCATGGAGAGCAGCGGATTCAAAACGCTCCACACGATTCCCAGATAGGACCGGGCGTATTTGCGTTTGATCTCCCGCGCCGTGAGCTGCCTGACCACAAACGCGAGCTGTTTACGCTGTTGTGCGTCTTTCATCTTTTCGCCCTCTTTCTTTCCGGAAACGGAGCATCTTTCTCAGCTGGCGCGCTGCCTGATACAGCCGGTATTGTCTCAGGCGGCGGCGCACCCGACGGCCGCTGCGGACCACGCTTCCCTCGTGCCAGGCGCTTTCGCGGAGGCTGCCTTTGCGCAGGCCCGCCATCAACGCAAGCTTCGGCAGCAGACGGTGCGCGTCCAGCTCCTCTCCGGTCAGCGGCGCGGCGATGGGCCGTTCCTTTCCTTCCAGCACATCGTCCGAAAAGGGCAGACTGCCGAAAAGTTCCGCCTCCTTGCGCGACGGACGCCCCATGAACCTCCCCAGCAAATCGCGGACGACGCGCCGGTCCTCCCGGACGGCGTCCGCGTCCGGGAGCTTTTCTTCCGTGTCCGCAAGCCGCCGGATGTATGAGAGCAGATACTCCTCCAACCGTTCGACAAACGCCTTCTTTTCCTCCCCGATGCGGCCGTAGCGGGGGACGAAGCGCTCCCCCTCCCTGCGGTAGGAGAGGGTCATCCCATGCGGCGCTGTGTAAACAGCCTCAAACAGGCAGTTGTTAAACCGAAGCTTTGCCCCCAGGTCTCCCTCCGGCGCAAAATAGTAGGTGTGGTATTCCTCTCGGGAGACGCCGGAGGGCAGCTCATACAGCCCCCAGTAATAGCCCGCAAGAGGTCTTGTCCGCCCCATCCGGGCGAGCGCGTCCCGCAGGCTCTTCTGCACCGAGCCCACCCAGCCGCTGTCCACCACCGCGTCCGGGAAGTCGTCCAGCAGTCCCTCCTGCCGGAGATATCCGGTAAGCCCGGGCAGCGCCGCGCGGGAATGCCCGTCCATATAGGAGAGAAACGCCCCGCACGCGCCGAGGCGGCGGCGGATTTCCGGCAGCTCAGCATGGGGCAGGACCTCCTCCGGCAAAAACGAAAGAGAAAGGCGCCGGAACACCTCCCGCTTCTCCTCCTCGGTCAGACCCGCGCGGCTCAGGATTTTATCCATGGTGACGTCTATGCCGCCCCGGCAGACGTAATCGAGCGCCTCCTCCCTGTCCAAATGGAACAGCGGCAGGCGCAGCGAATAGCGCGAGCAGCTCAGATAGCGGCATTCCATCGGCAGGCGGCGCTTTTCGCAGAAAATCAGCGCAGCGCGGTAGGGGAAATAGCCGTCCCGCGCCAGAAAATAGAGCCGCCTGATTCCGCTTTTCACCGCCTCCTGCAAAAGCCACTGCACAAAGCTGCCCAGGGCCGGGGCCAGCACGTAGGAGCCCACCAGGGCCAATGTATCCTCCTCCGGCGGCAAGGAGGCTTCCAGCGCCCGCGCCATCCGCGGAGAACGGCTCCAGATGCGCCGGTACTGCGCCTCTCTTCCTTCTTCGCGCATCTCCATCCTCCTCGCAGCTTTCCTTCGCACCGAAAGTCCGGCCGTTTTATCCCCCCGTTTTTACGCCCTTTCTCTGCCGTCTGATGTAATGATGGACCGGCGCGGGCACGGCGCCGACGAGCAGCGGCTTGAGCACATAGGGAAAAGTTCCCCGGTTCAGGATTCCCAGGTCCTTGAATCCGCGGTAGCGCAGCTTCATCTCCAGGATGCGGCGCCGGTAGGTTCTTTTCCGGAGAGAGGCATAGTCCTCCCAGTATTGCAGCAGCGGCTCCTGCAGGTTGCAGCCGCGGTTTCCTTTCCGGTGCAGGCGCATGAACAGCTCATAGTCCTCGTTGAGCCGGTCCCGCCGGGCCGCGCTGTATCCCCCGTTTTCCGTCAGCACTTCCCTGCGGAACATCACCGAGGGGTGAATATACGGCGAGTTGAACAGGAAATCCCTTGCCGTGGGAATCTCCGGCATCTTTTGGTAGCCCCACACCCCGCGCGCGTCTGACAGCTCGGCGTTGGAGCCGACCCACTGGAATTGCGGATGGGCATTCAAGAAGGCATATTGCTTCTCCAGCCGGTCTTGTCTTGCGACGTCGTCATCGTCCATCCGGGCGATATACCGTCCCGAGGCCAGACGCAGACACGCGTTTAAGGCGTGGGCTAGGCCGCGGTTCCGACCGGCGCGGAGATATTTGATCCGTTCGTCCTGCGCCGCGACCTCCCGGATAACCCGCGCGCAGGCACTGTCCGAACCGTCGTCATACAGCAGCAGCTCCCATTCCCGGAAGGTCTGGCGGCGTATGGAATCAACCGCCCGGAACAGACGTGTCCTCTCCGGATTAAATACGCCCATAATGACGCTGATCTCCGCTTTTTTCTCCATGCGCTTCCGCCTCGATTCTCCGCTCCATGTCGGTGTAAACCCGGCGCATCAGAGCGTTCGCATATTTTCTGTCAAAGGGTCTGGCGGAGGCGATGCAGTATTCCGCCATCCTCTCCCGCTGCGCGGGGCGCAGGCTTCGCATCGCCTCGATGCCCCGGATAAACCCGTCCACATCGTCGTACCGGCAGACAAAGCCGTTTTTCCCGTGCTCCATATATTCCCGGGTGCCGCGATTGTCCGACGCGATGACCGGAACCCCCATCGCCAGCGATTCGAGCCCCGCCATGCCCAGGCCCTCCCGCCTGGAGGGAAAGACGGTGGCGTCGGCGCACCCGAGCATCTGCGGAATGTCGCCGCGGTGGCCATAAAGCGTGACGTGGTTTTTGAGTCCCAGCTCAAGAATCCACCGTTCCATGCGCCTTCGGAAAAAACCGTCGCCGCAGATGCCGTAGCGGAGGGAGGAAATGTCCTTGTTCATCCGCTTCATCCTGGCCAGCGCTTCCAGGACCACGCGGTGGTTTTTGTTCTCATTCAGCTCGCCGACCGACAGAAGGAAAAACACATCCTCGCCGATGCCCAGCCGCTCGCGCAGCGCTTCTTTCTCCTGCCGCGACGGGGGACGGAATTTTTCCCGGTCCAGCCCCACGCCGGGCAGCTTGTAAAGGCTCCCATTCCTCTTTAAGTGAAAATGTCGGGCGTTCCTGTAATCCTCTTCGTTGATGACGATCAGGATGTCGGTATAGCGGGCCAGCTTTTTTTCCACCCGGTAATACACCAGATGGTTCAGAGGCGGCGCTTCCCGGTAAAAATGGAAGCCGTGCGCCGTATACAGCACAATCAGATTTCTCTCGCGGAAAAGCCTTCCCGTCAGGCGGCCCAGCAGCCCGCCGACGGGCGTGTGGCAGTGGATGGCCCCGATGGGATACTTTTGCATCAGTTCCAGAAGCTGCCGGAGCGCCTTCTGATTGTCCTGCACCATAAACGGCGACCGGGCGATGTCGATGGGATGGACGACGACATCCATGTTTTGCAGCCTCTCCTGATCGGAAATATAATGCGGTTCGTGGATGTTGGTCGCATAATGCACCACATACCCCATCTGCTGCAGCAGCCTGACGTTGTCCAGCTCAAATTTTCCAAGGAAGTCGTTGGTGGTGGTAAGGATCAGGATGTGTTTCTCCATGGTGCATATGCCTCTCCCTTTTTGTCTGAAGGCAAGCGTACAAGCCCTTTTCTCCCGATCATCCTCCCGTCTGCGGAGCCCGACGCCGGGCAGCGAAACGCCGCTCCCGCGGCACAGCGTCTCTTTTGCGCGCCGGGGCATTTGGGCATGATTCCGGCAGCATCCGGAGGATGCCCGAAAGCTTACAAACAGTTTCGCCAATTGGGAAGATTTTATTCCTCGCCGCGCCGGAGCAAGGAACGCGTGACGAAAACGCAAATTTCCCGGAAAGCCGCCGTTTTTTCCGTTTTTCCGAGTGTTTTGCATGTTTTTTGGCCGGAATTACGGCGGTATGGGAACGCCGCTTCGCCCTTTTTCCGCTTTTTTCAGGAAACGAATTCCAGAGCCGCTCCATCCGCCATCCGCACAAAATTCCGCTTTGATTCCGCGCCAAAAAACGGTCAAATGGTATATTGACAATCCCCCCTTCTTGCGTTAAAATTTTGTTCGTACCCGAACAATTAAAAATTTGTTGCAGCCGCAAAGGGGGAAGAAAGTCAAATGGAGAAAGACTGTGGGATGTGGATCAACATCCTGTCCCACAAACTGAAAAAGCGTATGAACGCCAACATGCAAAGTATGGGCCTTACCGGAGTGCAAAGCCGCGTCATCCACTACATCCTTGTGAAATGCGCCGATGGACCGGTCTTCCAGCGCGACGTGGAGAGCGTCTTTGGCATGAGCCGTTCCACAGCCACCGGCATTTTGCAGCTGATGGAAAAAAACGGCCTCATCCTGCGGGAGAGCGTGGACAGCGACGCGCGCTTGAAAAGCCTGATTCCCACGGAAAAGGCGGCGCATCTGGACGAGCAGGTCGGCGAATGCCTCCGTCAAGCCGAGCAGTGCCTGACGAAGGGCCTGTCCGACGTACAGCTGGCGCAATTTTTGAAGATCGCCGCGCAGATGTCCGCGAATCTTGACGAATAGCCTGCGCGCGGCTCATACCTTGCCGCAATTACTTTTGACGACGCGCCGCGCGACGGCTGCGTCGTGCATTGGAGGAATGTCATATATGATCAAAACGCTTGCTCGCAGCATACGCGAGTACAAAAAAGCGGCCATCCTGACGCCGCTGCTGGTCATAGTGGAAGTGATACTGGAATGCATCATTCCCTTCGTCATCGCCAATCTGGTCAATCAGATGCAGGCCGGCTGCGGTATGGACGTCATCGTCAACTACGGCATTCAGCTGGTTGTGATGGCCGTGCTGTCGCTGCTTTTCGGCGTGGCGGCGGGCAACACCTGCGCCACCGCTTCCACGGGCTTTGCCCGCAACCTGCGGCAGGACATGTTCTACCGCATTCAGGATTACTCCTTTGAGAACATCGACAAATTCTCGGTCTCCAGTCTGGTCACCCGCATGACCACCGACGTCGTGAACGTGCAGATGTCCTTCATGATGATCATCCGCGTGGCCATCCGCGGCCCGCTGATGCTCATCTTCTCCTTCATTATGGGCTTCGCCATGGGCGGACGTCTGGCCATGATCTTCCTTGTCACCATCCCGCTGCTGGGCATCGGGCTGGCGCTGGTCATCCGCGCGGCCATGCCCATCTTCCGGCGGGTATTCCGCAAATACGACGCATTAAACGACTCGGTTCAGGAAAACGTGCAAGCCATGCGCGTGGTAAAAAGCTTTGTGCGTGAGGGGTACGAGAAAAAGAAGTTCTCCGCCGCCGCCGAAGACGTCTGCAGGGACTTCACCCGCGCCGAGCGCATCATGGCCCTCAACAGCCCCTTGATGCAGTTCTGCGTGTACGCAGGTATGGCTTTTGTGCTTTCCTTCGGCTCCTATGCGGTCATCACCAGCCAGGGTACGGAAATCGCCGTGGGACAGATGTCCGCCATCCTTACTTACAGCTTCCAGATTCTGATGAGCCTGATGATGCTCTCCATGGTGTTCGTGATGATCACCATGTCGATGGAATCGGCCGAGCGTATCGTCGAGGTTCTGAAAGAGGAAAGCAACCTGACCAGCCCGGAAAACGCCGTCACCGAGGTCAAGGACGGCTCCATCGACTTTGACGGCGTCAGCTTCAAATACTCCAAAAAGGCCGAGCGCATGGCGCTGGCCGGCGTGGACCTGCACATCCGCTCCGGCGAGCTCATCGGCATTCTGGGCGGCACCGGCTCATCCAAATCCACGCTGGTGCAGCTGATTCCCCGCCTGTACGACGTCACCGAGGGCTGCGTCAGGGTGGGCGGCACGGATGTGCGCCGGTACGATCTGGACGCCCTGCGCAACAACGTGGCGGTGGTGCTGCAGAAAAACGTGCTGTTTTCCGGCACCATCAAGGACAATCTGCGCTGGGGCAATCCCGACGCCACCGACGAAGAGATGCTGGAAGCCTGCAAGCTGGCCCAGGCCGATGAATTCATCCAGCAGTTCCCCCAAAAGTACGACACCTGGATTGAGCAGGGCGGCGCCAATGTCTCCGGCGGCCAGAAGCAGCGCCTTTGCATTGCGCGGGCGTTGCTCAAAAAGCCCAAGGTGCTGATTCTGGACGATTCCACCAGCGCCGTGGACACGCGCACCGATGCGCTGATTCGTCAGGGCTTCCGCGAATTCATTCCCGAGACTACCAAGATCATCATCGCGCAGCGCGTCGCCTCCGTGCAGGACGCCGACCGCATCATCGTGATGGACGGCGGACGCATCTGCGCCATCGGCAGTCACGACGAGCTGATGAAGACCAGCGAGATCTACCGCGAGGTTTATACTTCCCAGAACAAGGCAGGTGACCAAGATGGCAAAGAATAAATCAGGCGGCGCCGCTCCTTCCGCCACCGCCAGAGGCCAGCGCGCGCCCAAGGGAGTGCTGCGCCGGCTGCTGCGCACCCTGTTTGAGTTCTATCCGGTGCTTTTGCCCGTTACGATGGTGTGCATCCTCATCAACGCCATCGTCAGCGCCATTCCGGCCGTCTTCCTGCAGAACGTCATCGCCCTTGTGGATGAGAGTTACAAGAGCGGCGACTGGGCGTCCGTTTCCGGGAGCATCCTCACCTCTGTGGGCATTCTGATCGCGCTGTACGTCGTCAGTCTCATCGCCGGCGCCTTCTACACCCAGATGATGGCCATCATCACGCAGGGCTCTTTGAAAAAGATGCGTGAGAAGATGTTCAGCCACATGCAGGACCTGCCCATCAAGTACTTCGATACCAACGGTCACGGCGATATCATGAGCTATTACACCAACGACGTGGACACCCTGCGCCAGCTTATCAGCCAGAGCCTGCCGCAGATGACCATCGCCGGCATCACGCTGCTCGTCGTGTTCGGCATTATGATGTATTACAGCGTTATCCTTGCGCTGCTGGTGGTTGTGGGCGTCGTCTGCATGGTGTTTGCAGCGCGGGCCGTCACCAAGCGTTCCTCCAAATACTTCCTGCGCCAGCAGGTCACCATCGCCAAGGCCGAAGCCTTTATGGAAGAGATGATGACCGGCCAGAAGGTGATCAAAGTGTTCTGCCATGAGGAGGGCGCCAAGGCCGATTTTGACAAGGTCAACGGCGAGATTTTCTTCAACGCCCGCAACGGCAACCGCTTTGCAAACATTCTGATGCCTCTGCTGGGCAACATCGGCAACGTGATGTACGTTGTGGTGGCCCTGGTGGGCGGCGCGCTGCTGCTGACTGACGTCCAGAACATCAGCATTTCCGGCATGGCCTTCAGCATCAGCATCGTGGTTCCGTTTTTGAATATGACCAAACAGTTCGCCGGCGCTATTGGCCAGGTGTCCAACCAGATCAACATGGTCATCATGGGCCTTGCGGGCGCGCACCGTATCTTCGCTCTGCTGGACGAGCAGCCTGAAAGCGACGAGGGTTATGTCACCCTGGTCAACGCCAAGGAAAACGCCGACGGCAGTCTGAGCGAATGCGAGGAGCGCACCAACGTGTGGGCGTGGAGGCATCAGCATCACGACGGCACCATCACCTACACCCGCCTGCAGGGCGATGTGCGCTTCTTTGACGTCAATTTCGGCTATGCGCCGGAGAAGACCGTTCTGCACAACATCTCCCTGTACGCCAAGCCCGGCCAGAAGGTGGCCTTCGTCGGCTCTACCGGCGCCGGCAAGACCACCATCACCAATCTTATCAACCGTTTCTACGACATCAACGACGGCAAAATCCGCTATGACGGCATCAATATCAACAAGATCAAAAAGGAGGATCTGCGCCACAGCCTGGGCATTGTATTGCAGGACACCAATCTCTTCACCGGCACGGTGATGGAGAACATCCGCTACGGCAATCTGGACGCGCGCGACGAGGAGTGCATCGCCGCGGCGCAGCTCGCCGGCGCGGACGACTTCATCCGCCGCCTGCCGGACGGCTACAATACCATGCTGCACGGCAACGGCGCGAACCTCAGCCAGGGCCAGCGCCAGCTGCTCGCCATCGCGCGGGCTGCCGTGGCCGACCCGCCTGTGATGATCATGGACGAGGCAACCAGCTCCATTGACACGCGCACCGAGGCCATCGTGCAGCGCGGCATGGACGCGCTGATGACCGGGCGCACCGTGTTTGTCATCGCGCACCGCCTCTCCACCGTCCAGAACGCCAACGCCATCATGGTGCTGGATCACGGCCGCATCATCGAGCGCGGCACGCATGAGGACCTCATCAAGCTCAAAGGAACCTACTATCAGCTGTACACCGGCGCACTGGAGCTGGATTGACCTGTTTCAGCGCACAAGCCGCAGAGAACAAAACGGGTCCGGCGTTCCCTTTTCGGAGGGAATGCCGGACCTCTTTTTGGCTTTGCTGCGCCGGTCGGAAACTTCCCGGGAAGATGCGCAAAAGCATATTTTCTGTAAAGCCGCACGGCTGCATCAAATGGTTTTGCAGAGGAGTTGCGCAAAGAGCTTAAAGCTGGCATTTAATTATTGACATATTCCCATAACCGCGCTATACTTTGCCCAAAGAGGAGGTGCTCTACTTGGCAAGACCGCCTAAATGCCGCTGCATTTGTTCCCTGCCGAAAACCACCTGTTTTGAGCCTTACGGGCGGCAGGGCGGGGAAACGGTGAATATCGGCTATGACGAATATGAGGTTATCCGTCTGCTGGATTATGAGAAGCTTTCTCAAAATCAATGCGCGGCAAAGATGAGCATTTCCAGATCCACTGTGGCGAGAATGTATGAGCATGCTCGCAGACAACTCGCCGACGCTCTGGTCAACGGAAAGACAATCACCATTTCCGGCGGAGATATTCAGGTTTGCACCGCTGTCCGGCCGGAATGCCGGGACGTGACAAACTGCTGTCACCGGACGCAAAGGAAAGGCACGACTCCCCGGCGGGACAAATCCGACCGGCCGTCCCCGTCTAACGGCAGCGCGGCCGTCCGGCAGCTGCCGTAACCAGCCGATGGAGAGGAGCGCAGCCCCAAAACAGAGCATCTGTTTTTATGGATCAGGAAAACCCATCAACATCATGAAAGAAACGGAGTGGACAGCAAGTGAAGGTATTGGTCATTGGCGGCGTAGCGGCGGGAACCAAGGCCGCGGCAAAGCTGAAGCGGGAAGACAGAGGTCTGGAAGTGCTCCTGATTACAAAGGATCAGGACATCTCTTACGCCGGCTGCGGTCTGCCCTATTATGTGGGCGGCATGATCGAAAGCCGTGACGAGCTGATCGTCAACACACCTGAGAAATTCGCCGCCCTCACCGGCGTTCAGGTGCTGACCGGCCGGGAGGCCGTGGAGCTGGACAGCGCGCAAAAGCTGGTGACGGCAAAGAACCTGATCACCGGAGAAACCGAAGCGTATTCCTACGACCGTCTCGTGATCGCCACCGGAGCGTCGGCTGCGGCGCCTCCCATCGAAGGGGTTGGTCTGAAGGGCGTTTTCAAAATGCGCGCTCCCGATGACGCCATCCGCATCCGTGCCTATGTTGAGACCGAAAACGTAAAAAAGGCGGTCGTGATCGGCGGCGGCTTTATCGGCCTGGAGGTTGCGGAAAACCTGATGGCTCAGGGCGTGGAAGTGACGGTGATGGATTTTGCCTCCCAGATCATGCCCAATGTGCTGGACCCGGAAATGGCGGACTACGCCCAAAGACACCTGCGCAAACAGGGCGTGCGCGTCCTGACCGGCTCCAGGGCGGAAAGGCTCCTGGGCGAGGTCCGGGTGACGGGGGTAAAAACCGCCGCCGCCTCGCTGCCGGCGGAACTGGTGGTGCTCTCGACAGGCATCCGGCCCAACACGGCCTTTCTGGCTTCCAGCGGGATTGAGATGGACAAGGGAGCCATTGTGGTGGATTCCCAGCTGAAAACCAACCTGCCCGACGTATACGCCGCCGGAGACTGCGCCCTTGTGACCAATCGGATGACCGGACGGCGCCAGTGGTCCCCCATGGGCTCCTCTGCCAATCTGGAGGGCCGCACTCTGGCTCAGGTGCTGGCGGGAAAGAAAAAAAACTATCCCGGCGTTCTGGGAACCGGCGTGGTCAAGCTGCCGGGGCTCAACTGCGGCCGCACCGGTCTGACGGAGGCCCAGGCCAGGGAAGCGGGCTATGATGTGATAACCACCCTTGCAATCACCGACGACAAAGCCCATTACTACCCCGACGCGGCCTTCTTTGCCACCAAGCTGATCGCCGACCGGGAGACCCACAAGCTGCTGGGCATGCAGGTGTTCGGCCCGGGCGCGGTGGACAAAATGGTGGACATCGCCGTGACGGCCATCAATCTGGGCGCCGTTCTGGAGGACTTTGAAAACGCCGATTTCGCCTATGCGCCGCCGTTTTCCACCGCGATCCATCCCTTTGTTCAGGCGGTCTATATTCTGCTCAATAAGATAAACGGCGAGCTGGTGAGCATGACCCCTGCCGAATACGCCGCCGGGGCCGCCGACGGTTACCGGGTCATCGATGTGGCGCCGGCTCCGTCGATCCGTGGGGCCACCTTTGTGAATCTGACCTCGGTCAACGGCGAGATTCCGGGCATCGGCAAGGACGAAAAGCTCTTATTGGTGTGCGTCCGCGGAAAGCGGGGCTATTTCCTGCAAAACCGGATGAAATATTACGGCTACCGGAACACCGTGGTGCTGGAGGGCGCGACCTCCTTCAACGACGTCAAGGTAAAAAATGCGCAGACACCCCTGTCCCCGGCCGACGTGACCCGCGTGAAGGCGCTGGGCTTTCTGTTTGATAAACGGACTCAGGACCGGTTTAACGCCCGGGTGATCACCAGAAACGGAAAAATTACCGCCGAGGAAAGCCGGGCCATCGCCCAGGCGGCCGAACGGTACGGCAGTGGGGAAATCGCCATGACCTCCCGTCTGACGGTCGAAATTCAGGGGGTTCCCTTCGACAATATAGAACCGCTCCGGGAGTTCTTGTCCCAGGCCGGCCTGGAAACCGGCGGAACCGGCTCCAAGGTCCGCCCGGTCGTGTCCTGCAAGGGCACCACCTGCCAATACGGTCTGATTGATACGTTTGCCCTCTCCGAGGAAATTCATGAGAGATTCTATCACGGCTACCGCGACGTGAAGCTTCCCCATAAATTCAAGATCGCCGTGGGCGGCTGCCCCAACAACTGCGTCAAGCCCGACCTGAAC
>CABSLJ010000001.1 GCA_902478455.1 uncultured Oscillospiraceae bacterium | reverse complement strand
CCCAACAACTGGGGCGGCACCTTCGGCGGCAGCGCCTGGGATTACGACCAGGCCACCGCGCAGTATTACCTGCATATGTTCGCAAAGGAACAGCCCGACCTCAACTGGGAAAACCCGGCCGTGCGCCGCGAGGTGTACGACATGATGGAATGGTGGTGCCAAAAGGGGATCGACGGCTTCCGCATGGACGTCATCAGTATGATCTCCAAGCACCCCGGCCTGCCCGACGGCGAGAAGCACGGCGGCCTTTACGGAGACGCCGGGCCTTATGTGTTCAACGGGCCCAAGGTGCACGACTACCTGCAGGAAATGAACCGGGAGGTGCTCTCCCTCCACGATCTGATGACGGTGGGCGAGACGGCGGGCGTCACGCTGGAGGAGGCCAAAAAATACGCCAGAGCCGACGGAAGCGAGCTTTCCATGGTCTTTGAATTCGAGCACGTGGAAATCGGCAACGGCCCCCTGGGCAAGTGGACCGAGGAGCGTTTTTCCCTCAAGGAGCTGCGCGCGGTCATCAGCCGCTGGCAGGAGGGGCTTGAAGGCGTCGCCTGGAACAGTCTGTACTGGAGCAATCACGACCAGCCGCGGGCCGTCTCCCGTTTTGGCAGCGAGAAGGAGGAACACCGCGTCCTCTCCGCCAAAATGCTCGCCACCTGCCTGCACCTGCTCAAAGGCACGCCCTACATTTACCAGGGCGAAGAGCTGGGCATGACCGGCGCGGGCTTTACCCGCCTGGAGCAGTACCGGGACGTCGAAAGCCTGCACATGTATGAGGAGCTCACAGGGGCGGGACTCATTTCCGAAGAAAGGATGCTGCGCTGCCTCGGGCTGCGCAGCCGGGACAACGCCCGCACCCCCATGCAGTGGGACGCCTCCCCTCAGGCGGGCTTTACCGGCGGCGCGCCGTGGATTGAGGTAAACCCCAACCACAGCTATATCAACGCACAAAACCAGGTAAACGACCCGGATTCGGTCTTCTCCTACTACAAAAGGCTGATCGCCCTGCGGCACGGAATGGAGCTCATCGTGGAAGGAGGCTACCGTCTGCTCGACGGGGAATCGGATTGCTTCTGGGCCTATGAACGGGAGTATCAGGGAAAACGGCTGCGGGTGCTATGCAACTTTACCGGGGAAACGGCGGCTTGCCCCCTGCATGACCCGGAAGGCGGCAAACCGCTGATCTCCAACTATGAGGCGCACAGTGCGAAGCTTTTGCAGCCGTATGAAGCGGCAGCCTATCTGCTGTAAGGCCCCGGCAGAGGGAACGTTGTACAGACAGGATATAAAAATATGGATCGAAAAGAAAGTCGATTGTACGAGGCAATCGACTTTCTCTTGTTTTTATTGTAAAATAAAGCGGGAAAAGCGGAACCTGGAATCCCCATCCGCATCCGCCTGAGAAGGCCGCCAACCAACCGCGCCCTGATTCCGTTTTATTCTGCAAGAATGCTCCGTCCCCGCCGGGCGGAAAGGAGTCGTTTTATGTCCCGAGCCGTACCGCTGCACATCATCGCGCACATCAGAAGCGATTTTCCCACGAAGTTCGGCATCCCGCGCCAGAGCGGGCTGGCGGACGCCCTGCGGGCGACCGTTGTCTTCGAGCCGGAATACCGCAATCCCGACGCTTTGCGGGGATTGGAGGGCTTTTCCCACATCTGGCTGCTGTGGCAGTTTTCCGAAGCCATGCGGGAAGGCTGGTCCCCCACCGTCCGGCCGCCGCGCCTTGGCGGCAACAAGCGGATGGGCGTCTTCGCCACCCGCTCCCCCTTCCGGCCGAACGCCATCGGCCTTTCTTCGGTGCGGCTCGAGGGCATCAGGCTGCACACCGCCGAAGGGCCGGTGCTGTACGTCTCCGGCGCGGATCTGATGGACGGCAGTCCCATTTACGACATCAAGCCCTATCTCCCCTACACCGATTCCCATCCCGACGCCGCGGGGGGCTTTGCGCTTCAGCGGAAGGAGGGGGCGCTCTCCGTAGACTTTCCCGATGCGCTTCTGGAGCGCGTGGAACCCGGTCTGCGCGCGGGACTGCTTCAGGTGCTCGCGCAGGACCCGCGTCCCGGGTATCAGGACGCGCCCGACCGGGTCTACAAGCTGGAATTTGCCGGATATGAGGTGTGGTTCACGGTGGAGGCCGCAAGGCTGACCGTGCGCCGCCTGCTTTCCCTCCCCTGCGAACGGCGGTAACCGCCGCCGGAAAACAAAAAGGCGATATGCGCCCCTGACCGGGGAGCATGTCGCCTTTTCTGATCTTCGTCAAGAGATGCGGCAGATTGTCTGTCGTTGTCTTCTATCCCCTGCTTCTGCGCCTTCTGCCGACGCGGTACCACAGCAGGACGCACCCTACGGCAAGGAGAATTCCCCCAGCCGCGACCAGCATCGGTGCCAGGCGGTCGGCCTCCTCCTTGGCCGCATAAAGAAAGCTCTGTCCGTTTTCCAGCTCGAAGACGATGTAGCTACCGTCCCGGCGGTGGGGAATGGGCTGCAGGCCTTGCGCGGTGGGGACGTAAATTTCCCCCTCCTCTTCGGTCAGAAAACGGACGACCATCCGTTCACAGGCGGGATCGGACACATGGAGCTCATAGGCCGCCAACAGAGTAAGACCCGGGCAGGCGTCCCCCGCGCCGGCGTTCTCCACAGCCTCCAGACGGACGCCGGGAAGAAACGCGCCCTCCGCCAGAAACAGAGGCTTTTCCTCCCCGGTGGAAATGGTGGCGATCAGGTTGCTCCAGCTGCCGCCGACCGTACGGCTGTAGCGGACGCAGTCGGCGTCAAAGGTCTCCCATGTCCAGTATTTGCCCTCCTGTTCGGGGCCGGCGGGCAGCTCGTTCAGACCTTCGCCGTAGGGAAGGGTGATCTCCTTCCACACAGCGCCGTCCACCTCAAAGCGGAGCGTCACCGTGCGGAAAAGCTCGGGCGGCGTTTCCTGCGCCATCAGGGTCTGGTAGTCCACCGGCGTGGCGATTCCCTCGCAGCTGATGTTGTCCACTCCGCCAAGCTTTTCATGCACAAAGACATTGCGTGCGCCCGAGCCGGTCAGCGCGCCTGCAATCGCTCCGACGTAAGCGCCGTCCGATTCGATCCATGGAACGGCGGCGCAGTCCTCCACCTGCTTGGCCTGCCCCGCGATGCCGCCTGCATAGGAGGAGGCCGCGACCAGGGACAGACTCAGGCAGCCGCGGACCGTTCCCAGGAAGTTCCCCGCCACGCCGCCGGCATAGCGTTCCCCTGCCGATATGTTGCCCGCATTCCGATTCTCTATAACCGCGCCGCGCCTTCCGTAGCCGATGATCCCCCCGGCGCAGTCGTACTTGGCGGAAATCTCTCCCGCGTTTTCACAGGCGTAAACCGTCGCCTTGACGTAGAGGGTAACGTCGGAAAAAAGCAGCTCGTCGGCCGTCGGAAGGGAGGTCTCCTCCTGATCGAGGGAAAGCTCGACCGAAAGGTTTCCCACCACGCCGCCGATGTTGTAATCCCCCGAGACCTTCCCGGTGTTCCCGGCCGATACAATCATCCCATCGGCCTGGCGTTCGACGAGCTCCGAAAGGTCCTCCACCGTCTCTTCCCTGCCTGCGAGCACATCCTCCACGCGCTTGTGCAGCTCGGCAAGCGTTCCGGAAAGGCCGGACACTTCCGTCCGCAGTTCGGAGGAAGCGGAAGACGCGTCCTTTAAAAAGGCGTCGATCCCCTGCGTCAGGGCCGCAAGGGAGGACGAGGCGTTCTCCAGCACGCCGGCGCTTCCCTCCCCAAACTGATGCAGGCCGTTCACCACGGCGGAGGACAGGTCGGCAAAGCCTGCGGCGAGTCTTTCCAGACTGCCTGCGGGCAAATCAAAGCCCTGAAGCAGGGCGGACAGTTCGGAAAGCTTTCCGGACAGTTCCCGCACAAGGCGGAGCCATTCCAGGGGAGGCGCGCTCTCAAACCGGCCGAGCAGCGTCTCAATTTCCCGCAGAAGGCCTGCGACCGCGGAGGGGTCGGGCAGGCTGTCCCTGATGTTCTCGAGCTCGGCGAGAATGGCGTCGCGCGCAGCCTGAACCTCTTCCTTCCAGGTCATGTTCTGGAAAAGGGCGTCGACGTCTCCGCTGAGTCCCTGCGAAAAGGCCGAGAGGTCGGAGAAAATGTCCTGCAGCCCGGCCGCGCCGTCCTCGATCATCCCTTGCAGGGCGGAGGCGGTCCCATTGAGCCGGCCGGTAAAATCAGAGACGCTTTCGTCCAGAAGCGCCATGGCGCTTTGGGCGTATTCCAGTTGAAAGGAGGGCTCCATCTGCCCGGCGATGCCGCCGACGTCTCTCCGGCCTAGGATGTTCCCGGAATTGACACCGCCGTTTACAAAGCCGTTGTTGCGTCCGGCAATACCGCCGACGTTATAGCCGGTGTGGAGATAGCCGACGTCCGCAGCGTTGGAGCAGCGGAGGATCACGCCCTCGTTGACGCCGGCGATTCCTCCGGTGTTTGTGGCCGATCCGTTGGCCTCCAGATTGATGTCTCCGGTGTTTTGACAGGATTCTATGGAGCCCGCGTTGCTCCCGGCGATGCCGCCCGTCTGGTAGGTGCCCGCGAGCACAGCGGAGGAGGAAGAGTCTTTGATCCGGCCCTCCGCCTCGTTGACGCCCGCGACGCCGCCGACCTGCTCATAGCCCGAGACATCGCCTGAAACGGCGCAGTTCTCGATCAGCCCGCGGTTGCTGCCGCAGATTCCGCCGATTCCCGAGGCCTCTCCCCGGCCGGTGACGGACGCCTCGAGCCGGAGGCCGCGCACCACCGCCTCTTGGGTCAGATAGCGAAAGAGGCCCTGGTCGTCGCTCTCCGTGTCCAGCACAAAGCCCGTGACGCTGTGTCCTGCGCCGTCAAAACTGCCGCAGAAGACCGGAACGACGGGCTTCTCCGCGCCGGAGAGGTCAATGTCCGCCGTCAGACGCACCGAAAGCCCCTTGGAGTAGGCGTCGGTCCGGCAGTTTTCCGCAAAGGCGAGCCACTCCTCCCTGGTACCGATGGAGAGGACGCTCTCCTGCGCGGCGACGGGAACGCACAAGGCGGAACACAGCAGAAGGCAGACCATCAAAAGCGCAAGCGCGCGGTTACTCGTCCTGTGGGTCATCTTTTCCACCTCCCAAGAGTTTTTTGAAATCAATGGTCGTTTTTTCCATGAAGCGGTTGCCCGCCAGCAGCAGCTGCGGCAGCACGGTCAGAACCAGAAGAATGGAGATCGACGCTCCGCGCCCGATGGTCAGGCCGATGGCCCCGATGTAAACGTCCGTGGTCAGGTAGGCGATGATAAAACCGGCGGCCGCCATGATGATTCCCGAAGTGAGAATGGTGGAAAAGCTTTCATTGACGGCGATGGCCATCGCCTCCTTGGGCGGACAGTGCGCCTTATGCGTCTGAAAGCGATTGTACAGGACGATGGCGTAGTCGATGGTCGCGCCCATCTGGATGGCGTCGACAATCAGATAGGTGATAAAGGAGAGGTTGGTCCCGCTGAGATAAGGGAAGGAAAAATTGATCCAGATGCTGCCCTGGATGACCAGAAGAAGCAGGACGGCCGCGCCCGCCGAACGGAAGGTGAACAGCAGCACCAGGAAGACGAAGAGAATGGTCAGAAGGGAGATGAGCTTGTTGTCGTTGTTGAAGGAGTCGGCCAGCTCCTTGGCGCTGGTGATGTCTCCCACCACAAGGACATCCTCGCCGTATTGCTCCTGCGCGAGGGAGCGGATGGTATCCACCAGGGCGACACTCTCCTCCCCCTCCACCGGGACGGTGGCGGTGCACGCCATACGAACGTAGCGCTCACCCCGCAGCTGAAGGAGGGCCTCGTCGAGCAGGGATTTCATGTCCTCGAGCATCGCGGTCTTTTCAGCGTCGAGACTTATCATGCCCTGGTCGGCCTTTTCAAAGAGAAATTCAAACATGTCGATCAGCGGCACGGTATAAGCTTCCCGGTCTCCGACGATGGGCTGGTACTGCTCATGCTGGAGCCCGTAGAGTCCGTACAAAAGCTCCGCCGTCTCCACGTCCACGCCGATGAGTTCGGAGAAGGAGCGGGCGGTGTAGCCGTCGGTCAGCATTTTGCCGTCCTCGATTTCGATGTTGGCGAGGGCCGTGGCCGATTTGATCTCCGGCAGCGCTTCGATCTCCCGGATGAGCGCCCCCTCCTTCTCATAATCTCCGATGGGAACAAGCACGGCGATGGCGTTGGTTTCGTCAAAGGTGCTGTAAATCTTCTGCCGGACCTTATCCGATTCCGAAAGAACGATGCGGTCGATGGAGGCGTCCGCGAAGACGTACTCGCACAAGGAGGAACCCACGATGGCAAAGGGGATGACGGCGGCGAAAAGGATCAGGAATACCGGCAGCTTTCCCCGCGCCAGAAAGCGGCCCCAGCGGCTGATGTCCGGCACAAGCTTTTTGTGACGGGTCTTCAGCAGCGGCTTGTTAAAGAGCATGATCAGGCCCGGCATCAGGAGAAAAACGGTCAGCAGGCTGCATACGATGCCCTTGGCCAGCACCAGTCCCAGGTCGTAGCCCAGCCGGAACTGCATGAGGGTCAGGGCGACCAGGCCGGAGATGGTGGTCAGGCTGGAGGAGGAAATCTCAAGGATCGAATAGGAAAGCGCATCGATTAAAGCGGTCTTGACATGACCGTTCCTTTCAAACTCGTCCTGAAAACGGTGGCAGAAGATGATGGCGTAGTCGATGGCGAGGGCGAGCTGCAGGATGACGGCGATGGAGTTGGTGATGGAGGAGATTTCCCCCAGCCAGTAGTTGGTGCCCATATTCAGCACGGCGGCCACGGCAAAAACGATCAGCAGGATGACGACCTCAAAATAACTTTTTGAGGTGAATAAAAGCACGGCGACGATGACCACCATCGCCACGGCCAGAATGGTCACCATCTCCTCCGCCAGCTCACTGACGAAATCCTCCCCAATGGAGGAGGAGATGCTGACATCGTAATCCTGCAGGAGGCTTCTGACCTCCTCCATGGCGGCGAGGACCCGTTCGTCGTCTTTGGCGCCGGAAAAGGAGAGGGAAAACAGCGCGGAGGAAGAGGCGTAATGCTCGGCGGTGTCGTCAAAGGCTACGGAAGAGACGGCGTCCACCTGTTCCAGCCTCTCCCGGAGCTCCGAGGCGCGCTCATAGGTGACGTTGGAGACCATCACCTGCGCCGTGGCAAAGGTGGTAAACTCCTCCTCCATAATGCTCAGCCCACGGCGGGTATCGGTATTTTCCGGCAGGAGGGCGGTGATATCGCTGTTGACCTGCACTTTCCCAAAGGACAAGGCGCAGAACACCGCCATCGCGCCGAACAGCAGAAAGAAAAAGAACCGTTTTTCCACAATGAATTTGGAAACCGCTTTGAGTGGATTGTTTTTCACGCTTTACCTCCCGATTGTCAGACAGTTGCTTCGCTTTGCGGCATGAGGACCCTTTGTGCGCCCGCCAAAGACGATTTCGACGCGGCGCTGGCGCTTCTCAAACAGGAGCGGCGTAAGCGGCGATGAGGTCGCGCGTCGCTTCGCGCAAGAGCGCGCCGTCCGTCCGCAAACGGCTTTTGATGGCTTCAATCTCTTCAGACGGTACGCCGTAGGCGTACAGACCGGCCTCCAGGAAGGTGTCGATCTTTTCCTCCAGTGAAAGGGAAAGCCCGGTGGCGGGAGGCATCAGCCGGACGGCGATCATGCTGCGCATGACGCCGCTGACCGCCAGCGCCCTCCGGCAGAAATCGCGGTGAGAAGCGCCGGGATTGTAAGGGGAAAATACCTCTTGGGCGCGCCTTGCCATATGCTCCACCAGTCCGCCGAGAATATAGGTGGAATTGTAGGCCTCAAAGCTCAGTTCGGCAACCCGTTCATCCTCCTCGACCGCGCTCAGCATAAGCGCTCCACTGACGGCGCACCGGTAGACCGGACCGGCCTCCCGGGCCAGGCGCTCCCTTGCGTACCGCTCGCTGAGATCATAGACGCTCAAAGCAAGGGCGCGGAAAACATCCTCTTTGTTTTCAAAGAAATGGTAGATGCTCCCGATGAGCACCCCCGAATGCTCGACGATCTGCCGGATGGTCGTCTTTTTGTAGCCCTGCTTTAAAAAGAGCGTCCTGGCGGCGTCCAGCACGCGGCTCTTCACATCATCCATATTCCGCAACCCGCCTTCTGTATGAATTTGAACACGTTCAACAGCGATTATCATACTCGTCTTTTTTCCCCTTGTCAAGTTTCCTGAGCTTCCTGACAATTCACAGAGGCTGAAAATCGCCTGCATTTGCAGAAAAGCAGCGTATCATTCCAATACTTGTATCGACGCGAAGCGTAAATTATGTTAGAATATGATAAATACTATAGATTTTCAAAGCCGCCATCCTTTTAAGGCGGGATAATTGATTTTTTCAGCGAGATCAAAGGGATAAAACCATCCCGCAGAACATGGATTTGGGAGACATCCGGTATGAGAAAAGCAGAAAAATCTTTTTCAGGGCGCGGCGTTGGAAAGCTCCACACACGATCCCTTCCGTACAAAACGTCTCTTGCGCTGCTGGCCGTGCTGATTGTGCTGGCGTCCGCCGCAATTTTGTGGAATGCTTCAAATTTAAGGGACGCTATCAACCGGAGGACAACGGTCTATGTGGGCGACGTATCGCTTCAACTGGCCGACGACGTGGACTACCGACTTTCCAAGAACATTCTGGATCTGGAAATTCTGGCCGACACGCTGCAGCGAATGGACAATGACAGAACCATTGCTTCTGTGCAGTCTTTCCTGAGCCGCAAGGCCTCAGCACTCGGTTTCACCTCCCTTGTGTTGATCGATGAGGAAGGCAGACGCTGTTACAGTACTCCTTTCGAGGGCGATCTTCTCAGTCAGCCCGGCGTCATCTCCTCCTTTGCGGGGCAAAGCGGGGTATCCTTTCTGGATAAGGAAAGCATCTTGTATTCCATTCCGATTTACAAGGAAAAACGGGTGGCCGGCGTGCTGGCCGGGGTGCGTAGCAAGGAAAACATGCAGAAGCTGATTGAGCCCAAGAGCTTTTCCGGGCAGGGAATCACCTGCATTATTGACATTGACGGCAACGTCGTCATTTCCCCCACCGATCTTGACCCCTTCCTGCAGCTGGACGATATTTTTTCCCAGCACGAAAGCGGTCCACTGGTAGAGAATATCCTGCAAATGCAGGCGAATATGCACAACCGCCAAAGCGGCATCTTCTCCTTTACCGCGGTGGACGGCACCGAGCTGGTGCTTTCCTACCATCCGCTGACGAGCTACGATTGGGTGCTGCTGACGCTGGTTCCCTCCAATCTGATCTCCCACGAAACCGATTTTTACATCAATCAGAACTTTTTGATCATTGCCGGTACCATCCTGCTGTTTGCGGTCATCCTGTTTGCCTTTTACCACCTTTACCGCAGTCATTCCAGGGAACTGGAGCGCATCGCCTTCGTGGACCAACTGACCGGCGGGCAGAACAACGCCTCCTTCCAAATCGACTGCGGACGGCTGCTGCAGGGGATGAAACCCTCAAACTGCGCCGTGGCCCTCATGAACATCAGAAATTTCAAGCTGATCAACGCGAACTACGGGAGCGCCGAGGGGGACAACACCCTGCGCAATGTGATGCAGGCGCTGCGCCGGAGCATCCGTGACGATGAGCTGGCCGCCCGGGCCGACGCGGACAATTTTTTCCTCCTTCTGCAGGAAAAGGACCCCGCCGTTATTCAACAGCGTCTTTCCGCCATGGCGGAGGAAGCGCGCAGTCTGAATCCCTACCACCTGACCCTCTATGCGGGCGTTTATATTGTGGACGATCCGTCGCTGGAGATCACGCTGATCCAGGACCGGGCCAAGACCGCCTGCCGCAGCCGCACCGTCCAGGAGGGAGAGCTCTGCGGTTTTTACGATTCCTCTCTGACACAGCAGCTCCAAATGGAATATGAGCTCAACGAACTATTTGAAACCTCTTTGACAAACGGCGATTTCAAGGCGTTTCTACAGCCGAAGGTATGGCTGGAAAGCGGAGAAATCGGCGGCGCCGAGGCGCTGGTCCGCTGGCATCATCCGGAGCGCGGAGTGATTTTCCCCTCCGACTTTATTCCCCTGTTTGAAAAGAACGGAAAAATCTGCAAGCTGGATCTGTTCATCTTTGAGGAGGTCTGCAAAACGCTCCGGCGGTGGATGGAGGAGGGAAGAGCCGTCTTTCCGATTTCCGTCAATCTGTCCCGCCAGCATTTCAAGCGACCCGATTGTCTTTGTCCGTTTGAGGAGATCGCCGGCCGGTACGGAATTCCGCGCGGTCTGATTGAACTGGAATTGACCGAATCCATCCTGTTTGACGATCAGAGCATAGAGCTTGTAAAAGAACAGACGCGCGAGATGCACCGCAAGGGTTTTTTGTGCTCGCTGGACGATTTCGGCGCGGGCTATTCCTCCCTGGGGCTCTTGATGGAGTTCGACATAGACGTTGTCAAGCTCGACCGCCGTTTCTTCTTAAACGTGGAACAGCCCAAAACACGGGACGTGGTGGCGTCCATTGTGGAGCTGGCCAGAAAAATCGGGGCTAAAACCGTAGCCGAGGGCATCGAGACGCCCGAGCAGCTGGATTTTCTGTGCGGCGTCCATTGCGATATGGTGCAGGGCTACATCTTTTCCCGGCCGCTGCCGATCGACGAATTTGAGCTGTGGCTTTCCTCCCGGAAGCCTGCCGCGCTTCCAAACGGATGAGAATAGCCGCTTTCATCCCGCTCCACAAGGCGGCAAAGATCAACAAGAAAGGGGAGCGCCTATGCAAGCGCCCTTCCGGGACCGGCTGGGAAATTACACCGACAGGACCCTGGCGATTACAAAGGCGTCCCTGACGACCAACGCTCTTATCGGCGTGGGCAAGCTGCTGTTGGGATTCTCTCTTTTCTCGCTGTGGTTTATTATGAACGCCTTTTATTATCTGTTGCTGTGCTGTGCGCGCCTTTTCTTTTTGAGGCAGTATGCATACGCAGTCAAAATGCGGGACGCAACGGAAAGATACGATAGGGAATTCGGCGTCTTCCGATACACCGGTCTGTTTTTGTCCCTGATGGGTGTGGCATACTTTTTCATCTGCCTGAAGATGTATGTGGATGGTGATTCGACCGTTTACCGGGGATATATCGTCTATCTGGTGGCGTTTATCTCCTTTATCAAGCTCGGTTTTGCCATTTACGGCACGGTGGTCACCCGGCGCATGAAAAGCCCTATCATCCTGGCGCTGAAGATCGTCAGCTTCGCCGACGCGATGGTGTCCATCGTGGTTACCCAGTGCACCCTGCTGACGCATCAGGGTTCCCCTTACGCGGTAAGCAGCAGCGCCCTCTTCGGCGCAGCGCTCAGCATGGTCTTTTTGCTGGTGGGTATCGGCATGTTCGCCAAACGAAAGACCGCCAGGGGCGCGAATTCCGACAAGACAGTCCAGGCGGCGCGGCAGCGCACTCGCCGTGCCTTTTCTTCCAATCACAAGAGAAAGAAATTCCCTGGTACAGGGATTCCGCAAAAAACCGGAAAGGAGTCTGAACGATGAATAAGGTGAAAATCACGGTGCTGAAAACCACGCTCGATGAAGAGCTCGCGGCGGTTTACGGCGCAAAAGGGCTGAAGGCCTGCCCCATGCTGCGGGAAGGCCAGGTGTTTTATGCCGACTATGCCAAACCGGACGGGTTATGCGACGAGGCGTGGAAGGCGATCTATCAATATGTTTTTGCCTTGGCGCACGGTGCGGGCAACGATCTCTTCTATTACGGAGACTGGATCCGCGTGCCGGGTGTGGCCATCTGCAGCTGCAACGACGGATTGCGGCCGGTCATCTTCAAGCTGGAGGCGACCGACGAGGAATCTCACATCGACTATGAGCCGGTGCGCTAGGCTGTTTCGTGGAAGCGTTCCGGTACCTCCCACTTTGGAAGATTCCAAACGACTCTCCGAAAGTGGGGAAAGATATCCCTGTCCCCCTCCCCGCATCAAAAAGCCCGCCGCTGCAAGTCAAGCAGCGGCGGGCTTTTTGACACGGGCGTCCATGCGGTCTTTGTGGGAACGCAGGTCCTGCGGCGCTGTCTTCCAGGGGAAGCGCTCAGCCGGCGGTGCGCGACTGGCGCGCAAGGCGGACAACGGCGTCCCAGGTCAAAGGTCCCACAATGCCGTTGACCGGCAGGCCGTTTTGCGCCTGAATGTAACGAACGGCGGCGTCGGTCGCCTGGTCGAAGGTTCCTGTCGTTTCCACTGCGGGGATGGATGGATCGGCCGAACGCGCTTCCTGTAAAAAGCGCTGGAGGGTGCGGATATCCTCCCCTTCCATGCCGAGACTTAAAAAGCGCCCTGGGTAGATTTCATCGGCGCCCGGTATAATTTCAGGTGAAATGCCCTGCACAATGCTGTTGTAAATCCGGGTTATGACATTCCAGGTCTGCCGGTCGACGACGCCGGTCTCCGGCAGGCCGTATTTTCTCTGAAAGGCGCGGACGCCGGCCACCGTGTTGCCGTCGAAGTTCCCGTCGATGACAACCTGGGGAATTTCATTGTCAAAGTAGGAGATAACCGCTAGGTAATACTGAATCAGACGGACCTGAACGCCCGTGTCCCCTTCCTCAAGCTCTCTTTCAAAAATGCGGCTGGCCTCGTCAAAGGTAATGCCCTCGGACTGGAGTTCGGAAAGCCCCTTGACGGCGTTGTAAAGATATTTGATGCGGTACCAGGTGGCCTTGCCGACGATGCCGTCGACCGTCAGGTCGAACAGCTGCTGAAATTTGCGCACAGCCGCCTCGGTCTGGGGCCCGAAAAAGCCGTTCTCTTCCGGAATTCTGGGGATGGCCGGATAGTTGAGCGCAATGCGGTTGAGCTGGCGCTGAATGGTGCGCACCTCCTCGCTGAAATCCCCGAGCCGAAGCGGCACGCCGGGATAGGAGGGCACATTGGCCTGAACGGGCGCGTTGGTGATAATATTGATGTCGTTGCCGTAATAATACTGCAGGATTTCATAGGGAACCAGCCCACGGTTCGCAAGATCGACCGAACCCCACTGGGAGAGACCGTCGCAGGTGGTGTTGCGGCCGTCGCAATACTGGGTGAAATAGGGCTGTATGGTTCCCTGGCGGACCACGTAGTTGTTGAAAATATCGTCCACGATGCGGGAGACGGTATCGAAATAGTCCCGGTTTTCAATGAACTTCTGGTCGTAACGGGTGGAGTTGGTAATATCGAAATCATAGCCCTGACTGCGGTACCATTCGGTGTACACGCGGTTGAGGGCGAAGCTGATCTGCGCAAGGATATTGGCCCGCAGGGCGGACTCCGGCCAGGTGGGGTAAATTTCGCTTGAGGCGACGTTCTTGATGTAATCGATAAAAGGGACGACCACATTGCGCGCAGAGGCGGAAGGCGCCCCCAGATGCACGGTGATGGTCTCCGGGATAATCGGCTCCGGCATATACTGTCCCTCCCCCTTCTACTGGTTTTGCTGCTGCGCAGCCGAGCTGGGCACCAGACGAACTTTTTGAATCGATGTGATGCCCGGAAAAACCGGCGTCTGGGGAAATACCATTCGCTCAAAATCGGGATGCTCAGCCGACACCTCATAGACGGCATAGGGACGTTGGTTGGACGGACGCTCAGAGAGCGACCGGTCGGGCGCGGGCAGCAGAATACCGTTTACCATGCCGCTGAAGTCAGTCCACAAGGTGTAAAACCTTCTGGGACCGTCGGTAAAGCGTTTGTACACGGTGATCCTGACGCCTTCAATCGGGACGGCTCCCTGCCCCAGCGACGCTTCGATCTTCAGCTCTCCCACGCTTCTGTTGCGGCGCAGAAATTCCTGATAGGTCATGGGTTCCGGAACCGACTGATCCAGCACCTCGGGCGCGTCGTTGTCCATCTGGGAGGCCGACTGGCGCTCCGGGTCGGTCAGCTGGCCGTCCCCACGGGAGACAGCCGGAGGCGGCGCCGACGGCTCCTCCATCTGCGGCGCCGGAGTCATTGGCTGCGGTTCCGGTTCGGCGGGCTGTTCGTTTTGCTGTACGGGCTGCTGTGCAAGCGTCTGCCTCGCGGCTGGATTTTTTCCCGCGCCCGAGCGCGCCATACGAAGCATATCTTCTTTATATCTGTCCACCATAGACTGAAACGATTGTTGTTCCATCCTATTTTCCCCCCAAGGTAAAAATACAGTTTCGTCTCCCCAGTATATTCCAAAGGGAAGGGTATTGTGCCTGCGGCGAGGCCTTCCCACTCTGCGCCGGGAACATACAAGGCGCGAAACCAGGCGGAAATGAGGTTGCTCTCAAAATACAGGATAAAAAAACGGACGCAGGCGCGTCCGTTTTTCTTTATCCTGTGGTTTTTCAGCTGTTAAAACAGGCTCATCTGTTCGGCGTCCGGCCGACGTTTGTGGTCGGAGATAGGGCCGGACACAACGCCCTCGGCGGGAAGCTCCTCAAGGAAAGCCGAGCCCTCGGGTGCGGTCAGCAGAATCAGCTCCTCCCGAGCGCGGGTCATGCCGACGAAAAACAGACGGCGTTCCTCCTCCTGATCGGCAGGGCGGTCCGGTCGTTCCAGCGGGATGTTCCCCGCCCTGACGCCGGGCAGGAAGACGACGGGGAATTCGAGTCCCTTAGAACCGTGCAGGGTCATCAGGCGCACCGCGCCCGAAGCGTAATCCTTGCCCGACGCGCGGCGCAGGTCGGCCTCCTGCCCCAGCAGCAGGTTTTGCAGGAAGGAGGGCATGTCCGCGTGAAAGACCGCCATATTCAACAGACGCTCCATCGGCTTTGAGGGCGTCCTTTCCCCCAGGAAGCGTTCGAGCAGTTTGCGCGGCTTCTCCCTGCGGACCAGGGGCGTGTATTCCTCCACAGCCAAAATCCAGGGCAAAAGCGCCGTCCGGTCCCCCAGCGCCGCCCGAAGGGAGGCGGGATCACACGGACCGCTCACCGACCGGCAGAGGCTTTCCGCCTGCTCGATCAGATCGGCGGGACAGCCCCAACAAAACTTCAGCGCGGCCCGCAGGGAAGGCAGATCGCCCGCATCGAGCAGAAAGCGGAAGAAACCGAGCGCGCCGCGCGCCTCGTCGCTCGAAAGGAAATCCTCCCGGCCGGCGACGACGCAGGGGATGCTGTCGTGCCGGAGGCATTTTTCAATCAGCTCGGCCTGACGGTGGGTGCGGCAGAGCACGGCGATGTCCGAAAAGGAGCGGAAGACCGTCCGCCCCGAGGGAGAGGCGTCCGATTCCACCATATCCACGCCGCCGGCCATGCGGCCGATTTCCTTGGCGATGAAGATGGCCTCGGAAAAGTCGCTCCCGGCGGTCAACAGGCGGACAGGAGCGTCCGACCCACGGTTGGGATGCAGCAGGCGAGCGCCGCCCGGATTGTGAGAGATGACCGAAAGGGAGCAGTTGAGGATTTCCGGCGTGGAGCGGTAGTTCTGCAGCAGGCGAATTTCCCGCAGGCCGGGCAGGTCGGCCCTCAGCCGCTCGAAACAGCGGCCTCCGGCTCCCCGGAAACCGTAGATGGACTGGTCGGGGTCGCCGATGACGAAGAGGCTCTCCCCTTCCCGGCTCCACGCGCGCACAAGGCCATACTGCACGTCGTTGATGTCCTGGAACTCATCCACCAGCAAGTGGGTAAAAGCGCGCTTGTCCTCCGGCGCACAGGAGAGGGCTTGGAGAAGAAGATCGTCAAAATCGAGGACGCCTTCCCCGCGCAGGGCGGCGTTATAAGCCTCGAAAAGTTCCTCCTCCAGACCGACCGCCTCACAGGAGCAGCCGTTCTTGACTCTGGAAACGGCCTGCACAAGGGCCCGCGGCGTGCTTCTGAGGCCGCGGGAGGAGAGCAGTCCGGCGGCGATGTCGAGAGCGTCGGCCTCGCCGATGAGGGTCACATCTCCGAGCAGGCGCAGGCAGATGGAGTGAAAGGTGCCGATCTGCATGCCGCGCACGCCCTTTCTGCCGAGACGCTGCTCCAGGCGTTCGCGCATCTCGGCCGCAGCCTGGTTGGTAAAGGTGACGGCCGTAATGCTCTCCGGCGTTGCCCCGCGCTGTTCCACAAGATAGGCGATGCGGGCGACGAGGGTTTTCGTTTTGCCGGTTCCCGGCCCCGCCACGACGGCGACGGCCTCCTCCACCGCCTCCACGGCCTCGCGCTGCTCGGGATTGAGCTGCTCAGTTGCAGCGGCGTTCGGTTCCTCCGCCGTTTTGGGCAGCGCGTCCTTCGCTTTGGGCGCAGACCGCCGCGCGGGCTTTTTGGGCTTCCCCGCCGGCATGCCGAACAGGGAAAGCTGGCCGTTGATGGTTTCTATTTCATAAGGATTCAGCAGAGTGATGGTTCCATAGGCCCCGTCATAGCCTGGCGCGCGCTCCACCTGGCCGCGGCGCAGGCGGCGGACGCCCTCGGCCACACAAGGACCGGCGACCCGTTCGATCTCCTCAGGCGGGGTCTCGCGCAGAATGGTAAATTCCGTGCCGAGTGCGGACAGAAGGCGGGCGTAGGTTTCCAGCGTGCGCACGCCCGTAGGGGAAGCGCCGGTCGAGCTGGCGATGACCTCCGGCAAGGGGACAATGCTCTCAAAGGGCTTGCCGCCGGGGCGGGAAACGCCCTCCGCGCGGTCGGCCAATTCCTCCACGCGGTGCTGCACGCCGATGGTGATTTTTTTGCCGCAGACAGGACACTTTCCGCCCAGACGCACGGTTTCCGAAGGGGGAATACAAAGGCCGCAGGCGCGGTGGCCGTCGAGATGATACTTGCCCTCCTCGGGGAAAAACTCGAGCGTCCCGAGAAAGCCCTCCCCTGTTTCGAGGGCGCGGGCCAAGGCCGGATAGGAGAGGTCTATCTCCAGAAGGTCGGCCTCCCGCCCCAGCTTCTGCGGGGAATGGGCGTCCGAATGGGAGACGAGGGTGTAGCCGTCCAGGGCGGAGACCCGCCAGTTCATGGGCGGGTCGGAGGAAAGGCCGGTCTCAAGGGCGTGGATGTGCGGCGTGAGGTCCTCAAAGCATTCCTCTATGGCGTCAAAGCCGGAAAAGGCCCCGAAGAGGGAAAAATGGGGCGTCCAGATGTGGGCCGGGATGAAAACGGCCGAAGGACAGCTTTCCAGCGTGATCTCCAGAAGGTCGCGACTGTCGAGCCCCAAAATGGGGCGGCCGTCCGAATGGATGTTGCCGATGGCTTCCAGTTTGTGGGACAGTTCCTCGGCCGCCTCCAGACTCGGCAGCAGGATGACGTTGTGCACCTTGCGCACACGGCCGTTTTTCTTGTAGATGGAGCTGATCTCTCCCGAAAGGACAAAGCGCGGCTGTTCCTCCCCTCCCGCGACCGCTGCGGGAAGGCGCAGGTCTCCGCGCAGGGTGTAAAGCCCCTCCTCGGCCGGAACAAGCTGCTCGGCAAGTTCGGCGCGCCAGGCGGGATGGGTGAAATCTCCCGTGCCCAACAGGCCAATGCCCTTGCGCCGCGCCCACAGGTCCAGGTGCGCAAGGTCACAGTCCCGGCTGGTGGCGCGGGAGTATTTGGAGTGGATATGAAGGTCGGCAATGGTCATACGCTGCCTCCGATGTCGAATTTTATCGGTATCATTATACCGCTTCCCTTCCCCGTGTGCAACGGCAATCCAAAGCCGCCGTTTTTTCCGTTGGATAACTGCGGCCTTTCCTCCGCCCCACGCTCCCGCCGTAACCTGAAACAGACTATCAAAAAGGGCGCGCCGCAAAGCTTGCAGCGCGCCCGGGGGCAACAGGAAAAAGCCGCAGGTCCTTCCGTCCTGCCTGTTCCCGCCGCCGGAGGGGCTACCCTGACGGCAAACCCCTTCCGGTTTTACATATTGGGAGATAGAGAGGTAATGATCTGATTTACGAGAGAAGCGTCCGCTTAACCAAAGATGGAAAAGGCGACAAACAGAGAGGACATCAGGGACGCGACCAAAGAGACGACCGTAATCTGCGTGTTGATCGACGGACCGGCGGTGTCCTTGAAGGGATCGCCCACCGTGTCTCCCACAACGGCCGACTTGTGGGCGTCGCTGCCCTTGCCGCCCTCGTTGCCCGATTCGACATATTTTTTGGAATTGTCCCACAGGCCGCCCGCGTTGGACATAAACAGCGCCAGGAGCAGACCGGTCACAATATTGCCCAGCAGGAAGCCGCCGATGGCCAGCGGACCGCCGACAAAGCCGACAATCAGCGTGGCGACAATGGTCATCAGTCCGGCCGGAATCAGCTCACGGAGCGCGCCGCTCGTGGCGATGTCGATGCATTTGCCGTATTCCGGCTTGACGCCCGCCTTGCCCTCACGCAGACCGGGGATGGAATCAAACTGGCGGTGAATCTCCCCCACCATGCGCTGGGCGTTTTTGTCCACACCGAGGATGAGCATGGCGGAGAAAACCGCCGGAATGGCCGCGCCAATCAGGATGCCGAAGAAGACGGTGGGATTCATGATGTCAAAACCCGTGATGGCCTGCTTTCCCGCCTCGATGAGAGCGACGTTGACCTCGGACAGGAAGGCGCCGAGCAGGGAGATGACCGTCAAGCCGGCGGCGCCGATAGAAAAGCCCTTGGTGACCGCCTTTACCGTGTTGCCGGCGCTGTCAAGCTCGTCGGCTGTACGGATGGTTTCCTCACCGAGGTCGCCCATCTCGGCCAGACCACGGGCATTGTCCACAATGGGGCCGTAGGCGTCGTTGGAGATGATCATGCCGACGATGGACAGCATGCCGACGGCGGCCATGGAGATGCCGAAAATAGCGTAGCCCGGGCCCATGGGCTCGCAGATTTTATAAGCGACCAGCGCCGAAACAGCGATGCCGGCCATAGCGGGCAGAGCGGAGACAAAGCCGTAGGAAACGCCGGACAGAATGGTAAACGCCGGACCGGATTTGGAAGCATGGGCCACGCGCCGGACAATGGGCTTGGAGTCGTCGGTGAAATAGTCGGTCGTGATGCCGATGATAACGCCGACCAGCAGGCCGACGGCGGAAGCGCCCCAGATGCGCCAGGAGAAGCCTTCAAACAGCAGCGTCGCCAGCGCGGTCAGCACAATGAAAATGGCGGTTGTGATATAAGTAGAGGAGTTGAGCGCTCTGGTCGGGTTGCCTTTTTTGCCGATGCGGGCGGCGGCGATGCCGAGGATGGAGGCGATCAGTCCGAGCGCCGCATAGCAGAACACCATGGAGACGTTGGCAAATTTTCCGCCGGAAAGCGACTGGGCGATGACCAGCGCCGAGGCCATGGCTGCGACGTTGGAATCGAACAGGTCGGCGCCCATGCCGGCGACGTCGCCGACGTTATCGCCGACATTATCGGCGATAACGGCCGGATTGCGCGGGTCATCCTCCGGGATGCCGAGCTCCACCTTACCCGTCAGGTCGGCGGAAATGTCGGCCGTTTTGGTAAAGATACCACCGCCCGCCTTGGCAAAGAGGGCCAGAGAGCTTGCGCCGAATGAAAAACCCAGGAGAATGGTGGAATCTCCAACGATCATCAAAACCGCCGCTACGCCCAAAAGGGAAAAACCGACCACGGCCAGCCCCATCACGGCGCCGCCGCGGAAACCGATCAAAAATGCCGGCTTGATGCCGCGCTTCGCACCCTCAGCGGCGCGGGAGTTGGCGCAGGTGGCGACGAGAATGCCGATCTTACCTGCCACGGCGGAAAGAGCCGTTCCGGCCAGATAGGCGAGCGCCATGGATAAGTTGCTCAGAATCTTGCCTTTCCAAACAGGGGCGGGCAGAAACAAAAAGATAAGTACAGCGGCCACGCCGGCAAAAATCGCAAGAATTTTATATTCCCTGCGCATAAAAGTATTTGCGCCCTCTTTGATCAGCGCGGATACCTCTTTGATTTTGGCGTTTTCCGTCCGCTGTCTCTTGACCCACAAATACAGGTAGACGGCAAAGGCAAACGCCAATGCGACCGCGATGAAAGAGAGCGCATAGAACATTGAAAGCTGGGGCTCCATAAACGTGACCAATCCCTTCTGACAAATTGCGTATTTCCCAAACAAAGGGTGGCTTCCGGACAGATTCATCCCAATGCCCACAAATTCTTTCTGAAAATAAAAAAGCAGAACCTCCAAACGAAGTTCTGCCCTTGTCTTCATAAAAGTCAGGGATCCAATCGAAAAATCGAGTGCGATTCCTCCATCTTTTGTGAAACACCATGAATAAATAGAGCACATATCGCGCCCTATGACAGACTCCACCACTTATTCAGGATAGTTTCAGTTTAAACCGGGGCCGGCGGTTTGTCAATCATTTGTTTTTGCAAAAAGCCGTTTCTTTTTATCCATTCTGCCCGTATTTGTTTCAGACTCTATGATAGACAGGTCAGATTTCTTTTTTGTAAAGACCGGCAAATCATGTCTGCAAAGGACTCACCGCACCGGGGAAACGGTCTTTCCCGGAAGAACAGTGGAACCTGCCAATCCTGTACTTTTTCAGTAAAACATGGATTCCCGCCGCATTTTTTCTTGCAAGCCGGGCGATAATGGTATACAATAGAGAAGCAAAGAGCGCTTCCCGCTCCGGGAAGCCGGATTTCCCCTTTCCCGGGATATTCGATCACAGAAGCAAACAGGCAAACGCGTTGGAAAAGGGCTAAGGCCCCAAGCGCGCCTTCAGAGAGCCGGTGGATGGTGCGAACCGGCGGCGGGCAGGGCTGTTCCACCCTTTGAGCGGCCGGTGATGAGCCGGAAGGCCGGTGCCCTTTACCGCACCTTTGAGTGGCCGGGCTGCAGTCAGCTCCGGCAAATTGGGTGGCAACACGGAATCTTTCGTCCCAAACAGAAGGGGATGGAGGATTCTTTTTTTATTCCAGACATCACTTCAAACAAGCAGGAGGCAATCAGTATGTTGGACATCGCACTGTTCCGCACAAGCCCGGAATGCATCAAAGAAAACATCCGGAAAAAATTCCAGGACGACAAGCTCCCCCTCGTCGACGAGGTCGTCGAGCTGGACAAGCAGTTCCGCGAGGCAAAGGCCAAGGGGGATTCGCTGCGCAACCAGCGCAAGGTTGTCAGCAAGCAGATCGGCGCTCTGATGGCCAAGGGCCAGAAGGAGGAGGCCGAGGCGGCCAAGGCGCAGAGCACCGAGATCGGCCAGCAGCTCGTCGACCTGGAGGTGCTCGAGGACGAGCTCAGCGCCAAAATCCGTGAGCGGATGCTGGTCATACCCAACCTGATCGACGGTTCGGTGCCCATCGGCCGGGACGACAGCGAAAACGTGGAGGTTGAGCGCTTCGGCGAGCCGGCGGTGCCCGCCTTTGAGGTGCCCTATCATGTCGACATCATGGAGCGCCTCAACGGCATCGACCTGGACAGCGCCCGCAAAACCAGCGGCAACGGCTTTTACTACCTCAAGGGAGATATCGCCCGTCTGCATTCGGGTATTCTCTCTTATGCGCGGGATTTCATGATCGACCGCGGCTTCACCTACTACATCCCCCCCTACATGATCCGCAGCGACGTCGTGACCGGCGTGATGAGCTTTTCTGAGATGGAAAACATGATGTATAAGATCGAGGGGGAAGACCTCTATCTTGTGGGCACGAGCGAGCATTCGATGATCGGCAAGTTCATCGACACCATCTTAAAAGAGGAAGAGCTGCCTCAGGCGCTGACCAGCTACTCCCCCTGCTTCCGCAAGGAGGTCGGCGCGCACGGGATTGAGGAGCGCGGCGTCTACCGCATCCATCAGTTTGAAAAGCAGGAGATGGTGGTCGTCTGCAAACCCGAGGAGAGCATGGAGTGGTTCCACAAGCTCTACCATCATACGGTCGACTTCTTCCGTTCGCTTGATATCCCCGTGCGCACGCTCGAGTGCTGCTCGGGCGACCTCGCCGACCTCAAGGTCAAGAGCATCGATGTGGAGGCCTGGTCCCCCAGGCAGCAGAAGTACTTCGAGGTGGGCTCCTGCTCCAATCTGGGAGACGCCCAGGCGAGAAGGCTGGGCATCCGCGTCAGGGGCGAAAAGGGGAACTACTTCCCCCACACCCTCAACAACACCGTGGTCGCCCCGCCGAGAATGCTGATCGCCTTTCTGGAGAACAACCTTCAGGCCGACGGCTCCATCGCCATCCCGCAGCCGCTGCGGATGTATATGGGCGGGAAGGATAAAATTCAGTAATTTGCCGGGGGAGGGCGCCGTTCGGACGGCCCCTCCCCTTTACTGGAACAAGCGTCGCCCGGCGGGACCTGTGCAAACACGTACTAAGGGTGGAAAAACTTGTCGATCTGTGCTACACTGAAAAAAACGCAAGCCGCCTCAGGGCATGCCTAGGGCGGGCAAGGGGGTCAACCATTGAACGAGCGAATCGCCTCGCCGGAAAAAGCAGAAGTTTCTTCGGGTTCCAGGGGCGCAAAGGCGGCAGTGCTTCAGTTTCTGAAATTTGTCTGCTTCAGCCTGGGCGCGGGAATCATAGAATTCGTTTCCTTTACGGTCATCAACCTGTTCTGCACCAGGGAGACGCTGTGGATCGCCGAGGTGGCCTCGGTGGTGCTCTCGTGCCTGTTTAACTTTACCCTCAACCGGAAGTACACCTTCCAGTCGGCCAGCAATCTCTATTTGGGTATGGCGCTGTACGGGCTGTATTACGCCGTTGCCACGCCGCTGGGGGTGCAGTTCATCTCCTTTTTGATCGACAGCGGCTGGAACGAATACCTGGCCAAGATCACAAAGATGCTGTTAAACTTTATCCTCGATTTTTCCTACTGCAAATTCTTCATTTTCAGAATCGGAAAAAAGAAAGCGGGAGACGCCGTCCGGAAGGACTCGGTTTAAACGCAGGCAAATAAAAAGCCATGTCCCCGGTTTCCCGGAGAACATGGCCCAGGCAATTCGAAACAGCAAACGCAAATAGTTGTCTCAAACAGCCTGGTAGTAGTATGGTCGGCCTGGCGCCGCTTACTCCTGGAATGATATGGTATCGGGAAGGAAAATGCATCACAAAAGAAACCACCGCCTCCCGTAGCCCAATGGGCGGGAAGGCGGCGGCCAGGCTATCCGAAACGGTTCAAAACGTGTTTCAGGGAGCCTGATAATAGAATACCCGTCCGCATTTCCTTTAAACATGGCAGATTCTGGTTCAAAAAGCGGCGAAAAACTGAAAAAATAGCTTGCAAATACAGTCGGTTTATGATATTCTAGTTTAGTATCATGTGGATAACTTACGGAGGTGCACACAATGGGTGTCACAGAGTTTATTTTTGGAATTATATTCGCGATCTTTTGCGTGGGCATTATCATCGTCGTCCTGCTGCAGGAAGGCCACCAGCAAAACCTGGGAGCCATCACCGGTGGCGCGGACACCTTCTTCGCTAAAAACAAGGCCCGCTCCATTGACGCTTTCCTGGCCCGCTGGACCAAATTCATTGCCATCGGCTTTTTTGTGCTTGATATTGTGATGAACATCATCGTGTTCTTCACCGCCAAATAGGAATAACCGATCCTTGAAACCCCGCGGTATCGCGGGGTTTTTCTATGCGCAATTGTGGCAGAATAAAATCAGCCGCGCTTGTGCGCCCATGCTTCGGCGTAAAATGCGCCGGGATTTTAGAAGAAGCTCCGTGAGAAGCAGAAACAGAAAGTCATACAGGAATCGCGCCGAAAATCGGCGCGCGGAGGAAATCTATGAAAGAAACTATGAAAAGCGCGATTGCGCGCGCCATGGAAAAGCAAACCGACGCCGTTGAGCCCGCCGCGCTTTACAAAAGCATCGGCGCCAGAGACCAGGCGGCCTTTACTGCCACGCTCCGCAGTCTGGAGGCCGATGGCAAGCTGATCGTCACCAAAAAGGGCAAGCTGCTCTCAGCGCGTTCTTCCGGTCTGACGCCTGCTAAAATCGTCTCCCAATCCAAGGGCTTTGCCTTTGCCCGCCCGGCCGACGGCGGCGCGGATATCTTCATCCCCACCGAGCATCTCAAGGGAGCGCTTTTGGGGGATACCGTCATGCTTCATAAGCTTTATGACACAGACAAGGGCCGCAACGGCTCTGTGGAACGGATTCTTGTCAAGGGCAGCCGGACGCTGACCGGCACTATCTCCCGTTTCCGGGGCGGCTGTGAACTGATTCCGGACAGCGCCTTCCGCTTCAACATTCCCATCGAGCGGGGCGCTATGCTCGGCGCGCGCAACGGGGACAAGGTGCAGGCCGTGCTCTCCAGCCGCCCCCATCGCTCTGGCCTGACCGCCCGGGTGCTGCACATCTACGGCAAGGCGAGCAGCGCCAAAGTGTGCGCCGACGCGATTCTCGACGCCAACGCCATTCCGGTAGACTTCCCGCCGGAGGTCCTGGAGAGCGCACGCACCCTTGCCGAAAAAGGAATCCGCGCGGAAGAGCTCCAAAACCGGCTCGATCTGCGCGACGAGCTCATCTTCACCATCGACGGAGCCGACGCCAAGGACCTCGACGACGCCGTCTCCATCTCCAAAACCAGGGAAGGCTGGACGCTCGGCGTGCACATTGCCGACGTCTCCCACTACGTCCGGGCCAACTCCCCCCTCGACCGCGAGGCGCAGCGTCGGGGCACCTCGGTCTATTTTGCCGACCGCGTGGTCCCCATGCTGCCCAAGGAGCTCTCCAACGGGCTGTGCTCCCTCCATCCGGGGGAGGACAAGCTCGCCTTTTCGGCGCTCCTGCGCGTTTCCAAAAAGGGAGAGCTGCTCTCCTGTTCGTTCCGCAAGACGGTCATCCGCTCCAAGGTGCGCGGCGTTTACAGCGAGGTCAACCGGATTTTCGACGGCTCAGCCGACGCCTCCCTGAAAACAAAGTATAAGCCCGTGCTCGCCTCCCTCAAGGCGGCGAGAGCGCTTGCGCAGGTGTTAAAGGACTGCGCCGGGCGGCGCGGCACCATGGAACTCGAAAGCGGGGAATCCCGCTTCGAGCTGGACGAGCGCGGCGTTTGCGTCGGCCTTTCCGCCCGGAGTCAGGGGGAGGCCGAGGAGATGATCGAGCAGCTCATGATCCTTGCCAATCAGGCGGCCGCCAGACTTGCCAGGGAGCGCGGGCTGCCCTTCGTCTACCGCGTGCACGAAGCGCCCGACCCCGAGCGGGTGCGCACCCTGAGCGAGCTCGCCGGCGCGCTGGGGCTTGCCAACAGCCGCATCCGCGAGGGGGCTTCCACCGGCGATTTTGCCCGCCTGCTGGAGCAGTCCAAGGATACGCCGGCGGCGCGCGTGATCTCCCACCAGATTCTGCGCACCATGGCCAAGGCCCGCTACGATTTTCGTCCGCTGGGCCACTTCGGCCTGGCGCTCGAGGATTACTGCCACTTCACCTCCCCCATCCGCCGCTATCCGGACACCGCCATCCACCGCATTCTCAGTGACGCCGTGGCGGGCGAGCCGGACAAAAAGCTGACGCGCAAATACACCGAATTCGCCGCCAGCGCCGCGTCGGAATCCTCCATCTGCGAGCTGCGCGCCCTGACGGCCGAGCGGGAGGCGGAAAAATGCTATATGGCCGAGTATATGACGGCGCACATCGGCGAGGAATACGACGGCGTCATCAGCGGCGTGACCGCCCGCGGCCTCTTTGTGGAGCTTCCCAACAGCGCTGAGGGATACGTGAGCCTCGACGCCTTCCCCGGCTGCCGCTTCCGTTTCGACGGCCTGACCTGCCACACCGACGAAATCAGCGGACGGCGGCTTGCCATCGGCGGAGCGCTGCGCGTCCGCGTCATCGCGGCCAGCGTGGCCGAGGGGACGGTCGATTTTGAGCCGGTCGAATGACCCGTTCCCTTCACGCGGCGGCAGCCGCTTTCCCCCTTTTAAACCAACCGCGCGGTTTTCTGTACGACGGGGACTGGAAGCCCTCCAAAATTTACAGAATGCAGTATATTGAATGGTATAATTGCCCAACCTATTGGCATAGAAATAAAACAAAGGTGGGATTGGTTCAATGGAAGGTGTTCTCAGAATGATCAGACATGCCGAGAACGTAGCGGAAAAACAGGACAAAGCGCAAAGGCAGCAGATTCTCGACGAGATCAAGGACGTCAGCCGCCGCCTCGCCTGCGTGGAGCGGTGGTTTGAAATGGAAAGCGACAGCGATATGATCGAAGCCTGCATCTACGAAAGGGAGGCTCTCAACGCCCGCTACCGGTGTCTTTTGCGCAAGGCGCGGCAGCATGAGCTTTCCTCCTCACCTTTTTGTACAAAGATTCCTGTGAAGGGGGATGAGTGTTAAAGCATGCCTGGATGGTTGATCGCATTGATCGCCGTCGGAATTTTCGGACTTCTGGTGCTGCTCCAGGTGATCGTCCGCTCCCAAAAGCCGGTCAAGAAGGCGCTTGGAGGGATGGTCAACGGTCTTCTGGCCCTCATCGCGGTCAATCTGACGGGGGCGTACACCGGAGTTGTGCTGCCGCTGAGCCTGCTGACGCTGAGCGTCTCCGCCGTGGCGGGCATTCCGGGCGTGACAATGCTCCTTCTCTTAAACCTGATTTTGTAGAAGGACGGGAACGGACGTGCATCGGCCATAGGACGTGGGAGAAAAACAGAACCAGCCGTTTGAAAACCTGTTGTAACAAAGAACAGACTGGGAACGGTAAAATACGAGGGGGACGCATGTATGCGTCCCCCTTTCTCATGGAAAAAGCCTGCCAACGGTACAAAGCGGCGCTGAGAGCCGCGCATCTTCCCGGCTGCGGACAATTCCGAACGCCTCCTCATCCCGGATACCGACGCAAGACCGCGCGGTCCATCCGGTGAGGGAGAACGGGTTCTTCGCCGCGCAGGAGGCGGCGATGCTTCCTCCGTTATGCGCTCAAGCCGCCGGAACTCAGTCCTCCTGTTCGCCGGAAAGCGCGCGCAGCGCGTCGGAGACAAGATCGGCGTTGCCGGTGACGAGGGCGAGCATGCAGCGGTAGACACGTTCGGGGTCTTCCTGAAAGCGGGAGCGCACCAGCTTGGCCTGCAGCAGGTCGGGCACATAGAGGGTAAAGCTCATCAGGTCCATGTCCCCGCCCGAAATGTGGCAGTCGACCTGATAGCCGCGGTCGCATTTTTTGATGTGCACCTGGTTTTCCGCTTCCCGTTTGATTCTGGCGAGCAGATTGAGCGTGGCGCTGAGCGCCCGCTCACGCACCGAAAACGGCAGGGTAACGTCGAGTTGACGGGCGATCATACGGCCCGAATCGGTGATGTGGTAGGAGGAGGCGTCCGCCTCGTCCGGGGCGATGTTGCCGTTTTCCAGAAGGTCGGAGATGGCGTCCGCCGTTTCAAAATAATTGGCAAAGCCGTTTTCCTGCAGCACGGCGATGACGCCGTCTTTGGAAAGGCTCGCGCCGACGCTTGTCAGCATATAACAGATGAGAATGCGAATTTCATTTTTGCTGCGCAGTCCGCCCGGCTCGATGCCGGCGGTGAGGGCGTCAAAATCCAACGCGAATCCCCCCTTGCCCTTTTCTTTTATTGTAACACATGCGTCCGGCCCGTGAAAGGGATAAAAACCGACAAATGTTAACAAATTTTAAACTATCGCTTGACTTCCGCCCCCGATGCCTGTAAATTTATAAAGGAAAAGTTAACACAAAGAACGGGGGACGATTCATCATGCAGAAAAAAGACGGGGTCGGCAAGCTGATCCTCTTGGGCGTGCAGCACGCGTTTGCGATGTTCTGCGCCACCATCCTAGTGCCCATTCTCACGGGACTTGATCCCGCGGTGGCCCTGCTGGCCGCGGGTATCGGCACGCTCATTTTCCACCTGTGCACCGGCGGCAAGGTGCCCGTTTTCCTGGGCAGCTCCTTCGCCTTCATTCCCGCCCTGGTCGCCGTCATCGGGACGGACGCTTCCCAGTACGGCTCCACCATTCCCAAGGCGATGGGCGGCATCATCTGCGCCGGCGCCGTCTATCTGGTCGTCGCCCTGCTGATCAAATTTTTCGGGCCGAGGTTTATCGACCGTCTCTTCCCTCCCGTTGTGCGCGGCGTGGGCATCGCCATCATCGGGCTGTGCCTGTCCACCTCGGCCATCGGCAACATCCAGTTTTCCGAATACGCCGCAAACGTGCCAGTCACCAACTTTGACCTGGGCATGCACTGGATTATCGCGGCGGTTGTGCTGATCATCGCCGTGGTGATCACCTCCTACGCCAAGGGACTTTTGAAGCTTTCGGGCATCATCATCGCGCTGGCGACCGGTTACGTGCTCTCCCTCATTCTGGTGCTGACCGGCGTGGCCAACCCGATGCTGATGAATCTGGACGTCTTCTCCACCGCGCCGTGGTTCAGCCTTCCCAAATTCAGCTTCCCGCCCGTCTTTGACCTGCATTCAATCGCGCTCATCACGCCGATTGCCCTGGTCTCCGCCGTGGAGCATGTGGGAGACATCTACGCCAACGGCTCGGTCGTCGGCAAAAACTTCACCAAGGACCCGGGCCTTCACCGCACCATGCTGGGCGACGGTCTCGCCACCATGGCGGCCGGCTTTATGGGCGGTCCCGCCAATACCACCTATTCGGAAAACACCGCCGTGCTCGCCACCACGGGCAACTACAATCCGGTTACCCTGCGCATCGCCGCTGTGGTCGCCATTCTGATGAGCTTCTGCGGCAAGTTTATCGCCCTGATTGAAACCATACCGAAGCCGGTGCTCGGCGGACTTTGCATTCTGCTTTACGGCATGATCTCCTCCGTGGGCCTGCGCACACTGGTGGAGAACAAGGTCGACTTCTCCAAAAACCGTAACCTCTCCATCGCCGCGGTCATGCTGGTGCTCTCCATCGGCGGCGCCGTGGTGAATTTCGGCACCGCGTTCTCGCTCAGCGGCATCGGGCTGGGTATTATTGTCGGCATCATCCTCAACCTCTGCCTGCCGGAGAAAAAGGCGGCGTCCACCAATTTTGAAGGGGACGATGTGGAGGTCTCCCCCAACGACAAGGAAACCCCCGCAGAAAAATAACCGGATTCCTACAGAAAAACCGGGAAACGCTCCACAAGGGCGTTTCCCGGTTTTTTGGTTTTGCTCCACGCAAAAAGCGAGAAAACCGCTACTCGGAAGCGGCCGGGCTTTCTTCGCCCGAAGCAACATGAGAATTCTCTCCAGAGACGACGCTGGAAGTTTTGTCATCCACATGGCTGGAAACCTCTCCCGATTCCACACGGCTTTCTATCGGCTCGCTCGGGATCATGGAAGAGACGTCCGGGATGATGTCCGACACTCCAGGCGCGGAAGAGACATTGCCGTTGCCGTTGTCACAGCCCGTGAAAAGGGCGGCGGACAGCAGGAGAACGGCCAGAACAGAGATCGCTTTTTTCATTGGTTTCACTCCTATAGGTTGTTGACAAGCTGCGGAGCGCTTCCGCAGCGCATGCGCATTCGCCACAATTCGGAAAACATTCTGAAAGATGGCGCACAATAGTATTTGTATTTTTTTGCGAAACATGATAGATTAATACTGACAAACAAATCCCCAGCATTTTCTTTTATTTTAGCGCAATAGAAGCAATTGGAGGCATTTTTATGGTCAAAAAAGCGGAACAGATGCGTCACGAACTCAAGGAACGCATGCGCGGCGGAGACGGAACCGTCGAACTGGTACACATTCTGGAGGGAGGGGAATACAAGGGAAAAGCGCGGCTGTTTGCAAAAATCATTTTGCAGCCGGGCTGCTCCATCGGCGCGCACATCCATGAGGGCGAGGAGGAAATCTTTTATCTTCTCCGGGGCAAGGCAAGCTTCATGGACGGAGAAACCGAGAAAAGGCTGCTGCCCGGAGACGCGGCGGTGACCCTCGGCGGCGAGGGCCATTCCATCGCCAACAAAGGGCAGGAGACGGTCGAACTCATGGCTGTGATTCTGACCTATTAGGGCTGGTGCCGAAAGAAGCGCCGGTACTTGAAGCCCACGCCAAAATCGTGTATGATAAACAGCACAACGTATGAATGGAGGAAATCACATGCAAAATCCGATTGTCACCATCGAAATGGAGAGCGGCAACGTCATCAAGGCGGAGCTTTACCCCGAAATCGCGCCCAATACCGTGCGGAATTTTATCTCTCTGGTTCAGAAGGGCTTTTATGACGGGCTCATCTTCCACCGCGTCATCCCCGGCTTTATGATCCAGGGCGGCGACCCGGACGGTCGCGGCACCGGTGGACCGGGCTACCGCATCCAGGGGGAATTTTCCGCCAACGGCTTTGCCAACCCCTTAAAGCATCAAAAGGGCGTGCTGTCCATGGCCCGCTCCGGGCATCCGGACAGCGCCGGCTCCCAATTCTTCATCATGGTGGCGGACGCCCCGCATCTCGACGGTCAGTACGCCTCCTTCGGCAAGGTAATCGAGGGCATGGAGGAAGCCGAGCGCGTGGTCTCGGTCAAGCGCAATTTTCAGGACAAGCCGCTGCGCGACGAAGTGATGAAAAGGGTGACCGTGGAAACCTTCGGTGAGAGCTACGAGCCTCCCGTTACCCTGTAAATCTTATTCTCGGCGCAGCACCCGACTGAGCGCCCCGGCGAAGTTTCTCCAGAAATTTCCGGCGCTTTTGTTGGGACGCTTCCCCGCAAATGAAACAAGCCCGCGGGCTTCGGAAGAAATGCGCTTCCGAAAGCCGGCGGGCTTTTTCTTTTTTGCGGGAAGATTTCAAACGGTTGAGACGGTCATGAAGGACTTGGGAAGCCTTGACCGCCCGGCATCGTCAGCTCAGTTCAAACATGCCGTTGTAAAGCTGATAATACTTGCCCTTCTGGCGCAGCAGGTCCTCGTGGTCGCCGCGCTCGACGATCTCTCCATTCTCCAGCACCAGGATGGCGTTGGCGTTGCGCACCGTGCTCAGCCGGTGGGCGATGACGAACACCGTGCGTCCCTCCATGAGCTGATCCATCCCTTTTTCGATGAGCGATTCGGTGCGGGTGTCGATGGAAGAGGTGGCCTCATCCAGAATGAGCACCGGCGGGTCGGCCACCGCCGCACGGGCAATGGCAAGCAGCTGCCGCTGCCCCTGGGAGAGATTGGCGCCGTCGGCCGTGACCATGGTGTCGTATCCCTGGGGCAGACGCCGGATGAAGGAATCGGCATTGGCGATGCGGGCAGCCCGCTCGATCTCCTCGTCGGTGGCGTCCAGCTTGCCGAAGCGGATGTTGTCGGCAATGGTGCCGGTGAAGAGGTGGGTGTCCTGCAGCACAATGCCCAGCGAGCGGCGCAGGGAATCCTTTTTGATGTCCCGCACATCGATGCCGTCGTAGACGACGCTGCCGCCCTGGACGTCGTAAAAGCGGTTGATCAGGTTGGTGATGGTGGTCTTTCCCGCTCCTGTGGAACCCACAAAGGCGATCTTCTGACCGGGCTTGGCGTAAAGGCTGACGCCCTTCAAAATCGGATGGCCCGCTTCGTAGCCGAACCACACATCCTGAAACCGCACGTCCCCGCGCAGCGGGATAAGCGTCCCGTCCGGCTTATGCCATGCCCAGCGGCCCGTTTTTTCCCCGCAGGGGAGAAGCGCGCCGTCCTGCTCTTTGACGTTGACCAGCTCCACCTTTCCCTCGTCGACCTCAGGTCTGCGGTCCATGACTTCAAAGACCCGCTCGGCGCCGGCCAGGGCGGCCAGCAGAAAATTGCTCTGCTGCGTAAACTGGTTGATGGGCATGGCGGCCTGCCGGACGAACACCAGATAGCTTGCGAGGCTGCCTACGTCGGTCATACCGCGCAGGGCCATGATGCCGCCTAAAACGGCCACAATGGCATAGTTGACATAGGAGATGCTCACCACGGCGGGAACCATGGTGGCGGCGTAGCTCTGCGCCCCCGTACCGGCCTTGCGGAGGGCCTCGTTTTTCTGGCGGAAACGCTCCAGATTCGCCTGCTCGTGATTGAACACCTTGACGATCTTCTGGCCGCCGACCATCTCCTCGATGTAGCCGTCCAGGTCCCCCAGGCTGGCCTGCTGGCGGGTGTAGTAGACCTTGCTGCGCCGGCCGCTGAAGCGGATGTAGAAGAACATGGCCGCGTAGCACGCCACCGCGATCAGGGAAAGCTGCCAGTTGAGGACAAACAGAATCACGAGGGTCCCCGCCATCTGGATAAAGCTCTGGATGACCATGGCGAAACTGTTGTTGAGCGCGTCGGAGATGGTATCCACATCGTTGGTAAAATAACTCATCACATCACCGTGGCGCTGGGCGTCAAAGAATCTGAGCGGGAGGGTCTGCAGATGGGCGAACAGATCCCGGCGGATGTCATAAAGGACCTTCTGAGCCGCCCGCACCATGGTTTGGGTGTAACCCAGGGAGCAGAGAGCGCCGATTCCATAGATGACGGCGGTCGTCAGAACCCCGGCGGCCAGGGTATGCACATTGCCGGAGGCCAAGTTGTTGACCACAGGCCGGATCATATAGGTGCCGATCAGGTTGGCCAGGGCGCTGACGGTCACCAGCACGGCGACGGCCAGCAGCAGGAACTTGTGCCTGCCCATATAGGAAAGCAGCGCGCCGAGCGTGTAGCGCAGATCCTTAGGCTTCTTCGCACTGAGCTGACGTGCCGCCATACGCTTCCCCTCCTTTCATCTGAGACGCGTAAATCTCCTGATAAATCTCATCGTGCGCCAGCAGCTCCTCATGAGTTCCCACAGCGTGGATGCGGCCGTCGTCCAGAATGACGATCTGATCGGTGCCCATAACAGAGGTGACGCGCTGAGCGATGATGATTTTGGTTACGTCGGTGCGCTTGGCGAGGGCGGCACGAATTTTCCCCTCGGTTGCGGTGTCCACCGCGCTGGTGGAATCGTCGAAAATCAGAATCCGCGGACGCTTGAGCAGGGTACGGGCAATGCACAGGCGCTGCTTCTGCCCGCCGGACACATTGACGCCCCCTTGCCCGAGGTCGGCGTCCAGGCCGCCGGGCATCCGTTTGAGGAATTCGTCGGCGCAGGCCGCTTCGCAGGCTGCCCAGAGGGTTTCGTCGTCGGCGTCCGGGTCGCCCCAGAGGAGATTTTCCCGCACAGTACCGGAAAACAGCACATTCTTCTGCAAGACGATGCCAACCGCGTCCCGCAGTGTCTGAAGGTCATACTCGCGCACATCCCGGCCCCCCACCCGGACGCTCCCCTCGGTAACGTCGTACAGGCGGGGAATGAGCTGAACAAGGGTAGTCTTGGCCGAGCCGGTACCGCCCAGAATCCCCACCGTCTGCCCCGGCCGGATGTGGAGATTGACATCCGAAAGAGCGTATTCCTTTGCCTCCGGGCGGTATTTGAAGGAGACCCCCTCAAAATCGATGTCGCCGTCGGGTACCTCCATAACCGCATGCTCCGGAGAGGTGAGGACGATCTCCTCCTCCAGCACTTCGGCGACGCGCCGGGCGCTGGCGAGGGAACGGGTCAGCAGCAGAAAGACGTTGGTGATCATCATCAGGGAATTCATCACCTGCAGAACATAGCTCAAAAAGCCGGTGAGTTCTCCCACCTGAAGCTGAGAATTCAGGATCATATTTCCGCCAAACCACATGATGAGCACAATGGAAAGATACATGGTCAGCTGGAAGGCGGGCAGGTTCAGCACGGCGTAGTGGAAGGTCTTCTGGCTGGTCGCCATCAGCTGTTCATTGATCCCCTGGAATTTCTCTTCCTCATATTTTCCCCTGACAAAGGCCTTGACCGCCCGAATGGCGGTAAGTCCCTCCTGCACCACGTGATTGAGGCGGTCCACCGCCTTTTGCAGGCGGCCGTACATGGGAGCCACCTTGCGGACCACCCAGACGAGGATCACCGCCAGAACCGGGGCGCACACGACAAACACCAGCGCGAGCTGCGGGTTCATCCAGAAGGAGAGCCCCAAGCCCATCAAGAACATCACAGGACTGCGAACCAGCGGACGCAGTCCGCCGTTGACGGCGTTTTGCAGCACGGTCACGTCGGTGGTCATGCGGGTGACGAGAGAGGAGCTGTCGAAATGGTCCAGATTGGAAAAGGCGTATTGCTGCACCTTTTCATACTGGGCCTCCCGGATGCGCGCGCCCCAGCCGTAGGCGGCGCGGGCGGCAAACCGGGCGTACAGCAGGCCGGTGGCCAGCGAAAACAGGGCGCACAGTCCCATCAGCGCGCCCTGCGTCAGGATATGGCCGATGTCGCGGTTCGCCACGCCAACGTCGATGAGGTCGGCCATCAGCACGGGGATGACCAGCTCAAACGCGGTTTCCACCAGCACCAGCAGCGCCCCGATCAACAGGTCCCTGCGATAGGGTCCCAGATAGCGCAAAAGCGTTTTTAAATCCCGCACGGGTGCTCCTCCTCCCACGCCCGAAGATTCTGGTAGGCGCGCGCCAGATAGGCCGCGAAGCGCTCCCGATCCCCGGGAGGAAAGTCACGCAGCATGACGCTCTCCATCTCCCGGCAGCGCTGCTGCCACGCCTCGTTGGCCTGCCTCCCCTTGGGGGTGAGTTCGACCAAATCGCAGCGCCGGCTCTGCCCGTCCGTGCGCCGCGTGACGAAGCCGCCCTTTTGCAGCGTTTCCAGCATCCGGGAGACCGCAGCCGGGTCCACCTCAAAATAATCCGCCATCTCCCGCTGCCGGCAGGGGCCATGCGCCGCAAGATAGGAAATCAGCTTCGGCTGCCCCGCGCCCAGTCCGATTTCCGCCATGCACCGGCGCAAATATTTCCGCTGTGCGTGAAAAGCGCGGTAGAGCAGCATGTGAAAGGTGCGTTCCATCCATCCCATTCCTTCTTGATATATCAATAGTTGATATATCAATTATAATCGTAACACTGGGTTTGTCAAGAGATTGTATGCGCTCGTGCCACGCGGGCAGGTTCTTCTTTTGCTGGTGCAAAAGAAGGTTGTTACACAACGGTACGCACCTCCGGTGAGCCTCTCAAAAAGAATCAGTAAACAAGTCATTTACTGTATCTCTCCAAGAGAGTCGCGCCGCAGGCGTGTGCCGTCGTGCAACGACCGCCGGTCCGGTGCTTCCCCGGCAGCTCAGGTGCAATGGGGTCGGCCAGGTGTAAACCAGGGGAATAAAGCCCGACCCCATTGCCGAAGTGGCTGCTCTACGTATATCTACCGATGCCCCGTGGATTTAGGAAATCGATTGAGATACAAAAGTGAATTAAAATTTTGTGTTTTCTATTGACTTTTTATCCGTATAAAAATATAATTTATATACGGATGAAAAGTGAGGTGATGGATTGAGTCCGAGAACAGGAAGGCCGCGTTCTGACAATCCAAGACAAATGCGTGTTGAAACAAAAATGACAGCAGACGAACTGAAACGGCTTGATTTTTGTTGTAGGATTACAGGAAAATCGCGGTCAGAAATTGTGAGGGAAGGCATTGACATTTTATATGCCAAGCTGAGCAATTTCAAAGAAAAATGAAAGGAAGCGGCTCCCATCTCTCAAAAGAAAAGCCGCTTCCCCCACACAGCAACCGTCTGAAAGACAGTTACAGCGTAAATATCATACCATGCGCTGCAAATTCTTTCAAGGGTTGACTGAGCTTTGAAAGGAATGAAAGTTATGAACAGAAATGAAGAATGGAACGAGTTTTTGGGAAATTTACTCTCTTGCGCATTAGAAGGACTTAAGGGCACAAAGGAATATGAGTACCGAAGCGTGAGGCAAGAATATCTGGATGAAATGCTCAGCACCAATCTGACAAAAGACGAGAAGGATATGGTGGACGAAGTGCTTCTCGAGTTGGGCACAGCCGCCGAGCATGAAACAGAGCTTCTTTACCGTCAGGGTTTTAAAGACTGCGTTTGGCTGCTCAAGAATGTCGGCGTGCTGGCATAGAGGGCATTTGCAGAGCAAAAAAACACAAAGGCGGCCTGTTGAATCAAAAGCTGAAACCAGGCACACCTGATTCTGATCTTTCCCGGGTGTGTTTCTAAAACCACGGGGTGTCGGCAACGCCGCGTAGAGCAGTCGCTTCGGCAATGGAGTCGGGCTTCATTCCTCCGGTTTACACCTGGCCGACCCCATTGCACCTGAACTTCCGGGGAAGCATCGGACCGGCATTTTGTACGCGCAGCGTACACGTAAGCCGGTCCGAAGGTGCTTTTCTTGGTTTCTTCTTTTGCACCAGCAAAAGAAGAAACTGCCCGCGCGGCATGAGCGCATACAACCGCATTCCAGGGGAATGCATGAAGCAGGGCAGGGGAACCGGAGAAATCCCCTGACATCATCCCCCGCCGAAGCAGGAAAAAGCCCCGCGCGGCATGAGCGCATACAATCGCATTCCAGGGGAATGCATGAAACAGGGCAGGGGAACCGGAGAAATCCCCTGACATCATCCCCCGCCGAAGCGGGAAAAAGCCCCGCGCGGCATGAGCGCATCGGGACGCATTCCGGGGGAATGCAAGAAAAAGGGCGGCCTGTTTCGTTTGGACAAGCGGGATCGCTCCCCATTATTCCATGGTCAGCTGCTCGCCGGAGGTATCCTCCGCGGCGGGCAGCGCGCCGGCGGCCGGCAACGTCTTGGTGCGGTAGCGGTTGGGCTTGGCGAAGCGGTCCTCGGCATAGGGTTCGGCGGAAAGCAGCCGGTGGCCGCGCTTCAGGGTCATGACCGCCACGCCCTGGGTGTTGCGGGTCGACTTTGGAGCGACCGCTCCGGTGTGCACCAGAAGCATCCGGCCGGAGGAGGCGGTCAGCAGGCATTCCAGATCATTGTGGACGTAGACGGCTGAAACAAGGGGCGATTTGTCGCTGTACGCGCCGGTGAGCTTTTTGCGGTTGGTCTTGGTGGCGTAGGCGTTCATATCCACCTTGGCGAGCTTGCCGTTTTCAAAGAAGAAGAGCATGTAGCCGTCGTACTCCCTGGTGACAGCCATGAACACGGCCGTCTCCCCCTCCTCCATGCCCAGCCGGGCGGGGATGTAATCGCCCAGAACGCTGGCCTTGGTGTCCGGGAAATCGGAGGCTTTGGCCTTGTAGACCTGGCAGCGGCTGGAGAAGAAGAGCAGGTCGGTATTGTTGGTGGTTTCCACCGCCTGGGCGATTCTGTCGCCTTCCTTGAGCTTCTGCTCTCCGCTCATGCGCAGGGAGAGAGGGGTGATCTTTTTGAAATAGCCCTCCTCCGTGAAGAAGAGATGGACGGGATAATCGGGAATTTCCTCGATCTCCTCGGCCTCCTCGATTTCATCGGGATAGATCAGCATGCTCTTTCTCGGCTGGCCGTACTTGCGTTCGACCTCCTGTAGCTCGGAGATGATGATCGATTTGACCTTCGCCTTGCTGCCGAGGATGCCCTGAAGCTCGGCGACCTCCTTTTCGAGGGCTTCGATCTCGGCGATGCGGTTGAGGATATATTCCCGGTTTAAATGGCGCAGTTTGATCTCGGCGACATATTCGGCCTGGATTTGGTCGATGCCGAAGCCGATCATGAGGTTGGGAACGACCTCGCTCTCCTCTTCCGTGCCGCGCACGATGGCGATGGCCTTGTCGATGTCCAGCAGGATGCGCTGAAGGCCCTTGAGCAGGTGCAGCTTTTCCTGCTTTTTGACGAGGTCGAAATGGGTTCTGCGGCGGACGCATTCAATGCGGAAGGCCACCCATTCCTCCAAAAGCTCCCGCACGCCCATCACGCGGGGGACGCCGACGATGAGGACGTTGAAGTTGCAGGAGAAGGTGTCTTCCAGCGGGGTCATGCGGTAAAGACGCTGCATCAGCCTGTCCGGGTCGACGCCGCGCTTGAGGTCGATGGTGATCTTGAGGCCGTCGAGGCCGGTTTCGTCGCGGATATCGGCGATTTCCTTGCATTTTCCCTGCTTGACCAGCTCGATGACTTTTTCGATGATGGCCTCGACGCTGGTCGTCGGCGGGATGCTGGAAACATCGATGCAGTTGGCCGAGGCATCGTAGGTATAGCGGGCGCGGACTTTGATGCCGCCGCGGCCGGTGCGGTAGATAGTGTCGAGCGCGGTGCGGTCGTAGAGAATCTGTCCTCCGCCGGTGAAGTCGGGCGCGAGCAGCGTGGAGGCGATGTCGTGCTCCGGGTCGCGCATGAGGGCGACGGTGGTCTGGCAGACCTCGCGGAGGTTGAAGGAGCAAATCGAGCTCGCCATGCCGACGGCGATGCCCGTGTTGGCGTTGACCAGCACCGACGGGAAGCTCGCCGGGAGCAGAGTGGGCTCCTTTAAGGTATTGTCGTAATTATCGACGAAATCGACGGTGTCCTTGTCGATGTCGCGAAAGAGCTCCTGGCAGATGGCGTCGAGCTTGGCCTCGGTGTAACGGGAGGCGGCCCAGGCCATATCGCGCGAATAAAACTTGCCGAAATTGCCCTTGGAATCGACAAAGGGGTGCAGCAGCGCCTCATAGCCACGGCTTAAACGGACCATGGTGTCGTAGATGGCGGCGTCACCGTGGGGATTCAGCTTCATGGTCTGACCGACGATGTTGGCCGATTTGGTTCTCCCGCTGTTTAACAGTCCCATCTTGTACATGGTGTAGAGCAGCTTGCGGTGGCTGGGCTTGAAGCCGTCGATCTCCGGGATGGCGCGCGACAGGATGACGCTCATCGCGTAGGGCATGTAGTTCTGCTCGAGGGTGCTGATGATCGGCTGGTCGACGATCTCTCCCGCGCCCTCGATGACGCCGTGCGCCTGCGAAAGGGGCGGCTGTTTGGCCTCGTCCGGTTTTTTCTTTCTGGGGGGCATTCATATTCACTCCAGACGTTGGTTTGTTGCGTGGATTGGGTCTTCTGCGGGATGGGGCCCCGCCCACTTTGCGTAAAATATAGGATCAGAACGCGTAGGGGCGCACAGCGCCGCGCGCCCGCTGAAACAGTGCGGCCCGGCGTATGCCTAGCTTACGTCGGTCATGTCGATATAAAGATGACCGTTTTCGGCGATGTAATCCTTGCGGCCGGAGAGGTTGTCCCCCAAAAGCAGGTCAAAAACCTGGGAGGTGCGCTCGGCGTCGTCCGGGAGGACCTTGATGAGCCTTCTGGTGGCCGGATTCATGGTGGTCAGGCTCATCATCTCCGGCTCGTTTTCGCCCAGTCCCTTGGAGCGCTGGATGGTGTATTTGGCGCTGCCGATCTGCTCCAGGAACTTCTCTTTTTCCTTTTCGGTGTAGGCGAAATAGGTCTCGCTTTTCGTGTTGATCTCATACAAGGGAGACTCGGCGATGAACACCTTGCCGACCTCGATCAGCGTGGGGGTCAGCCGGTAGAGCATGGTCAAAAGCAGAGTGCGGATCTGGAAGCCGTCGACGTCGGCGTCGGTGCAGAGGATGACCTTGCTCCAGCGCAGGCTTTCGAGGTTGAAGGAGGAGAGGTCCTTGTTGGCCTTGCTTTTGACCTCCACCCCGCAGCCGAGCACCTTGACGAGATCGGTAATGATATCGCTTTTGAATATCTTGTCATAATCGGCCTTAAGGCAGTTTAAAATCTTGCCGCGGATGGGGATAATGGCCTGAAAATCGGGATTGCGCGCCTGCTTGCAGGCGCCGAGGGCCGAATCGCCCTCCACGATGAAGAGCTCGCGCTCCCCCACATCCTTGCTGCGGCAATCGACGAACTTGGCCACGCGGCTGGTGATGTCCATGTTGCTCGTCAGCTTTTTCTTGAGGTTCAAGCGGGTCTTTTCGGCGTCCTCACGGCTGCGCTTGTTGATGAGCACCTGAGCGGCGATTTTGTCCGCGTCCAGAGGATTTTCAATAAAATAGACCTCCAGGTTGTGGCGGAACATCTCCACCATGGCGTCCTGAATGCCCTTGTTGGTGATGGCCTTTTTGGTCTGGTTCTCGTAGGAGGTGACGCTTGAAAAGGAGGAGATGACAATGATCAGGCAGTCCTCAACGTCGGCAAAGGTGATCTTGCTTTCGTTCTTGTTGTATTTGCCCGTCTGCTTGAGATAGGCGTCGATCTGGTAGACAAAGGCGTTGCGCACCGCCTTTTCGGGCGCGCCGCCGTGCTCCAGGAAACTCGAGTTGTGGTAATATTCGGCGATGTTCCGGCGGTTGGAGAAGGCGAAGGCGACGCCTATTTTGGTTTTGTATTCGGGCTTGTCGGCGCGGTCGCGCACCTTGCGCTCGGCGTGCCAGACCTGGACGGGCGTCAGGCTGTCCTCCCCTGCGAGCTCGCGGACGTGGTCGGCGATGCCGTTTTCATAGCGGTATTCGGTCGTCTCAAAGGTCTTGCCCGTCTGAACGCGGAACTGAAAAAGCACGCCGGCGTTGACAATGGCCTGGCGCTTGATGGTTTCATGAAAATACTCAAGCGGGACGTCGATGTCGGTGAAGACCTGGAGGTCGGGCTTCCAGCGGATTTTGGAGCCGGTGTCCTTTTTTGCGTAGGGCTCCTTGTGAAGGCCGCCGACGTTCTCCCCCCGTTCAAAATGGAGGGTGTAGCGGAAGCCGTCGCGCCGGATGTCGACATCCATGTATTCAGAGGCGTATTGGGTGGCGCACAGTCCCAGTCCATTGAGTCCCAGGGAATACTCGTAGCTTTCGGCCTCGTTGTTTTTGTATTTGCCGCCGGCGTACAGCTCGCAGAAGGCGAGCTCCCAGTTGTAGCGCCCCTCGTTTTTGTTGTAATCCACGGGGCAGCCGCGGCCGTGGTCCTCCACCTCGACCGAGCCGTCCTCATACCGGGTGACGGTGATGACGTTGCCGTAGCCCTCGCGCGCCTCGTCGATGGAGTTGGAGAGAATCTCAAAAATGGAATGCTCGCAGCCCTCGATGCCGTCCGAGCCGAAAATGACGGCGGGGCGCTTGCGGACCCGGTCGGCCCCTTTTAAGGACGAGATACTGTCGTTGCCGTAGGAAGCAGCCTTTTTTGCCATGCGTTTTCCTCCTGTAGTGTGATAGCCTGTCCTTCCGCTTGCAAAAAGCCGGCGGCGCGGCCGGCCTTTTGGAAACGGAACCAAACAGGGCCGGGCCCAATATATGGCGCCCGGCTCCTTTTACTGTACCCTATTTCCCCGCATCATGTCAAGAGGCGGGGCGACCTTTCCGTGTCTCTGGCAGTCTTAGCTTTGCAAAATTCCGCCTGATTATACCACCGGCCGCCCCGGGTTCCCGTCCGCCGCGCCGCAGTACCGGCACAGCAAAGTCTGGCATGTCTTACGGCGCCCGCCTCTATTCCCACCGCCCAGAGAGGGGCCCCGGCGCAAAGGCGTACGTCTTTGCTTCAAACGCCTCCCATTCGGCGCGCACATGGGTGACCAGCAGAATCAGCTTTTCTTCATATTCCTTGCGGAGAAGGCAGGCAAGCTCCTGCCAGCGGGCTTCATCGATGCCGGTGAAGGGTTCGTCCAGCACCAGCACATCCCCTCCGTAGGCCAGCGCGCGGGCGATGGCCGCGCGGCGCTTCATGCCCCCGCTGAGCTCGTCGGGATACAGCTCTCCCGCATGCTCCAGGCCGACGAGCCGCAGGGCCTTTTCCACGGCGGCGGCCGCTTTCTCCCCTCTGAGAGGGACGGCGAGATTGTCCCGCACGGTAAGCCACGGCAGCAGGCGGTCCTCCTGAAAGACGGCGGCAAAGCGCAGCCCGTCCCGGCCGGTCACCGCGCCGCGTTCGGGCGCTTCCAATCCCAGAAGCAGGCGCAGAAGAGTGGTCTTTCCGCAGCCCGATTCCCCCAGAAAGCAGACCACGCCCCGCCCGGGCAGCGTCAGGGAGAAATCTCGGAGCACCTCGGTTTCCCCGTAGTGAAAGGAGACGTTGTCAAACGAAAGGGCCATCAGTTCTCCCCCCTTCCCCGGCGCAGAAAGCTGCGGCCGCCCCGGCGCACCAAAAAGACAAACAGCTTTTCGAGCAGCAGACTGCACACAATGACGACCGCCGTCCAGGCGAAGAGTTCGGGCGTCTCCAGGTAGACCTTTGCGTCCTGAAGGCGGCGGCCGATGGAAACGGCCGGACGGCTGATGACCTCGGCCGCGATGGCCGATTTCCAGGCAAAGCCCAGACCGGTGGTGCAGGCCGCGAGGAAGTAGGGCAGAACCGACGGGACGCGCACCCGCAGAAAGGTCCGCCACCGGCCGAAACGGTAGACCCGCGCCATCTCCAGAAGCTGCCTGTCGGTCTGGCGGATGCCCTGGCGGACGTTTTCCCACACCATGGGCGTGACCATCATCCAGGCGATGAAGGCGGGCAGAAGGGTGCTTTTGAGCCACACGAGCGCCAGGATGATAAACGAAGCCACGGGCACCGCGCGGATCAGCCGCAGCATGGGAGAAAGCAGCGCGTCGGCCAGAGCGAACCGCTCGGTGAGCACGGCGAAGAGGCTGCCGCAGAGAAGCGCCAGCAGAAAACCGGCGACCACCCGCAGCATGGACAGACCGATCGACTGCCAAAAGACCGCCGTGCCCGCAAGCCGCCACAGCACCTTTAAAACCGCCAAAGGCGCAGGAACCAGAAGTTCCTGCGCCACCAGCATACTGACGGCCTGCCAGACGGCGATCCAGAATACAATCGCCGCCGGCAGCTTCCACCAGCTATTGCGCCGTTCTTTCATAGTAGAATCCGTCATCCGGCATCGCTCCACCGATTGATTTGGGATTTGCGTCAAAGAGCACCTGGAAGTATCCGGTGATGGATTCCTTCATTTCGGCTCCGTCGAGATAGACCAGATTGCAGTTGGGAATGGCCTGCTTGGCTACCGCGGCCTTGGGGATGATGCCGTACTGCTCGCAGAGGGCGGCGGTTGCGTCGACGTCGCCGACGGCGGCTTCAATGGAGGCCTTGTACTCCTCAAGGAAAGCCTCCACCGCCTCGGGATTCGCGTCGATGAAATCCTTGCGGGCGACCACGCAGCCCATCATGAGCCGGCTCTGATCGTCCACCTTGGCCCACTCGTCGGTGACGTTGAGGGCGATGCGCAGGTCGGCGTTCTTGGTCAGGACCGTGGTGACGGTCGGCTCGGGCACGAGGGCGACGTCGGCCTCGCCGGTGGCGAGGACAGTGGCCAGTTCCTCATTCTGAGAGAGGAATTTCACGGTGACGTCCTCACCTGGGGTCAGTCCGTTCTGTTCCAGAAGGTAGTTGAGGATATACTCCGGGTTGGAACCCTGGCCGGTCGAGTAAATGGTCTTGCCCTTGAGATCGGAAATCTCTTCTATGCCGTCGCCGTTTTCCAGGATGTAGAGCACGCCCAGCGTATTGACGGCGAGCATCTCCACCTTGCCGCTCGTCTTCTGGTAAAGGGAGGCGGCCACGTTGGTGGGGACGGCGGCGATGTCCGCCTCGCCGTTGGCGATCTTGGCGACGACGTCCTCCGGCGACTCGGCGATGGTCACGTTATAATGGTTCGCCGCCTCGTCGTTGTCATTGGCTTCCATCAGATGGACCGCGCCGATTCCGGTCGGTCCCTTGATCATCATAAGGTTGACATCGGTCTTTTCGGCGGGCGCGGCCGAGGATTCCGGCGCGGAAGAGACTTCTCCGGCGGAGGAGGTCTCGCCTGCGGCGGAAGAGGTGGTCTCTCCTCCCTGCGCGGCGCAGCCGGCGAACAGGGTCAGCGCCAGCACGACCGCCATAAGCAGCGCGGCGGCTGATTTCAGTTTCTTCATAACAACTCATCCTTTCAATCGATCCAGCAGGCGTCTGCCTGTTGTGGACGCATCATGTAGTTTTTTCCTTCCTTTTGCAGAGCGCCCGACTGCAAAAGCGCGTCGACGGCTCTGTAAAGGCTCGTGCGGCCGATGCCCAGCAGCTTTGCGAGCTCGACCATGCTCCCCTGCAACTCGACGCGGCCGTCCTCCCGGCGGTGTTGAAAAAAATAATCGGCCACGCGGCGCTCGGCGCTGTCCTCCGTAAAGCCGGCGATGCGCTCGTTGAGAAAGCGGATGCGGCCGGACAAAAAACGGATGTAATTCTCCGCGATGCGGAAATCCTCCCGCATCAGGCGGGAAAGCAGCTCCTGCGTCAGGAACAGAACGCGCGCGGGGCTTGCGGCGCGGATTTCGGTGAGATATTCCTCGCCGTCTCCGTACAAAGCGGCGGCGCCGAAGGCGCTTCCTCTGCTTAAGCGGTTGAGGATCACCCGGTCGTCTCCAAAGCGACGGACGGTGGCCTCCCCCTCGAGCAGAATGCCGAGGGCTTTGCGGAAGCAGGCGCGGGAAAAGAGGATTTCCCCCTTTTCGTAGCCGACCGGCTCGGGCAGCCCGGCAAAGAGCCGGTCCTGTTCCCCTTTCTCCAAATCCCGGAAGAGGAAGAAGGCGCGCAGCGTTTGGATGGAATAATCGTCCATGGTTCCGCCTCCAAAACTGTACCATTTGGAACAGTTTCAATCATACTACTTTCTTTCTGCCTTTGCAAGGAGATTCGGGACACCGCGGGCACATTTGGAGGATTCACCGTCTTTCGGATTATTTGTTAAAGAAAAAACATACTTTCTGGCGAAGGGCCATGCGGCAGACAAAAACTATTTGTATTTTATCTTTTTATTATTGCTCAATGTTGAATTCTTAAGGATTTGAAAGAATCAAGTCGAAGTCTGGAGCTATGCGCACCGTCTTTCCGAAAAGCAGAACGCCTTCACAGAGGCGTTTCTTTCTTTTTCACAGCAGAGCGACCGGATTGCCGTCCACCGCATGGGTTTCGATGCAAAATAGAATACTATTTGTTATATCGACAACCCGTTATACCAAAAATCGGCAAAATGCGGCAGAGAACGACGGTCAATGCCGTTCTCTGCCGCATCGTTTCGCCTGTATTTTTCTGAGCGGAGGCCCGCGCCGGGCGGCGGCTGGCCCCTACCTCTCCTCGTCCTGCTTGTCCCACAATTCAAAGGGGATTTGGCAGGCCTTCTCCACATTCAGATGGAAATGAGTGATGAAACGGTCCAACTGATCTACCTTGATATTGGGTACCTCTTCCGCCTCAATCCTGTTGAACGTCTTTGGGCTTACGCCCAGAATGCGCGACATCTGCTTTTTGGTCATCCCGCAGCTTTGACGCACTGCCTTGACGTTGCGGCAAAACACGAGAAAGTAGTTCCGTTTCTCCATGCATGGAATACTCCCTTCAATTTTATTCCCCGCTGATTTTGTAATAAAAGGCTCGTCTGTAGCATACAGAATAAGGATTCCATCCCCCAGGTAGTACTTTTAAGTTCTACCTCGATCATTGTAATATATTTCTATAGTACTGTCAATAGTATCATTAAGTACTATTGAGGGATGATTATGTATTTTCCGCGCTTGAAAGATTTAAGAGAAGATAATGACCTGTTGCAAAAAGATATTGCCGATTTTCTAGGCATCAATCAAACTGTTTACTCAAGATACGAAAGAGGCTTTCAGACCATTCCGGTGATTCATCTGCTGAAGCTGGCGGATTTTTATCACACCTCAACCGATTATATCTTGGGCAGAACCAATGTGTTTGCTCCATACGCGCATAAATCCGTCAGGAAATAAGTGCCAGGGGTGTTATCTCCCTTCGTAGGGGCGCACACTGTGCGCCCGCGTTTACCAGCGGGACCCAAGGCGGCGGGCGAACGATGTTCGCCCCTACATCCATCCCCAGAAAGCCAGGCGTAGGGGCGCACGCTGTGCGCCCCTGCAAATTCCCTTTTGCATTCAGACCATTCTCCGCAAAAAGGGTACCCCCGGGAAACCGGCGTTTCCCGGGGGTACCCCTCTATGTTTTCCGAAAAAACTCTTGCGCAATGGCGCGGGTTAAAGAATCTCCACACCGCCAAAAATAGCCGTGTAGCGGATCGTCAGAAGCGGGAGGGATTCGTCGTTCGTCTGCGGAGCCTTGCTGCTCGCCCCGCCGAAGACAGGCACGCCGACAAGCTGAATACGGCAGCCGGGCGGTGGCTGGATATCGATTCCGCCGAAGACCGAGACAGCCTCAATCACCGCGCCGTTGAGCACGCCGGCACTTCTCAGGTCAAGTTCGACGCCGCCGAAAATGGCGCTCAGTTTGCCACCGCGCAGGGCCTTGCAATCGCTCGCGGCCTCCACTCCGCCGAACACGGCCGCGTAAGAGAGAAAATCACTGCCGTCCTGGGTTTTGACACTGTCCAAAACGATAGGCGGAATGGGAATTTTAGGTTTGCGGAAGCCGCCGAAGATGAGGTAAAGTCCCAGAAGCACAAGGGCGGCAACCCATATGTACACCGAGGGGACGTCGCGCACCCAGCCCTGGGCGTTGGCCAGCAGCCAGCCGCCGAGCAGAACCAGAAAAACGTTCCAGAAGCTGAAGCCGTAGCCGATGATCCCGGCAAGGCCCGGCACAATGAGGAACACCGTCCACCAACCGGCAAAAGACAGCTCCCAGCCGGCGGCCTCTCTGCCGGCCAAAAGCACGGCAAACACCAGCAGAGTCAGTCCAAAGAGGATGCGGGTCGCGTTTTTTCTCATAGCATCTCCCCATTTCTTCACGGAGTCCGCCGGACCCCGCAAGCAGATTTGAAACAAAAATGCCGGCGCAAGAGTCTGATTCCGCGCCGGCAAAGATTCAATTAATGCGGGACCTCTTCGTCGGAAGAAGCTTCCAGCGCGGCAATTCCCTTTTCCATGACGGTCTGGAATTCCTCGCCGCTCATCTTTTCATGCAGGAAGAGGTACTTTGCAACCTCGTGGAGCTGGTTCATATGCTCGTTGAGGATGGCTTCGGTCTGCTTATAGCCGTTGACGATGATCGTATGGATTTCCTCGTCGATCTCCGCAGCGGTCTTTTCCGAATAATTCTTGATGTGACCCATATCCCGGCCGATGAAGACCTCGTCGTTGTCCGAGCCGTAGGCAATCGGTCCGAGCGATTCGCTCATGCCGTACTTGACGACCATGTTGCGCGCCGTCTTGGTCGCGCGCTCAATGTCGTTGGAAGCGCCGGTGGAGATGTCCCCGAGGACAAGCGCCTCGGCCACGCGGCCGCCCAACAGGACGATGATATCCTCCTTCATCTCATTGCGGGAGCGGTAGGAGCGGTCCTCCGCCGGCAGGGACATGGTATAGCCCCCCGCCATGCCGCGCGGGATGATGGAAATCTGGTGGACGGGGTCCTGGGTCTTGCAGTAGTAGGTGGCGATGGCGTGGCCGCCCTCATGGTAGGCGGTAAGGGTCTTTTCCTTTTCGCTCATCACGCGGGACTTCTTTTCGGTGCCGACCACCACCTTGATGGTGGCCTCCTCGATCTCGGTCATGGTGACCGCTTTGAGGTTCTTTCTGGCGGCCAGGAGAGCCGCTTCGTTCAGCAGATTTTCCAGGTCGGCGCCAGTGAAGCCGGCGGTCGACTTGGCGATGGTCTTGAGTTCCACATCGGGCGCGAGCGGCTTGCCGCGCGCGTGCACCTTGAGGATTTCCTCGCGGCCCTTGATGTCCGGGTAGCCGACCATGACCTGACGGTCAAAACGGCCGGGCCGCATGAGAGCGGGGTCTAGAATGTCGGGCCGGTTGGTGGCGGCGATCATGATGACGCCCTCGTTGGCGCCGAAGCCGTCCATTTCGACAAGCAGCTGATTGAGGGTCTGCTCGCGCTCGTCATGTCCGCCGCCGAGGCCCGCGCCGCGCTGGCGGCCGACGGCGTCGATTTCATCGATGAAAATGATGCAGGGGGAATTCTTTTTCGCCTGGTCGAACAGATCGCGCACGCGCGACGCGCCGACGCCGACGAACATCTCCACAAAATCGGAGCCTGAAATGGAGAAGAAGGGCACGCCCGCCTCCCCCGCGACGGCGCGGGCCAGCAGGGTTTTACCGGTGCCCGGAGGGCCCACAAGCAGCACGCCCTTGGGGATGCGCGCGCCGAGCTCGTTGTACTTTTTCGGATTTTTTAAGAATTCGACGATCTCGCGCAGCTCTTCCTTTTCCTCATCCGCTCCCGCGACGTCGGCAAAGGTGGTCTTGCGCTTTTCGTCGGACATATTCTTGATCTTGGCCTTGCCGAAGTTCATCTGCTTGCCGCCGTCGCCCATGGTGGCGCTCAGGCGCTTCATCATGAAGATCCAGAAGAGCACCATCGCGCCCAGCAGGATGATGGTGGGCAGGATGCTCAGAATCCACGGCGTCTCCTGCGGACGCAGGAGGTCGATGACCATGGGGCTGTCGGGATGCGCCTCGTCATACGCTTCCACATAGGGCTTGATGTCCTCATAGATGATGCCGACATTGGGCACGGTGTAGTAGATCTCCTTGACCGTTCCGTCGTCCTGCGTCACCTTGAGGGCCATTTCGCCCGTGCCGAAATCGAGGGTGTATTCGGTGACCTGCTGCTCCTTGAAGTAGCTCATGATCTCGGAATATTTATAGGAGGTGCGCGGGCGCGAGCTGGTCACCATCGCAATCACCACGATGATCAGAATGGGGATGCCCAGATAAATCGCCAGGTTGCGCCACGTCTTTTTATTGTCCAAGCTTTGTTTCACTCCTTTTCAGGGTATGCGCGTCCCATTTCAAAACGCCTATTCGCTGTATACCTCAGGCTTTAAAATGCCCACAAAGGGCAGATTCCTGTACTTTTCATCGTAATCGAGCCCGTAACCGACGACGAATTCGTCCGGCACCTCGCAGCCGACGTAATCGGCCTTGATGTCCACCTTGCGGCGCTCGGGCTTGTCAAGCAGGGTGCACAGGCGGATGCTTTTCGGGCCGCGCGCCTGGAGCACCTCCAGAATATAGCTTAAGGTCATGCCGCTGTCGAGAATGTCCTCCACAACGAGGAGGTCATATCCCTCGAGCGGGATGTCCAAATCCTTAATTATCTTGACCACTCCGCTGGTTTTTACTCCCGAACCGTAGCTGGAGACCGACATAAAATCGATCCGGCAGGGGATGGTGACGGCGCGCATAAGGTCGGACATAAAGACGACCGAACCCTTGAGGATGCTGACCATCAAAAGATTTTTTCCTTCATAGTCACGGCTGATGCGCTCTCCCAGCTCGTGCACGATGGAAGCGAGCTTCTCTTCGCTGAGCAGGACGTTTTGAATGTCGTTAACCATTGTTCTTCTCCTCCGGCAAAATCAGTGCGACGCGCTCGGTATCGGCCCGGACACGCGCCCTTTCGGAAGGGCCTACGCCCTCCACCCAGAGAATTTCTCCGCCGTCGGCCAATAAGGGGACGTTTCCGCGCCGATGGGCGGGGACGCCCTCTTCCTGAAACAGTTTTTTCAAACTCTTTCCCACACCGCGCGACGCCGGGAAAAACCGGTCCCCAGCGCGGCGGTTGCGCAAAACTGTGCTACCGGTTATTGTATCATACGCCACGGCGTTTTTAAATAACAAATTGTTAATTTTAAGCCGTTTTCCGTAGGTTTCACCGTCGATTGCCTCTATTATGAGCCTTCGCCCGTCCCCTGTCAAGGCGAGCGGCGGGGCAAAGGGGACGCTCCATTCCGGAAAGTCCTCCTCTCCCGGCGGTTCCCGCAGCAGGCCTCCCTGCGCGGCGAGGATGCGGCCGCCCGGAAGCGCCGTTCCGCCGTGTCCCTCCCGGACCGCCCGGCAGAGAAGTTCCACATGGACCTTTTCCACCTGTCCCGAGGAAAACGGCCCGGCGGCCGATTTGACCGCCCGCCGCAGAAGAGGCGCCGGCAGTCCGGCGAGCGCGTGCAGGTCGTAGCCCCCGTCCCGCCTGGCGGCCGCGAGGGCGCGCTCCGCTTCGGACGAGAGAAAGGCCTCCTCCTCAGAGAGGGTACCCGTCATGCGCAGCACCGCCTCCTCCAGGGAGGAATTGACGCTTTTGAGCGCGGGGACGGCCTCGAGCCTCAGACGGTTGCGGGCGTAGGCCGGGGTCAGGTTGGTGCTGTCGGTCACAAAGGGGACGCCGTTTTCCCGGCAATAGGCCTCGGTCTGCGCGCGGGTCAAAAAAAGAAGCGGACGGACGATTCCGTCCCGCACCGGCGGAATGCCGCACAGACCGGAAAGCCCCGTCCCCCGGGCGAGGTTCAGAAGCACCGTCTCCACATTGTCCGAAAGGGTGTGGGCCGTGGCAATGCGCGCGCCGCGCTCCTGCGCGAGTTCGGCAAAAAAGGCGTAGCGAAGACTGCGGCCGCAGGTCTCCTCCGACTGTCCGGTCCGCGCTGCCTCGGCCCGCACGTCGGCACGCCGCACGCGGCATTCCACGCCGTGGGCGGCGCAGTAGGAGCGGACAAAGTCCTCGTCCCGCTCGGCCTCTTCCCCGCGCAGGCCGTGGTTGAGATGAGCGGCGCAGACCGAAATCCCCCGTTCGGGGGCAATCTTGAGCAGATAAAAAAGCAGCGCCATCGAGTCCGCTCCGCCCGAAACGCCGGCGACCACCGCGCCGCCTTCCGGCAGCATGGCGAACCGCTCGGCCGTCTGGGCGATTTTGGCCTCGATGGAACCGCTGCTAATTGTCACGTCGCATGACCTCCTGACTTGTAAAGCGCATGAATTCGCCCTGCCAGTGGAGGGGTACCGAGCGGGTTTCGCCGTGGCGGTTTTTGGCCACGATGCATTCCCCGCTGTTTTTGTCGGTATTTTCGGAGGGTGTCTCCGAATCGGAATAGTAATCCTCACGGTAGAGGAAAAGGACGATGTCGGCGTCCTGCTCGATGGAGCCGGAATCCCTCAGGTCGGAGAGCACCGGCTTGTGGCTGGTGCGCTGCTCGCTGGCGCGGGAAAGCTGGGAAAGGGTAATGACCGGCACATGCAGCTCCTTGGCCATAATCTTGAGATTTCGGGTGATTTCGGAAATCTCCTGAACGCGGTTGTCGATCCGTTTGGCGCTCGACATGAGCTGCAAATAGTCGATGATGACAAGGTCGACGTCGCGCAGGCGGCGCAGCTTGGCCTTCATTTCGGGCACGGTGATGCCCGGGGTGTCGTCAAAATAGAGCTGGGTTTTGGAGAGCACGTCCCCCGCCTCAATCAGGCGCACCCACTCGGAATCGCTCAGTTTGCCCGTGCGCAGCTTGACGCCGCCGACCATGCCCTCGGTGGAGAGCAGACGGGAGCAAAGCTGCTCCTTGCTCATCTCCAGCGAGAAAAAGGCCACCCTGCGGCCCTCGTGCACGCCGACGTGGCGGGCGATGTTAAGCGCAAAACTGGTCTTGCCCATGCCGGGTCGGGCGGCAAGCAGGATGAGGTCGGAACGGTTGAGACCGGTGATGGTCTCGTCGAGCAGGCCGATGCCGGTGGGGATGCCCTTGTAGAGCTCGCTCTCGGGGGAATTGAGCAAATCAAGGCGGTCGAAGGTTTCGATGACCAGCTCGTTGATCCGCTGCAGGCCCTGCATGTTCTTGCCGCGGCGGATGTCGAAAATGCGCTGCTCGGCCGAATCGAGCAGGGCGGTCGCGTCCGCCCCGCCGTCCGAGGCGTCTTCAATGATGTCCCGGGCGGTGGTGATCAGGGTGCGGACGTCGTACTTGTCCCGCACGATGGAGGCGTAGGTCTCCACGTTGGAGATGGAGGGGACTATCTGGGCCAGCTGCAGAAGGTAGGTCTTACTGGAAGCCTCGTCAAAGTGCTCGTCCTGCTTGAGCTTTTCGAGAACGGTGATGAAATCGACCGGCCGGCCCATGGTAAAGAGGTCGAGCATCGCGGCGTAGATCATCCTGTGGTTGGCAAGGTGGAAATATTCGGCGCGCGGCAGAATTTCCGCCACACGGTCCAGGCAGGACGAATCGAGCAGCACGGCCCCCAGGACCGACTGCTCCGCCTCGGGGCTGTAGGGCAGGTTGATCCCGTCGTAGCCCGATGTCACTTGAAAATCCGCCATGCTTTGCTTCCTCCAGACGCGCTTGAAAAATCGGATTCTATTCCTCGCCCACCATCACGAAAAGCTTCGCCGAAATGCCGGCGTAGAGCTTTACCTCGCACTCATAGGTGCCGAAGGACTTGATATCCCCGGCGAGTTCCAGCTTGCGTTTGTCAATATCCAGGCCGAAATCCTTCCGGATCGTTTCGGCGATCTCCTTGGTCGTAATCGAGCCGAAGAGCTTGCCCCCCTGACCGGCCTTGGCGGTCAGCTTGACGGTCTTGCCCTCCAGCTGCGCGGCGGCGGCCTGGGCGTTGGCCTTTTCGGTCTCTATCTTGTGCTGCTTGGCGCGCTCGGCGTTTTTGAATTCGTTCATCGCCTGGGCGTTGGCCTCCTTGGCAAGTTTGCGGGGAAAGAGGTAGTTGCGGGCGTAGCCGTCGGAGGCTTCCTTCAGCTCTCCCTTTTTGCCGATGCCCTTGACGTCTTCGAGCAGTATGATTTTCATGATCGTTTCCTCCCATAATTCAGAATCTGGTTCGGCGCCGTATGGCTTGCAAAGGACCGCCGGAGATGCGCAAAACAGTCCGCGTGAGTCCGCGGCCCTCAGACGCTTTTCATTGCGGATTAAATTTTAGCCTCGCTGAGGACGGCGATCAGCCGGTCGCGCGCCTCGGGCACGGTGACGCCCTTGAGCTGGGCCGCCGCCATAGTCTGGTGTCCGCCGCCGCCTAGTTCCTCCATGATGACCTGCACGTTGACCTCGCCGAGCGAGCGGGCGGAGATGTTGATCTCCCCTTCGGTGGGATAGAGCACAAAGGAAGCGCGCACGCCCTGAACGCCCAAAAGCTCATCTGCCGCTTGGGCGGAGGCGATGCGGATGTCCGGAAAATTGTCCTCCGCGATGGCGATGGCGCACTGATGGAAGATCTCCGCGCAGGAAACCAGCTGGTATTTGGCCTTGTAGGTGTCAATTGAATTGGAGAACAGGCGCTTGACCTCGACCGTGTCCGCCCCCTTGCGGCGCAGAAAGGCGGCGGCCTCAAAGGTGCGCACGCCGGTTTTCAGGACGAAATTCTTGGTGTCGAGCATAATGCCGGCGAGCAGCGCTTCGGCTTCGACGCGGCCGATGCCCTCTTCGCCCAGATACTGCACGAGCTCGCCGACCATCTCGGAGGCCGAGGAGGCGTAGGGCTCGTGGTAGAAGATGATCGCGTCGCTGATGTGGCTGACCATCATGCGGTGATGGTCGATGACCACGACGCGCTTGGCCTTTTCATACAGGCTGCGGCTTTCAACGAAGTCGGGGGAATGGGTGTCCACAATGATCAGCAGGGTGTTGTCGGTGAGCACCGACTCGGCCTGCTCGGTGGAAATAAAGACGTTTTCCCCCTCCGCCTGTTCGACGTTGTCCACCAGCACGCGCGCGAGGGTCTGCTCCCGGTTGACCACCACATAGGCCGGCTTGCCCAGTCCTCTGGTGACCGCCCCCCACATGCCGACCGACGCGCCGACGCTGTCCAAATCGGAATAGCGGTGACCCATGATGAGCACGCAGTCGCTTATGCGAATCTGGTCGGACAGCGTGGACGCGATGACGCGGGTACGGACCTTATCCCGCTTTTCCACGCCCTTGGACACGCCGCCGAAGAAGGCGTAAGTCTCCCCCTGCTTGACGGCCGCCTGGTCTCCGCCGCGGCCGAGGGCCATATCGAGCGCCTTGCGGGCCCACGCCTCGCATTCCTTCAAGGAGCCACCGCCGCGGCCGACGCCGATGGAAATGGTGGCGCTGCGGCGTTCGTCGAGCTTGATGCTCCGGATTTCATCGAGAATTTCAAATTTATTTTCCACAAAGGAGCGGATGTTGCGCTCCTGAACAATCATCAGGTAGCGGCCGCCGCTGATTTTGCGCAGGAACCCGGAGGTCTTGGCCACCCACTTCTGCAGGGCGTTGTCCACCTGAGCGGTGATCTGGGCCTCCTGCTCGTCGGTCGCGTCGCGCGCCAGCTCCTCGCGGTTGTCAAACAGGATGAGGGCCACGGCGGGACGGCTTTCGCTGTATTCCTGGGTGGTCTCCTTGTAATATGTATCGTCTATGAAATAAAGGATGGTGGAGCTGCCCGATTCGGCGCCGAAGACGGTAAAGCGCCGGCTGCCGTAGGAGACGTCGGTGCCGTTGTGGCTTAAAATCTGCTGGATCGACTTCCCCTCGGTAAACTGGAGCACGCTCTCCCCCGTATGGTCCCGCTCGCCGCACACTCTGGCCGCGAAGGCGAGGTTGTTCCACACGAGCTCGCCGGCTTCTCCGGCCACAGCGACCGCCACGGGAAAGTGCTCCATGGCGTTCTTGTCGATTCCGCTGAGCATCCCGCCAGCGCTTTTGGCGACGGTGCGCACATAACTCCTGAATTTCAAGAGGCTGATGAGCACCGCCACCGCGCAGGCGGCCGCAAGCCCCAGCTCGGCAAAAAAGACGCGCTCATCCCAGAACCAGCTCGCGCCGGCCATGAGCAGCATGGCCGCAATGAGCACGTAAAACACCGGGGACACGATCCATACTCTTTTTTTCAACACCGCCACCTCCAGCTGCTAATGCACGCCTCAAACAGGCTTTCCGGCCTCCCCGGCCGGCAAGGCTCCAGGCCGCCCGCGCGGGCGGCCGCCTTTGCGGCAAGCGCAGTGCTTGCGCTGTACAACTTAAACTTCCATAATGATGGGCAGGATCATCGGGTTGCGGCGGGTGCGCTCAAAGAGCAGACGGGAGAGGTCCTCCTTAACCCGCGTCTTGATGGTCCCCCACTCGTGAATCCGTTCTTCGGCGCAATTGTCCAGAATCCGCTGCACACGGGCGCGCGCGTCCTCCATCAGAGGCTCCGACTCGCGCACATAGACAAAGCCGCGGGAGACGATATCCGGCCCGGTGACGACATGCCCCTCCCTGTCGAGCGTGGCGACGACGACGATCAGGCCGTCCTGGGCGAGGTGCTTGCGGTCGCGCAGCACGATGGAGCCGACGTCGCCCACGCCGAGGCCGTCGACCAGCACGCGGCCGGCCGGGACGGAGGGCAGCTGCTTCATGTAGTCGCGGTTGAGTTCGATGACGTTGCCGATGTCCCCGATGAAGACATGGGCGTCGTCCATTCCCATGCTTTTGGCGAGCATGGCGTGCTTGCGCAGATGCTTCTGCTCCCCGTGAACGGGGATGAAATACTTGGGCTTGCAGACGCCCTGAATGATTTTCAGCTCCTCCTGGCAGGCGTGGCCGGAGACGTGCACCTCGTACATCGACTCATAGACCACCTGGCAGCCGTGCTTCATCAGCTCGTTGATGACCGCGCCGACCGTCTTTTCGTTGCCGGGGATGGGATTGGCCGAAATGATGATGAAGTCCTCCGGACCGACCTCCACCTTGCGGTGGTCGGAATAGGCCATGCGGCTGAGCGCCGACATGGGCTCCCCCTGGCTGCCCGTGGTGATTAAAACCACCTGATCCTTGGGATAGCGGTTTAAAAGGTCGATGTCGATCAACACGCCCTCGGGGACGTCGAGATAGCCGAGTTCCACGGCGATGCCCATCACATTGACCATGCTGCGGCCGGAAAGGGCCACCTTGCGGCCGAATTTGGCGGCGCAGTTGATGATCTGCTGCACGCGGCCGATGTTGGAGGCGAAGGTTGCGATGATGATGCGGCTGTTTTCCGCCCGCTTGAAGAGATTTTCAAAGGAGTTGCCCACCTTCTGCTCGGTCATGGTGTAGCCGGGGCGCTCGGCGTTGGTGGAATCGGCGAAGAGGGCGAGCACTCCCTCCTTGCCCAGCTCGGCGAAGCGGGCAAGGTCGATCATGCCGCTGTTGGACGTGGGCGTGCAGTCAATTTTGAAGTCGCCCGTATGCACGAGAGTGCCGGCGGGCGAATGGATGGCGATGCCGACCGCGTCGGGAATGGAGTGGTTGACGTGGATGAACTCGACCTCCATGCAGCCGAGCTTGATCGTCTGGCCGGGCTTTACCACATTGAGCTGTACCCTGCCGACGAGATTGTGCTCCTTGAGCTTGCCCTCCACGAGTCCCAGCGTCAGGCTGGTGCCGTAGACGGGGAACTTGATGTTTTTGAGCAGGTAGGGCAGCGAGCCGATGTGGTCCTCATGACCGTGGGTCAGCACGATGCCGCGGATCTTATCCTTGTTGCGCTCAACGTAGGTGAAATCGGGCAGAACAAGGTCCACCCCGAGCATGTCTCCGTCCGGGAAGGCCATGCCGCAGTCCAGAAGGAACATATCGTCCCCGCACTCGAACAGGGTCATATTTTTGCCGATCTCATTGAGTCCGCCGAGGAAGGTGACCTTGATGGAGGGCGCCGGCTTTTCGGCGTTTCCGCGCCCTCTGCGCTGCCTTTTGGGAGCGGTCTGCTCCGCCGCAGGCGCTTTGAGCAGATTGTTCTGCGGCTGCGCCGCCTTATTTTCGGTTTTGGTTTTCCTGGGCGCGCTTTTGGGAGCGGCCTTGGGCGCGGCTTCCTTTTTCCGCGCGGGCTGCTTTTCGCCCGTCTCCCTTTTCTGCGCCGCCGTGGCCGACGCCTTTCGATCCTGCGCGGCGGCCGGCTCGCGGTGTTTGACGGCCCGCTTGGGGAACTGACGGGGCGCGGGGATTTCGATATCCCCTCCCCGGCCGCTGAGCATTTGGTCGGCCTGTCTGCCGCCGCCCGGCGCGCGCGTCCTTTCCGAAGCGGACGGAGCTTCCGTCTGCGCGCTCTTGGCGGGCTTTTTCTTTACATCTAATTGCACAAAATAACCTCCATTTAATTTTGGGGACACAACCATTAAGAGCCCGCCGGCAAACGGTGCCGCGGGCATGCCTCCCACAGGGTCCAGAAATGTCCCTTTTTGATCTATGTGACGAGATTCAAAACGTTCAAACGGAAAAACCTTCAACTTGCACAGTAAAAAATCCGGACACAAATAGTAGTTTCATTGTACCCTTTGTTGCGGATACTGTCAAGAGCGCCGCGATTGGGCGCTCCGATATCCGCGTTCTTCCTGGAAAGGCGCGATTCCATCCACCCCTTTCGCGTCCGTCTTTGCACCGGACAGCAAAGCTTACTTTTATTCTTTCCGCTTCCGAAGGCTGATAATCACATCGCGAGGAAATTTTTCCCGAAAAGAATCGGCTGTTTTTTCGCCCGGCGTGATAAAACGCGTCCCGGCTGGACAAAATCGGTAGAGAATGCACTGTTTTCCGTTCGGTCCCGTCGCCTTCGCGCGCCGCGGCCCGCTCATTTTGGGGCGGATGTCCGAGTGTAAGAACGTTGACCAAGCGGAGAAGCTACGCTTCTTCAAGGGGCTTTGCGGTTTTGCTGCTGCCCTGCGGTCAATTTACTTTCTATAACAACCTCACGCCGTAAGCGGCAATCGAAGATTGCCGACGGCTGAGAGAACGTTGACCAAAACGGGAAGCCACGGTTTTTCAAGAGGATTGCGGTTATTGCTACTTGGTTACTGTCAGTTTACCTTTTATAACAACCTCACGCGGCGCTGGCGCGCAGTATGCTTCGCATACCAAGCTGTCGCTTGTGCATGAGAACGTTGACCAAACTGGGAGGCGGTGGCTTTCCAGGGGGCTTTCCTGATTTTCTCCTTGGCTGCTTTCCATTTCTATGTTATAATGACGCGGTGCACAGCTTGGGCATTCATGGAAATGAACCGGCCCATATTTTTGTCACCGGAGAGGACGACGCAATTGAAGCAGGTTGAACTATATACCGACGGCGCCTGCCAGGGCAACCCCGGGCCGGGCGGCTGGGGCGCGATTCTGCGCTACGGCGCGCATGAAAAGGAGCTTTCCGGCGGCGAACGGGAAACCACCAACAACCGCATGGAGCTTTCGGCCGTCATTGAAGGGCTGAAGCTCTTAAAGGAACCCTGCGCCGTGACGCTTTACAGCGATTCCCAGTATGTGTGCAACGCGCTCGAAAAGGGCTGGGCGAAAAAATGGAAGCAGAACGGTTGGATGCGCAACAAAAAGGAGCCCGCCCTCAACCCCGACCTGTGGGACGAGCTGCTGCGCCTGGCCGGTATTCACCGGCTCACCGTCGTGTGGGTCAAGGGGCATGCCGGCCATCCGGAAAACGAGCGGTGCGACCGGCTGGCCGTCGCCGCGGCTGAGCGGGCAAAAAACAGATAAAATTTTATCAAGCCTCTTGCAATGTATACCAAATCGGTGTATATTATAGAAAAT